>JBOHUC010000063.1:0-48882 GCA_050733935.1 Candidatus Eiseniibacteriota bacterium | reverse complement strand
GTTCTATCTCGTGCGCGGCGACGCCGCGGTTCTCGACACCGGGCAGGAAGCGCGCACGGATCGCTGGTACATCTACCGGTGGGACGATCTGTCGCAGCCTCTTCCCGGCGGCCCGGCGCGCCTGGCCTCGCTCAATGCGGGAGCCCTCGGCACTCCGGCGCCCACCACCTGGGGCGGGCTCAAGGACGGTTACAAGCGCTTCTGATTTCGTCCGTATCGGTTCGAAGAGGGGCTGTGCCCAACAAGGCGCAGCCCCTTCTGCTTGTCTTTCATGCCCAACGCGCATCTCCGTCTTTCGTCACTCCGGCGCGCCTCTTGTGGGGTTTCGGGGCCCCTGCTAGACTCCCGCCGCTTCGGGACAAACCGCACAGGCTCGTCCTTCGCCGCGCGCTCGGACAGGCCGGGCCCGTGCGGTCCGGGGTGTTCCGCCCCCGTCCCCCATTCCCAGAATCCCCGGAGGAAGGACCATGCCCGCCGAAGGCGCGGATATTCAGAAGGAGCTCAATCCCCTCGAGAATGCGCAGGCGCAGTTCGACGAAGCCGCGCAGATGCTCGAGATCGATCCCGGCCTGCTCGAGATCATCAAGCAGCCCCGGCGCTCGACGATCGTGTCGCTGCCGATCCAGATGGACGACGGGAGCTTCCGCGTGTTCACCGGCTATCGCGTGCAGCACTCGATCGTGCGCGGGCCGGCGAAGGGTGGAATCCGCTATCACCCGGACGTCACGCTCGACGAGGTCCGGGCGCTCGCCGCGTGGATGACCTGGAAGTGCGCGGTCGTGAACATCCCGTTCGGCGGCGGCAAGGGCGGGATCGCGTGCGATCCCACGAAGATGTCGAAGGGCGAGCTCGAGCGGCTCACGCGCCGCTACGCCGCGGACTTAGCGGACCTGTTCGGCCCCGACATGGACGTGCCCGCGCCCGACGTCAACACGAACGAGCAGACGATGGCGTGGTTCATGGACACGTACTCGATGCACGCCCGCCGCACGGTTCCCGGCGTCATCACCGGGAAGCCGGTTCGCCTGGGCGGTTCGCGCGGGCGGCGTGAGGCGACCGGCCGCGGCGTCCAGTTCTGCGTCCGCGAAGCGACCCGTCATCTCAAGATGGACCTCGCGAAGTGCCGGGTTGCCGTCCAGGGCTTCGGCAACGTGGGCTCGATTGGCGCCGAGCTCATTTCGCAGGACGGGGCGAAGATCGTCGCCGCCTCCGACGTGAAGGGCGGAATCCACAATCCGGGCGGCCTCGACATGATGGCGTTGCTCGAGCACACGAAGCGCACGGGCTCGGTCGTCGGCTTCTCGGGCTCGCAGCCGCTCACGAGCTCGATCATCGAGTACGACTGCGACATCCTGATCCCGGCTGCTCTCGAGAATCAGATCACGCACGAGAACGCGGGCAGGGTGAAGGCCCGGATCGTGGCGGAGGGTGCGAACGGGCCGACGACGCATGAGGCGGACCGGATCCTCAAGGAGCGCGGGATCTTCGTGATCCCCGACATCCTGTGCAATTCGGGCGGGGTGACGGTCTCGTACTTCGAGTGGGTGCAGAACAACCAGGGCTTCTACTGGACCGAGCGCGAAGTGAACGACCGCCTCGAGCAGTACATGGTCAAGGCGTTCCACGACGTGCTCGAGCTCGCCGTCGACGCGGACAACGCCATGCCGACGCCGCGGGTGCACATGCGGGTGGCGGCGTTCATGCTCGCGATTCGCCGGGTGATCGAGGTCGTCAAGCTCCGCGGGGTGTACGCCTAGCGAGTTCCCGCTCAGGCCGGATCTCCGCGGCGAATCCTCCCGCCGTTCACTTGCCCCAGGGCAACCAACATGCCCCGGGGCATGTTGTTTCGGCCGTGCTGCTCCGCGCCGCCGTCGATTATGTCAACAGCACCTGCTGCGTAGCAGGTTGATCAACTGGTTCTGGAACCAGTTGTGACCCCGTGCCCTGCCGGCGCCGGACCCGACACCCGCCGACGAACCTGCTGCACAGCAGGTTGGTCAACTGGTTCTGGAACCAGTTGTGACCCCTATCTGCCGGACGCGAGCCTCCGCCGCCGGCGAACCTACCGTGCGGCAGGTTGACTCCCGGCAAAAAAGCGGCGGGCCGGGGGGCCCGCCGCCTTCCGTTGAACGAAGCGCGTGCTTCTTCGTCGCATCAGAACAGCACTCGCACTCCGAACTCGTGTGTGTCGCCGAACCAGTCGTTCACCATCCTCTGTGCGTAGTCGAACTGGAGGCGCGCCGTGCCGAGCGGAACCCCTACGCCGGCGCCGAAGCTGATGCCGTCGTAGGTGTCGAGATCCGTGTCGCTGACGAACGAGTTGTAGCCCGCCCGAAGCGCCAGGTTCTCCCTGTACTTGTACTCGGCGCCGACCCGGAAGTCGTCCGGGGTGAAGTTGTTGCTCGTGAACGTCCCGAGCACCTGCACGCGGTGGTCCGTCCCCTGCTGCCACAGGTTGTACGCGCCGCCGATCTGGAAGTACGACGGAAGCTCGTTCTCCGTGGTCGTGAACCGGAGCGTCCGGTTCGACGACCCGGGCTCGGAGCCGGGCGGCGGCGTGTTGACGTCGAACGACGCGCCCTCGTACTCGAGCGCGGGGCCGAAGTTCTTCATCGAGAAGCCGAACACGAGCCCGTGCTCGTTCGTGTCGTACTGGAAGCCGAAGTCGAACGCGATGCCCTTCGCGTGCGCCTCCGCGATCGACTCGTTGACGAACATCATGTTCGCGCCGAAGCGCACGCGGTCCGTGAACTGGCGCGCGTACGTCACGCCGATCGTCGCGAACGTCGGCGAGAGGATCTCGCCCGTGCCGTCCGGCGCCGTCTCGGTCGTCACGATCACGTCCCCGGCGCTGAAGACCTTGGCCGAGAACCCGAGGTTGCCGATGCTCCCGGCCCGGGTCGCGATCGAGAAGTAATTGACGTTCGTCTCGCCGATGTGGCTGACGTGCGTGAAGGAGGCCTCCGTTCCGTTCAGCACGGCGAGCCCGGCCGGATTCCAGTAGATGGACTCCGAGCCCTTCACGTCCGCCACTCCGTTCCCGCCGAGCGCGTTCGCGCGCGGGCCGACGTTGATCGACAGCTCGGGCGCCGAGTTCGTTCCGATCCGCTCCGTGGAGCCGGCCCGGACGTCCGGCGCGAGGCCCGGGGCCGTGAGCCCGCCCAGGGCGAGGACGAGGATCGCGACGAGCCCCCGGCCTCCATTCGTGTTCAGGATCCGATTCATCTCCGTTCCTCCTAGAAGTTGTTGAGACGTTCCTTCTCCATGAACACGACCATGCGACCCCGCGTGGCACCGATGCCCGGCGCCTCTATCTGGTAGAGGTACATGCCGCTCGCCACGGGGAGATCGTTGAAGGTCTCGAGGTCCCAGTTGAGGACCGAGGTCGAAGGATCGTTCTTCTCGAGGGTCCGGACGAGCTGCCCGGCGAGCGTGAAGATGCGGATCGTGCACGCCGCGGGCAGGTTCATGAACCGGACGATGCGGTTGAACTGGTCGGTCTCGTACGTCGAGCGTGCGTAGTACGGGTTTGGGACCACGCGGATCGCGTCGAGCTGCGACGCCGCAAGAGTCATGTCGCCCGTCACCGGTGCGCTCGTGTCGAACGTGAACATGTCGTTCGGTGTCGCCGGCTCCGCCCAGATGAAGCGGAACATGTCGCCCTCGTCGACCGGATCGGTCGCGGGGTTTCGGTTCCGCCGGGGCCAGACGACGTACGTCATGGGAGCGAGCGGGCCCACCGTCGTCGGCAGGGCGTGGAACGGATCGTCCACCTCGTACTGCGACTTCGGCGTGTCGGTGTAGGCCGTTTGCACGACGAAGATGTACTCGCGTCCGCCCTGCGCCGAGCGATCGGGGAACCACGTCGAATCGAACGTCGCGAACTGGAGCGAGTCGGCCTCGATCGTTCCGTCCGGCTGCGTGAGCCGCCGCTCGACGTAGAACCCATCGATCTGGATGTCGTTCCCGGGATCGAGGTCGCCCAGCGTCTGCCAGACCGTGAACGGAACGTCCACGAAGCCGCCGTAGTAGTAGCCGCGCCCGGTCGATGGAGCGTCACCGGACACTGCGACCTCATCGCGAAGGTACCGGTAGGCTTTCCCGATCGCGGGATCGCTCGACATCCGGACCTCGACCGTGCCGAACGAGTCCACGTCGGCGAGCGGATCGAGAGCCGAGTCGAAGATGATCGGCGGATCGAGGTCTTCGAAGCCCTTCGCGAAGTCCGCTCCGCGGTCGAAGAACCGGCCGCCCCAGTCGACGCCCACCATCTCACGGTTGACCGGGTTGGCCGGAGGGGGCAGCCAGACGACGTCCTGGATCACCTCCGGCAGGTAGGAGCCGATGACCTTGACCTTGATACCGTCCACGATCACGTAGTCGTCGTTGCCCGTCCGGTTGATCTGATCGACGAGCAGGGTGTCCCCGGTCGTGAGGTCCCGGAGGTTCCAGAACACGTTCACGTCCTGCCCCTCGTATTGAGGCGGAGGCGGCGTGACCGGCGTGTAGAACACCTCGTAGCTGTGTCCGGTGACCCGCGTCGGATCGACGACTTCGACTTCGACCACGTCCGAGGTCGGAAGCGGTCCCGTCGCGACCTGGGCCTGCGTCACGTCCCCGGTTTCGGCCGCCGAGAGATCCGTCCCGGCCACCGGCTTCTGGGGAATCACTGTGATCGGACGCTGCGAATTCTCGAGCGACTTGGGGAACCCGAGCGGCGGCGTGCCGTTGTAATTGTATCCGGTAACGGCGAAGTAATATTGCGTGCCGTTGTTGAGGCTCCCGCCCTCGAGGAGGTCCTGGGTGATCGACACCGAGTACTGGAGGCCCGAGTTCGTCCCGACCTGGACCGGAAGGTCGACGAACGTGCCCGAGATGGGATCGAACACGGTATCCATGATCACGTCGACGCTGTTTACGACGTCGAACGTCGCGATCTTCTCCCAGGGCCCCGCCACCGTCGCGCCTTGATAGACGTTGTAGCCTTCGAACTCGTAGCTGAACAGCGGATCGGGCACCTCGGAATCGCGTCCCCAGGTGAGGACGATCTCGCGGTCGAGCGGCTGCGCCGTCACCACGGGCTGCGGCGGCGGCGCCGCGAGAATGAAGTCGCGGTCGAACGCGTCCTGGGCCGTATCGTCGAACACGCGGAGCGCGGTGATCGAGGACAGACGGTCGCGGCCCTGGCCCATGATCACCGCACACACGACTTCCTGCGTATCGCCCGGGGCCATCGTAAACGGCCCGGACGAGAGGAAGAGCCGGCGGTCGGCGGGGTTCGTGTCGAGCCACCCCGTCCCCGTCACCGGGTCGCCGTCGTGCATGAACGTCGTGACGAGCCCGCTCGTCGGATTGATGATCGGCGCACCGTTCGCCTCGAGCCCGAGCTGGTAGTTATAGACCTGCTGCCGCGAGCTCGGATCCGTCCCGTTCACGTACTTCACATAGGCCGTCATCGGGAGCCGGGTGACGCCGTCATCGGCGAGCGGGCCCTGGAAGTAGTCGAAACCGACGGCGGGCGGACGCGTGCCGTAGATGTCGTCATTGTTCGTCGCGTTGTAGCAGTAGCCGAGCGAACGCGGGCGATCCACCCCCACCAGGTCGTCCACGAAGCCGCCGAGATCCGGGTCCGACCAGATCGAGATGAACGTCGAGTCGAGCGTGTTCGTACCGTTGTTGATGATCAGGTACTTGATGAACACGGTGTTCCCGAGCGCGCCCTGACGATCGAAGGCGAACGTCGTCTGCTGGACCTCGAGCCCCAGCGGATCCGAATTGACGACCTGCCCGTGCGCATCCGGATCCGCATCGTTGTAGACGCCCCACAGCGTCTGATCCCCGATGATCCCCGGCAGTGTGTCGCCGTTGACCACCGTGATCGGCGCTCCCATGGGGACCGCGACCGCGAGCCATTCGCCGTAACCGGTCGTATCCGCGAGGTTCGCCTTGAACATCCGGAAGTCGGGCGAGTCGTCCTGAAACGTCCCGCCCGCCATCGGCCCGGGGACGTACTCCTGGGCGTACTCGGCGAGTGCGACCCGAATGTCCCCGCCCACCTTGGCGCCAATCCAGATCCCCGATGCGAACACGGCGGTGTTGCCGGTCCCGCGCGGCCACTCGAGACCCGAGTTGCCGCTTTGAAGGTCGAATGCGAACGAGCCGACGTTCGTCACGACCATGCTGACCTGGTTGACGTCGATCCGTGTTCCGGTGTCCTGGATGTTGACCCCCGGACCCTGTCCTTTCGTGCCGGGCGGCACGATCGGACGGTTGAGCGGCAGCGCCGCATGCCCGGGACCGGCAATCGCGATCCCGAGCAGCAGCGCCAGCGACAGGCGAATTGCCCTCATACACAGCCTCCTTGCCCGATCGTCGCCGAGCGGATTCCTAGAACCCGAGACTCACCCCGAAGCGAACGAGCCGGGGATTGCTGTAGAACACGGATTGCTGCTGCGCCAGGTTGTACTCCGACACTGCGGCGTCCGGCCCGTCCGGATGGCCGTTGATGTAGGCCTGACCCGATTCGGTGGACAGGAAGTTCGTCGAGGTCGGCGAGCCCGTGCCCTGGTAGACCGTGAGCGCGTTATCCGCATCGAGGACGTTCAGGCCCCACACGAACACGTTGAGCGTCGCCCTGTTGGACAGCAGGAAGCCCTTGCTGACCTTGAGGTCGAGCGTCGAGGTCCACGGCCCGTAGCGCGAGTTGATCGGTCCGCTCGGATTGACGGCGACGTTCGCGAGCGTCACCTCGTCGAAGATCTGCGCGGGCGTATACGGCGTGCCGCTCGCGACCGAGAACAGAACGTTGGCGCCGAAGTTGTGGAGCCAGTTTGGGCCTTCCGTCGAACCCAGCCGGTAATCCATGCCGGCCGTCAGCTTGTGCCGCTGGTCGAAGTCGAGAGGAGCGGTTTGCTTCGGCACGTTGCTCGCCGTCCATGCGGGATTCCGCTGGGTGTCGGAGACCGAGCCCGTCCCCTGCGCATACGAGAGGCTGTAGTTGAGCTGCGCGGAGATGTGGTTGACCGGGCGCATCACCCAGCCGATGTCCACACCCTTGATGGTCGCGAAGTCGCGGTTCCGATAGCTCGCGAACGCGTTCGGGTTCGACCGGATGGTCGTGATCTCGACCAGGTCCTTCACGTCCTTGTAGTAGGCCGTGACGTCGAGCCGCATCCGCTCACCGAGCTGGTGCGCGACGCCCACTTCGTAGGCCGTCGTCCGCTCGGGCTTCAGGTTGGGATTGCCGAACCCGACGAAGTAGCCGCCTGTCCGGATCTTGTGCTCGAGGAAGCGGTACGACACGTACAGGTCCTGCAGGTTGACCTGCTGGAAGAACTGCCCGTAGTTCACGCGGAGCAGCGTCCGGTCGGTCACCGGGAACGCGACGCCGAGCCGCGGCGACAGGCGAAGGTAGGTCTCGGGGTCCTGCAGGTCGTCGGCCTGGAGATCATCGTCCGGGGGCGTCCCGAGCGGGTACTCCTCGCTCGCGAGCGCCGGCGTCGCGACGTCGATGTAATCGAGGCGCAGGCCGGCGTTCACGATCACGCCTTCGCGCTCGTATTTGTCCTGCGCGAAGAGGGCCGCGGTCTTCGGGTGTTTCGCACCGTCGATGTCATCACCGTCGACGTGGGTCTTTCCATCGACGTCGTAGCCGTAGCGGTCGATGTCGCGCGTCTGGCCGATCGCGTTTCCATCGGAGTCGTACTCGATGTCGACCGGGAAGTACGCGTTGTAATAGCGCAGCGTGTGGCGCTGGAACTCGGCCCCGCCTCTGAGCTGGTGATAGCGGTTCACCTGGTTCGTGTAGTCGCCCTTCAAACCCCAGTAGGACGACTTCCGCTTGAGGTAGTCGTCCCACACGTGGCCCGCGGTGAAGAAGTAGGGCTGGCCCGTGGGGAACGTCGGATTCCCGTCCGGCTGCGAGTAGCCTTCGAGATTGTCGAAGTGCACCCCGTCGCCGCGCTCGCGCTCGGTCTGGAAGTAGTTCAGGTAGACGCCGTAGAACGACCGCGCGTTGAGCGTGTGGTTGAGCTGCCCGAACGCGGAGTAATTCTTGTCCAGGTAGCGCGGCATGTGCTCGATGTTGTTGAGGTACGCCTGCGTGAACTCGCGCCAGTCGTCCGTCGAGCCCAGGCCTCCGAACTTCACGTTCATCGCGTCGGTCGCCTTCCACGCGAACTTCGCCTGGCCGGTCCAGCCCGAGAGGCCGTTGTTGATTTGCATCCCTTCGGCGGCGCCCTCGCTCTCCATGAAGCTCTGGAGGTTCGGCGACAGGTTGCGCGGCGAGCGGTCCCCCTGCCACCGGCGCTCACCGGACACGTAGAACGTGAGCTTGTCCGAGTTCGGGATCACCGGGCCGCCGAACGAAGCGTCGTAGATGTTGTAGTCGTAGCGGTTCGTTCCGACCCAGCCGCCGGAGATGACGTCCGACACGGCCTCGACCGAGCCGAAGAACTTCGGGCCGCCTTCGCGCGTGATCACGTTGATGACGCCCGAAGACACCTTGCCGTACTCCGCGTTGAAACCGCCCGTCAGGACGACGACTTCCTCGATCGCGTTGTTCGAGATGTTCGTCGTGCTGTTGCCGGTGAGCGGATCCTGCTGCGAGAAGCCGTCCACGTAGTAAGCAACCTCGTTCGGACGGCCGCCGCGCACGATCAGCGTGGGCGTGTTCTGGTTCTCGCGGTCGATGTTGCGCTGGAAGTTGACGATGCCCGTCTGCAGTGCGGCGGCGTCCCGGTAGCCGCGCGTGGGCAGGTTCTGGATGTCCTCGGAGGACAGGAAGCGCGTCGTGCCCGTGGCGTCCTTCTGGATGAGGGGCCGCCCGGCTTCCACGATGACCGGAGTCTGCTGGATCGCATCCGGCGCGAGCTCGAGATTGATGTCCGTCGTGAAGTCCGGGTGCACGACCACGTCGTTCACGAGGTAGTCCGCGTAGCCGACGATGCGGCCGCGGAGCGTGTACGACCCTGCCGGTACGTTGATGATGGTGTAGCGGCCCTGGTCGTCGGCGATCGCGCCGAAGCGCGTTCCTTCGACGATGACCGTCACGCCCGGCAGGGGGCCTTTGCCTCTTTCACGCACGACACCGGAAATCTTTCCGGTCGTGGCCGCCAGGACGGCGGTGGGCACGATGATCAGCGCCCAGGCCACCCCCAGCGCCTGAAGGGTTCGGATCAACCCTGACGTCCTGCTCATGGGGTTTACCTTTCTCCTCTCGCACGGAGCGATGGCACTGTCGTCGCGAGAACGACAGCGCGGAGTCCGGCGCGGGGGCGCGCCGGGATGCGACGCTAAATCGGGAAGATCGCTCGGTCCTGGGGGACGGCCCTGTGTGCACCACCTCCTGTCCGCACGGGAACAGACCCAAAGAGGTGTCAAAAACAGGCGCGTGAGGCCCAGCAAGTCTTGGCGAGTTCGCAACGAAATTAGAAACACGTCCACGTCGTGTCAATACGAAACTGCGTACGAAAGCCACCGATCCACGCTCGATGGCAAAGCAGAGGGGCGGGCCCGAAGGCCCGCCCCGAACTGCTCCCCACGACGTCGGTCGTCGGGTCGAGTTACCAGCGGTACGTCATCGAGAGACGCGAGAACGGAGTCTCCTGTGTGCCCGACGCCGCCCACGTTCCGGTGAACGCGAAGTCCTGATTGACGAGCGCGTCCAGGTCGAGCCGTCCGCCGATCCGGAAGCCGAGACCGAGCGCATACTGGATGGGAGAATCCTTGAGCTCGACTGTTCCTGCTCCAGCCGGGTTCGTCACCTCGAGCTTGCTCCACATCGGCTTTCCGGCGCCGGCGCGCAGGTGGAGCCAGCCCGTCGGGTGCACTTCGACCGCGCCGAAGAGCGCCGGCGTCTGGCTGTAGGTCGCCTCGAACGGCGCGGCGAACACGGCGGGGTCGTTCCACTCGACCTTTTCGCTCGTGAGCGAGATGCCGAGCATGAGGAGGTCGGTCTCCCGCAGCACCCACGCCTCGGCCAGGCCGAACTGGAAGCCCTTGACTGAATTCTCGAACGTCGCGTTGTTCGCGGGCGTCACGAGATCCGTGAACTCCGTCCCGAGGCCGATGTCGTAGTAGTTCCCGACCGGCACCAGGTACGAATTGTCGCTGATCGCGAACTGGGCGCGGGCATTGATCGCAAACGCCATGTTGCCGTCGTCCTCGGTGCGGCTCACGCCCACGATCTCGTTCTCGAGGCTCAGGAACCGGACCTGGGCGCCGAAGTCCGCCGTGTGCTTGCGGCCGTTCGAATCCCAGCCGATCGACGCGCCGCCTGCCACGCCGGTCGAGTTCCGCGTCTCCGCGCCGAGCGCCTCATTGATCGCGTTCATGGCCTGGCGGGCGTTGAGTCCGCCGAACGCCGGCGCGCCCGCGCTCCCCGGCGGGAACGGCGACGTCGAACCGAGCGGGGTGGTGAAGCTCGACTGGGAGTTGTTGATCTGGGCGCCCAGCGCGAGGCCGCCGAACTGCTGGCCCCACATGATCGTGAAGCCCTCGTTCCGGTTCCGGTTGTAGTACTGCGAGCCGTAGACCGGGGAGAGCGACGAGTAGTTCTCGTTGAGCTGGACGCCCCACACTCCGGGGAGCCAGGTCGCGGAGACATACGCGCCGAGCGTCCGCGCCGAATTCTCGAGGTCCGAGGGGAACTCGTTGTTGTTCTCGAACTCGGGCAGGTCGCCCCCGTCCGTGTCCTTGATGCCGAGGTCGCCGTACGCCAGATGCTGGTAGCGCACGATCGTGGACGGGTAATGAAGGATGTTGACGTAATCCTGCACGTAGTCCGTCTGCAGGCCGAGCGCGTCGACGCGTGCCTGTGACGCGTGCGCGGCCCCGGGCAGGACCGTCACGAGCGTCGCCACGAGGGCGATCTTCGTGAAAAGGGAACGCATGATTGGGACCTCCGTTTGGTTGTTGAGCCTCCCCGCTCCCGCCCGGCGCTCTTCTGACGCATGGGCCAGAACGTGAAAACCCTGCCCACCGAACCGGACCGGGCAAGGTACAGCTTCGCCAAGCCCGCATCCCCTTGTCTGAAAAGGGATGGGGAGGGACCTGGCGATCGCCGGGGCGAATCCTCCCCGCCCGGCCCGCCCGTGTCAAGCGGTACGTGGAGTGCGGCTTGCGGCTTCGGTTGCGGGTCCCGCCTGAGCCAATCCGGCCAAAGCCGCTGGGGCCCAACCGAGAACAAGTGGTGGAAGCTCGGATTCGTAGTCGCCGGCGGCGGGGTCGAGGCTTCCCGGACCCACGCTTCCGTAGGCATGGAGGAGGCCCGGCCCTCCCGTCGAAAGCGCCACGTGAGTGACGTCCCCGCCGGGACCTTCGGGGCCGAAGAAGAGCAGGTCCGCCGGGCGCGGCGTTCCGCCGCGCGCCCCCGGGCGGTACGGACGGAGGCCTCGCGCACCGCCGAGCGCGGCACACTGATCGCGCGCATCGCGCGGCAAGGTGACGCCGCACAGCCCGTACGCGATCTGGACGAGTCCCGAGCAGTCGATGCCCGCGGCCGATCGCCCGCCCCACAAATAAGGAGCGCCAAGGAGAAGCTCCGCGGCCTTGAGCACCGCACGCCTTTTCGCCGGCGGTGAAGCGAGCGGACGGAGCTTGCGAATCTCCGACGCACGAAGCGCCATCGCTCCGCTCGGCCCGCGCACGCCGCCGGGCCGCAGAGGATCGTCCGCGAGGCGGGCCCCGAGCGGCAGAAGGCCCGCTTCTCCACCGGTCCAAAGGAGAGGCTGCCGGACGAAACGGGTCGCGAGCCTCCCCCATTCCGCGACCGCTTCGCGCGTGCCGGTCGCGAGGCTCCAGCTTCGCGTCCATCCGGGATAGCCGTCGGGACCCGCGACCCTGAGCCAGCGTCCGTCCGCCGTGCGATCGAGAACGTCGAGCGGCTCGCCGAAGAGCCCCTGCGAGAGAAGCTCCGCCTTCTGATCGGGCTCGCGGCGAAGCGCGGAGAGCCCCACTGCAACCACGGCGGCCTCCGCCTCGCCGTCGAGCCGGGGGGCCGGTGGATCGAGCGCGGCCGACACCGCGGTGCGGCTCACCGCTCGTCCGACGGGGACACGAGCTCGTAGCGGCCGAAGCCTTCGCGGTCGGCGAACACGAACTGGCGGCGAAGGGAGAAGTAGCTCCAGATCAGAAGCGGCGGATCGTAGAACGTGGCGGAGCGCTCCTCGATCTGATCCGGCGCACCGTACTTGATGTAGATCCGCCCCTGGTCGGTCCGCCAGCCGGCGGTGGTCTGGCCGGCGAAGTTCTGGTTCGCGTAGCGCACGCGGCGGAAGAAGTCGAGCATCGCCTCGTTCCGCGGCGTGTCGGGCGTCGGATCGCGCCGCTGCCAGAACGCCTCCCAGGCACGCTGGCGGTCGTCCTCGGTCTGCGCGCTCCGGAGCATCTGGTCATCGGCGTCGGTCGCGATGTAGCTCAGGATCTCGATCACGGTCGCGTAGTTCTGGCCGCGCGGCAGCGTCAGCGTCTCGATCTCGAACGTCCTCTCGGTCTTCCACTTGCGCTCGCCGTCCACGACCTCGACCTCGAGCGCGTAGGTGCCCAGGAAGAGCTCGTTGATGCGGGGCCTCAAGACGAACCGCGACTCGGGGCCGAGGGCGACCACCGTGTCGCCCTTCGACTGGACGGTGCCGACTTCGTTCCGGATCGTCCAGTAGAGGTTTCCTGTCCGGCCGGGCGTGTCCGCGCGGCGGTCGTAGACGGTGCCGCGGACGCACATGGCGGCGAGATCGGCCTCGTAGCGCCGGGACGGCACGGAGAGGAACGCGCTGTCCGAGCGGCAGAAGCCGAACTGGAGATCGCCCAGGCCGAGCGCCCCGACGCCGAACGCCGCGACCTTGATGTCCCCGCGGGCCGACGAGGTGCGGCCTCCGTTCAAGTCCTCGAGCGTCACCTCGACCCGGTACTCGCCGGGCTCGAGCACGAAGTCACGATGGAAGCGAAGCCGGTGCCCCGCTTCGCGCGTGGTCGGAAAATCGCGCACAGCCACGCGCTCCTCCCACACGTCGCCGCCCGCCTGATCCTTGCTCCCGCGCCGGAACACGACCGTCACCCGCACCTGCGCGCCGTAGCCGGCCGGAATCCGGATGAACTGGAGCTCGCTGTACGGACACTCGAGATCGAAGCCGAGGGCGGTGCCGCGCGAGGTCAGAAAGGCCTGGATATCCGCGCCGAACCGGGGCGAGGTTTCGCTCAGGAGGGGAGCGACCTGGGACGTTTCGCCGGCGCGGGCGGTCGAGAGGGCGAGGAGCGCGCCCGCGTGCGTCGCGAGGACGAGAACGAGGGCAGGCAGAACTTGTTGCACGAACTCAGGCTAGCACAGGGAAAACCGGGGTCAAAGCTCTTGACCTCTGGACCGTGAGCCGCGGATACTCGATGCGCTCGACCGGGCTTTCCCGCGCCAGGAGATTGCGTGATCTCACTGCTTCGCGGAATCGGGCGACCTCCCAAACGCCGTGCCGCCCGGTTCTCGCCGTTCAGCCTCCTCCCCTTCGTTCCCGTCTGCGTGATGCTTTGCGCCGATTCCGTGTTCGCGGTTCCTCCGCCGCGCGAGGGCGGAGCGCTTCCCGAGCTCGTCCGGGAGGCCGTCTTGCAGGGTCTCGCCCGCCCGGCGAGGCGCCCCGCGCCGCCGCGTCCGGGCGCGCCGGTTCCGATCGCGACCACGTCCGGTCGCTGGAACGTGCCGGTGTTGCTCGTCGACTTTCCCGATCGCCCCGCGGTCTACGCGTCGACTCAATTCCAAACGCTCCTCTTCGACACGACCGGTGCCGTGCCGACCGGCTCGTTCGCCGACTACTACGCCGAGGTGTCGGCCGGAGCGCTCACCGTGCGCGGGCAGGTCTTCCCGTGGAAGACGCTTCCGGACACCGCGAATTTCTACGCGAACGACTCGTACGGGCTCGCACGGCTCGCGTCCCCGCAGAACGACGCGGGCATGCTGTACGACGCGCTCGCGGCACACGATGCGGACGTGAACTTCGCGCAGTACGACCGGAACGCCGACGGCTACGTGGACGTCGTCTTCATGGTCCACAGCGGCGTCGGCGCCGAGGTGGCCGCGGGCGACCGCACGCAATTCTGGTCGATCACGTCGGGACTTGCGAACAACTGGGGATTCACGGGCTCGTACATCACGAACGATCCACGACCCGGAGTTCCAGGCGAGTTCATGAAGGTGGATCAGTTCTGCATCCTGCCCGAGTACTCCGCGGTGATGGCGGGCGCGTTCACCGAGATCGGCGTCTACTGCCACGAGTTCGGCCACGCCCTCGGATGGCCCGATCTCTACGACGCCTCATCGCTCGGCGGCGCGTCGAACAAGGGACCCGGGAACTGGTGCCTCATGTCGACCGGCGCGTTCGGCGGCGACAGCCGCACGCCGTCCCGTCCGACGCACCCGTCCGCGTGGGCCAAGATGGATGCGGGCTGGATCACGATCGAAAACCTGATCGCCGACGGGGACCGCGCGTTTTCGCCCATCGCAACCGCGCGCCGAGCGTACCGTCTCTGGTACCAGGGTGAGAACTCCGAGGAGTACTTCCTGCTCGAGAATCGCCAGCGGATCGGGTTCGACGCGGGGCTCCCCGGAAAGGGACTCCTCATCTCGCGCGTGCGGAGCGACGTGATCGAGCAGCGCCGCCCGACCAACACGGTGAACGGGTACATCATTCCAGGGCTTCGAATCGAGGAGGCGGACGGCCGCCACGATCTCCCGAACGGCGTGAATCGCGGAGACTCGCGCGATCCGTTCCCGGGCACGACCAACAAGTCACGCTTCGCGGACGACACCAATCCTTCGACCGTGACGCTCGACGGCCGGCCGCTCAACACGTCGCTCGAGGCGATCCGCGAGGTCGGGAGCGAAGTCCGCGCCTACGTGCAGCTCTCCCCTTCGGGATGGGGCGCGTCACGGCAGATCGGCGATCTCGGAACGAGCGGCGCCATCAATCCGAACGCGACCCAGCCCCTCGTCGCGGACGCGCTCGGCGACCTGTGGCTCGCGTACACGGACGATGCCGCGACGGGAACCGAGGTCTTCCTGCGCCGCAAGCGCTTCGGCGTCGACTGGGGCTCGCCGCTTCCGTTCACGAACGAGCCCGGCCTCTCCGCCGCCCCCGCGCTCGCGAAGAGCGCAGGCGGGCGACTCGCACTCACCTGGTGGGACACGCGCGACGGGAACTCCGAGATCTACTACGCCTGGTCGACGCCAGGCGGCACGTTCGGCGCGCCGCGCCGGGTCACGAACCAGAACGCGTTCTCGCAGCTGCCGGCCGCCGCGTGGACGGCGGACGGCGGCCTCGTGCTCGCGTGGATGGACGGCCGCGACGGCGGAACGACGATCTACGCGCGCAAGTTCCAGCCCGGCCAGGAGGGCGCCGCGACCGACGTGCGCGTCTCCTATCCGCTCCCGCCGTTCGACGTCACGAACTCGGGCGTGCCGACGATCATGACCGCAGGGAACCGGATCGTGGTCGCGTATCAGGAGCGCGTGCTCGGCGTGGACGAGATCGTCGTGTGCGTGGACAGCGCGGGCATCTTCACGGAGCCCAGGCTCCTCTCGGCGCTCGACGGCTTCACGAGCAACCAGCCGTCGCTCGTTGCCGATTCGGACACGTCCGTCTGGCTCCTGTGGCGGGAGAACGGGCCCACGCAGAGCGACATCCGGATGGTCCGCTGGTCGGTGCTCCGGGGATGGGACTTCGGGTACAGCTCGCCGTTTCGGAGCGCGCAGTCGCTCGATGCGCCGCGCGGCGCGCTCGACGGCGCCGGGAACCTCCACGTGCTGTTCCGGCGCACCAATGCGAGCGGCCTCCCGGAGCTCGTCGAATCGATCTGGCATCGCGGCACGGGTGTTTGGGATGCGGGTCCTTCGCGCGTCCACTCGTTCGGCAGCGAGCAACCCGCAGGCACGGGCCTCGCGATCGATCCGGTCGGACGGACGAACGTCGTGTGGCTTGCGATCACTCCGGAGGGTCGCACGCTCCTCGAGATGGTGCGCGCGGCCCCGCCCACGAGCCCGGTCGCGGTCGATCCCCCGCCACGTCCCGCTGTGTCGGTGACGTACGTGCATCCGAACCCGGCCCGCGGCACGGCCCGCGTCGTGCTCGCCACCCGCGAAGCGCGCGCACCGGGCACGCGCCTCCGGCTCCTCACGGTCGCCGGCCGAAGGCTCGCTGATCTCGATGCGGCCGGTCCCCCGGATGCGGCGATCACGTGGCCGGGCACGGACGAGAACGGCCGCACGTCCCCGCCCGGGATGGTGCTGTTCCAGCTCCTCCGTCCTGACGGCTCGGTCGAAGCACGCGGAAAGTTCGTGTGGCTGCCGTGAGCCGTTCCCTCGCGAGCCTTCGTCTCGTCGTGTGCGCGAGCGTCGCGTGCGCAGGCGCTGCGGGCGTGAACGTCGCGCAAGCGACGACGCGGCGTGTTCCGACCGACGTCGCGTCGATCGGCGGAGCGCTCGCGCTCTCGGGCACGCTCGATACGGTGCTGGTGGCGCCCGGGACCTACACCGAGCAGCTCACGCTTCCCACCGGCGTGACGCTGCGCGCGGACGGCCCGAAGGGATCGGTGACGGTGGACGCGAACCTTTTCGGCCCCTGCGTCACGGCGATCGGAACGGGACCCGCCACGCGACTCGAGGGACTTCGGCTCGTGCGCGGCCGCGGCATGGACGAAGGCGGTGCGACCGTCGGCGGAGCGCTTCGCGTCGCCGGAGGCGTGCTCCTCGTCGTCGAGTGCACGTTCGAGGACGCGCAGGCGACGTTCGGAGGCGGGACCGCGGCGACCCTCGCGAACGTCACGTTCCGCGATTGCGAGTGGTCGGGCACGTCCGCCTCGTTCGGCGGCGGCCACTTCCAGGCGGGTGGCGACCTGCGCCTCGAGCGCGCGCGATTCCTCCAGACTTCGGCGGCCCGCGGCGGCGGCGTCCACGTCACCGGCGGGGCGCACGCGGTGATCGACGGCGCGCTGTTCGACCGGACGGAAGCGTCGTCGGACGGCGGTGGCGCATGGTTCGACGCCTGCGTCGCCACGGTGTCCGAAGCGCTGTTCGATCGCGCCCGTGCGGACGATCGGGGCGGCGGGCTCGCGGTCGCCGCGGGCGGACAGGTCCTCGCCTCGTTCCTCGCGTTCGTCGAATGCGAGTCGGGCGGCGGCGGGGGCGCGTTCCACGTCTCGTGCGATCCGGCCCGTCCCCAGTCCCCCGGCGGAGCGGCCGGGACTCTCGGCGCCGATTGCGCGCTCCTCTCCCTCACGAACGCGGACATCCTGCTCGCCCGCGGCGCGTCTCCCGCGGCCGGAGCGGTCACGGACGCGGGAGTCGTTCGAATTCGCTCCTCGATCGTCGCGGGGAACGCGTCCGGTCTCTCCTGCCTCGACCCGCGCGCGACGCTCGACGTCACCTGCACGGATCTCTATGAGAACTCGGGACCGGATCTCTCGGGCACGTGCGAGCCGGCTTCCGATCCCAACGGGCTCACGCTCGATCCGCATCTGTGCGACCTCGTACTCCGAGATTTCTCGCTGTGCGCGAACTCTCCGCTCCTCGATCCCGGCTGCGGCGACTCGTTCTGGGGACGGTCGGGCGAGGGATGCGCGACGTGCGGACCCACTCCGGCGACCGATTCCAGCTGGGGGCGCCTCAAGGCCCGGTACCATCGCTGAGCCTTGAGCCGCGGAGGGTCCCCGGGGCCCTCCTGACCGTGTCTGTGCGCCGCTGCGCTCGAACGGGCGCGAATTGACATGGTTCTAATGAGCCCGACACTGCTTCACAACCATCGACGCGACAATTGTTTACATGAGTCGATTCCAGATGGCACATGCCCGATTTCCTCTTTTCCCTAAGTTGTGCCCGCTTTCTGTCCGATAAAGCATTGACGAATTCCTGGTCGCCGACTACGTTGCCGGGAGGCCAGACCTCCCGCCGGTCGCCGGACGACCCGCTCCCGGACCCAAGCACGAAAGTAGACGCGTGAACCGACCCCGCATCGGACTCCTGGTTCTTTCCCTCGGCCCTCTTCTCGCCGCGGGCCTGACCGGCGTTTCCACGCCGGTGCACGCCCAGGGCGAGATCGAAAAGACACCGTGGGCAACGACCATGATCTATCCGGTCGGGGATCCGCTCGACTTCCAGCAGCCCGCGCCCGGCGAGGTGCGCGGCTTCCAGCTCTCCCGCGGAGTCAAGCTCCGCCGCCGCGATCGCCACGAAGGACTCGATCTCGCGAATCGCGGACAGGGCGGCCAGGTGCGCGCGGTCGCGCCCGGCCTCGTCGTCTGCACGCGCACGGGACACTCGGGCGGCTGGGGCAACATGGTCGTGCTCGCGCATCGTCTGCCCGGCGGCGATCTCCTGTTCTCCCTGTTTGCTCACCTCATGCCTGGCAGCATTGCGGTCCGCGAGGGTGAAATCGTGGCCCTCGGCCAGCCGCTCGGGCGGATCGGACAGACCGGGCATGCGAGCGGGCCGCATCTCCATCTCGAGTTCCGCACGCTCAAAGGCTCGTTCGACCGGCTCGGCGAGCCGCTCGCGCGCGCCTGGGAGGACGCTTCGATCGTCGATCCGTTCCGGATCTTCGCGGCCATGATGCCGCGCAATACCGGCACGTTCCTCCCGAGCTTCGACGCCGCCGATCCGCTGCGCGAGCTCGTCGGTCGCGGCGTGTTCGCCCCGACCGCACTCGATCGCGCGGACGATCCGCTCACACGCGGCGATCTCTATCGGATCGCGCTCGCGGGGCTTTCGGATCCCGGACAGGTGCTGCCGCGTCGCTGGACCTCGGTGCGCGAGAAGCTCATTTCCCGCGCGCGCAAGGCGCCGAGCCCGGCGCGGGAGCTCCTCACCGCCGCGCGCCTCCCCCGCCGCGAGACGGATGCCGATCGTCCTGCCGGCCTTTCGGAGACGGTGGCGGTGCTGCGCGCGATCGAAGGCTCCGCGTCTGCGCCCTCCGGGCTTTCGACCGGACACGACGGACTCGTGGCCGCGTTTCCGCACGCGCTTCCCGCGCTCGATCCTGCAGGGCTCGTCGTTCCCGCCGATCCTCTACCGCGCGGTTTCGTTGGCCCCCCGTCGGTGACCCGGCGCCAGGCCGGTTATCTGTGGGCGTACCTGGGCGGGGACGGAATTCCGGCCTCCGCGTCGGCGCCCGCACCCGCTCCGGCCGCTTCTTCGACGCCGGTCGGCTCCGTCGCCGCGAGCCGGGAGTAACGCTTCCGAGCGATCCATGTCCGCGAACAGCCATATCGAGCTGGGCCGAAAGATCAAGCAGGAGCGCCTGCGCCGGAGCCTGACCCTCAAGGACATCGAGGCGAAGGTCGGCATTTCCGCCACGCACCTCTCCGAGGTCGAACGCGGGAAAAGCTCGCCCACGGTCGGCGTGCTCGAGAAGATTGCGCGCGCGCTCGGCACCCGCTCCGCGCTCCTGATCGACGCCGCGGCGGGCCTTCCCGTCTCGCACACGCGCCCGGGGGAGCGGCGGGTCGTGCTCAACCAGAACGGAACCGTGCGCACGGAATCGCTCTCCGATTCGTTCCCCGGATCCGAAGTCTCGATCCTGCTCAAGACGTATCAGCCCGGATCGGGCCAGCAGCTCGAGCCCCGCGGACACGAAGGCGAGGAGTTCGTCCACATTCTGGGCGGCCGGCTGCGCGTAGTTGTTGGCGACGAGGAGTTCGTGCTCGAGCCTGGCGATTCCCTGCACTTCAAGTCGACGCGCCCGCATGCTTTCGAGAACGTCGGCGACGGTGAATGCAGCGTGTTCATGGCCACCTGTCCGCGCTTCGGGCTCTGAGCCCGGCCGGCGCGAACGAAGGACGAATCGCGATGCGAAAGGGTGAGATCGGAAGGCGAATACGTGCGGTCCGGCGCGAGCGGAGTCTGACGCTCCGGCAGGTCGCCTCGGCGGCGGGCCTTTCCGCGACCCACATCTCGGAGATCGAGCGCGGCCACACGACCCCGACCGTCGGTGCGCTCCTTCGCGTCGCGCATGCGCTCGGAAAGGAACCGCACTACTTCCTCGAGACCGAGCGTCTCCCCGAGGTGTCGCTCGTCCGCGCGGCGGACGAGCAGCGCGTTCACGAGCTGCGCGCGCCGCGCGGCTCCTCCGAATCGCTGACCCAGGGCATCCCCGGAAACCGCATCCTCGCAACCCGGACCGTGATCGCTCCGCACTCGACCGACAGCGACGTGTTCGCGTTCCCGGGCGAGGAGGGCGGCTATCTCATCTCGGGCGAGATCGAGATCCACGTCGGCGACGACGCGTTCCGGATCCGCGCGGGCGATGGATTCCACCTGCGCTCGGACCTCCCCCACACCGTGTTCAACCGGGGCAACGAGCCCGCCGTCATCGTGTGGGTCACGACGCACACGCCGAGCGGCGGATCTTTGATGAGCTAGGAATCGCCCGTCGCCGGCCATCCCCTGGCCGGCACCGTTCACCGTTCCGGCCGTCCTCCGTCGCTCTCCCCGCGCCCGCGCTCCCGCGCGCGACCGCTTTCGTTGCGGTCAGGCGAAATCCGCGTCCCGAAGATTGCATCGTGCAATGTCCGTGCGATTCGGAAGCACGTTGCGTCGTGACTTGCGGTCGCAGACCCGCGTCCGCGCCGTGGTTGCAGGAACGTGCGTTCCCCTCAGCGCTTATGGCACACGACATGCTTCGGTCACCTCCTAAGGAGTCCCCGATCGGGAGGAGCCCAGTATGTCGTTGCGCCATAAAGATGGTTTCACGCTCGTCGAGCTTGCCGTCGCGGTTTTGATCGGCGGCCTCTTGCTCGCGTTGAGCGTTCCGACCGTCAACAAGTTCATCACCGGCTACAACCTCCGTCAGGGTGCGAGCCTGATGCAGGGGGAAATGCGTCTCGCCCGCCAGCGCGCCGTCACGAACAACTATCGCGTCTGGGTCTACTACGACGTCGGCATCAACAAGTACTGGACGGGCGATCAGAAACCGCTCCCGAACGGGGCCTGGACCGCCACCACGTGGCGGGGACCGCTCTCGTTCCCCAACCGGGTGCGCCTGTCGACCGCGAACTTCAGCGGATTCAACTACTTCTTCTACACGCCTGCGGGCGTACCCACAGTGGGCGGCACAATTCCAGTGGCAGGCTCAGCCGTTCTCGCGACCACCGTCGGCCAACCGGACACGGTGCGGATCAACCTGGATCTCTCGGGGTCGACCTGGCGATGAACACTCGCGCGCTGGTCCCCCCCCCCCGCCCCGTTCCTCCCCGCCGGCCGGGCATGCGTCCGGCCGCCGGGGCCGCCGCGGGCCGACGCGCCGCGACGGCCGGTTTCAGCACGGTCGAGCTCATGGTCGCCCTGGTCGTTCTGGGCCTCGGCATCCTCGGAGTCGCGAACCTGTTTCCGCTCGGTTCGCGCGTCCAGCTCAGGGACCGCCTGAAGACGTCTGCCGCCGACCTCGCACAACAGAAGATGGAGCAATTGCACCTCCTGGCCTGGAGCGACCCGCTTCTCCTCGCGGGAACGCATCCGTCGTCGGCCGGGGAGTTGCTCACCCTCGAGAATGAGGGCTCGTTCCAGCGCTTCTGGATCGTGGAGGACCAGACGGGTTCGTTCGCCGACATGAAGAAGGTGACGGTGCGCGTGACATGGCACTGGCAGCGCGCCGACACCGTCGACCTCGTCTCGTACCTTCGCAGGTGATCGCCATGCGCTCTCGGTCCACCGACGCCGTCGTCCCTGTCTTCCGCCCGTTCCGCACGTTCCGCTCGCCCGCGCGAACGCTCGTCGCGCTGCGCCACGGATTCAGCCTGGTCGAAATGATGATCACGCTGACGCTCCTGGCACTCGTGGTCGCGGTCGTCGCGACCGTCATGATGGCGAGCGGGCGCTCCAAGGCCGAGACGGAAGGCCGCATCGATGCGCAGCAGAGCGCACGCGCAATCTCGGATCTGATCACGCTCGACCTCCGCACGGCCGGCTACCAGGTCGACACGGGCTCGGTTCCCGAACAGCCGGCGTTCGCGTATGTCGACTCGCTCGAGATCGTCTTCAACGCGAATCTCACGCCGTTCCCGGACACGATGGTCACGGCCCTGCCGCCGCATGCCCTCCTGCCGGTCGGGACGGCCGGCCCGCCCAAGATCGAAGGCACGCCCTACGAGCCGCCGATCAAGTACACGACGGGCGCCGAGATGATCCGCTACACGCTCGACCTGAACAACGACGGCAACGTCGATGCCGCAGACCAGGCCGCGGCCATCGCGACCGAAGCCCAGCGCACGCGCAACCCGGACGACTACGTGCTCGCACGCGCCGTCTACGGCGACTTTTCGGGCGGCGTGAGCGCGAACAACGGCGGCTCGCTGCAGAAGGTCGGCATCGTGCGCGGTCCGGGCACCGGCGTTCCCGCGATGTTCACGGTCTACCTGGGATCGAATCCGAATCCCTGGAACTGGTCGGACGGTCCGATTCCGCAGGCGGATCTGCTCAAGATCTCGCGCGTCGTCCTGCGCGTCACGACCGAAGGGCGTGTTCCCCGGAAGGATGGCACCTATCCGCGGAACACCCTCACCACGGAAATCAATTCGATCCGGAACTCGCCGACCGCCGGAACGCTCCTCTATTCGGTGGAAGGCTGGGTCTTCGACGATCTCAACCGGAACGGCACGAGGGACACCGGCGAGCCCGGGATCCCGGACGCGATGCTGCGCATGGGGACCGTCTCGGTCGCTCAATCGAACGCGAGCGGCTGGTATTCGCTCAAGGGTCCCCCGAACGAGTACGTCGTGCGCCAGGAGGTGCCGGAGGGCTATGGAGCCTTCGCAGCGGACTCGATCCTCGTCGACTTCATTGCTACACCGGTGAACGTGATGCACAGCTTCGCGGATACGGCGCGGACCGGCGCATGGCTCCTCGATTCCTGCTACGTGGACACGAACACGAACGGGATGAAAGATGCCGGAGACGAGGTTGTCGACGGCGTGCAGGCCACGGTCAACGGGACCACGCGGACCTCGGACGGCGGCGGCGGGATCTCGATCTTTCTCCCGCCCGGCACGCACAGTGTGAGCCACACGGCGCCCGAGTCCATGGTCGTCCTTTCGGTCAATCCCGCGACCATCTCGATCACGAACGGGGTGAACTCGATTCTCTACACGAAGCTCACGCGCTCCGCGACCGGAACGGTGACCGGATACGTGTTCCGGGACTTGAACCGAAACGGCGTCAAGGACACCGGAGAGGCGGGCGTGTCCAGCGCGTGGGTTGGCGTCACAAAGAGCGGCGGCACCGTGACGCTCGGGTTCTCGACCACCGATACGAACGGCTACTACGAGGTCACGGCCCCGGTCAACATGCCCGATGCGGTGACGCCGTACGAGGTCACGTTCATCGCACCCCCCGGCTTCTACCCGACGAGCTCGACCCAGATTTCACCCATCTGGATCGCGGCCGGGGAGGTGCTGACCGACAAGAACTTCGGGGTCTCGACCTTCACGACGATCAGCCTGAACGCCGACCGCGTGCTCTCGCTCACGTCCGGCGATCTGCTCGAGAAGGACTGGTCGGGCAGCGACAACTCCTGGGACACGAAGGGCTCGTTCGACAAGGACCTCATCCTGGGATCCGAGTACGTTGCGAACCCGAACGTTTCGGTCTGGTGGAACAACATGCCGCTGAACCCGGTGTTCAACCCGGACCCGACGTACGCCGTGAACGCACAGTCGTCCGCGCTCTCGGTGGTCGCGGGATCGCTCGACTCGAACGTTCCGACGCAGCGGGAGGATGTGGTGACCGGCCTCGCCCGGAAGCCCGGCGGGAACGTCGCCGTGTGGCTCAACCAGAACTCGTCCGGCAACCTGGGCTTTCTCGTGACCACGCCCGTCCAGTACCAGACGGCGGACAACGGCGACGCGCACGCCGTCGTGCTCGAGGACTGCGGAGGCACGTCGGCGCTCGACCTGATCGTCGGCACGAAGAATCTGGCCGACCGGGGAACGCTCGAGGTCTGGCTCAACAACGGTCTCGGGACTTTCACCCGCGACGAGATCTACCCGCCGAACGGCAACTTCCCGCTCGGCATCCTGGGCGAGGTGAAGGCACTCGTCCTCGTGGACGCGACGAATGACGGCTATCGCGATCTCATCGTGGGCACGCGGATCACGGACGGCTTCGGCCAGATCCACGTCATGCGCTTCAACACGCGGAACGGCGGGGACCGCTACCGCCAGATCCTGACCTACAACGTGGTCGGCGAAGTCACGTCCATGGCGTGGGCGTACGTGGACTCGGATCTCCAGCCCGACCTCGTGGTCGGCACGCGCATCACGTCGGTCCGGGGCGACCTCCAGTACTGGAAGGGCCTCGGGTCGGGGCAGTTCGCGCTCGTGCAGACGTTCGACGCGCCCGGCCCCGTCCTCTCGGTCGTCCGGAGTGAACTGGGCGGAAACCCCTTCAAGAACGACATCGCGTTCGGGTTCCGGAACGACGAATCGGCCTATTCGGGGGGCGTGCGGATCCTGTTCCTGGATCTCAACATGTTGCCTCCGGGCGCCGTGGACCCGGCCGGCGGCACGCACGAATGGATGACCCCGTCGATCACGTCCGCGAACTTCAACTACCGGCTGAACCCGACGACCTCGGGGGGCGCGCAACTGGATCTCGCAGCAGCCACGAAGACGGGTGCGTCCACGGGCGCGCTTCTGGTGTTCATCCGATGAGCCGCGACAGGAGCGGTCGCACGGGCGGAGGTGAGGTCATGGAATCGCAGGATCGCACGCGGGTTGACGCGCGGAGCGCGCGGGGCGGCGAAGAGGGCATGGCGCTCGTCATCGCCCTGCTCGTTCTGCTCGCCCTCACGGTGCTCGGCGCCGCGCTGATGGCGAACGTGAGCACGGAGACCAAGATCTCGGGGCACAAGGTGCGGGACACGCAGGCCCTGACGCTCGCCGAGGCCGGCGTGCAGGAGGCCATGCTCCGGATCCGGAACGGTGACATTCCCGATGACGGCAATCCCCGCGCCGTGGCCCTCATCTACAACCAGGCGGCCGGGTCATTGCCCGTATCGGGGGTGGACACCACGTCTCTCGCGAGCCTCCAGCCGGCAGGGGCGCGCCTCGCGTACACGACGCCGAACAAGATGCAGTCCGTGCTCGCGATCAAGTACAAGACGAAGAACGGTGTCATCCTCAAGTACGATGATGCGACCGTCCCGAGGGTCAACACCGCAACCGGCAATCCGATCTGGATCGTGACCGCGACCGGCCGGACGGGGACCGCCTCTCGCCAGGTCTATGCGGAGGTCACCCGCACCAAGTTCAACGTGCTCGCGCGCTCCGCCGTGACGGCGAACGTCGCGATTCAATTCAAGGGCAACATCAAGATCTGCGGCCACGATCACCGGTACGACACGCCCACGATGACCGGACCGCCCGCTTGCGACGGCGGTATCGGCAACTGGTGGGCGCCGACTGCGCACACGAGCTGTCTCCCCGGTGCGTGGTCGACGAACGCCGTGAGCCAGCAGGGATCCGCGACCGTGCAGGGCGAGCCGGACCACTTCCGGGACTACCGCACCGGGTTCTACTCCGGCCCGTGGGACGCGCTCGGCATGCAGCAGACCGAGTTCTGGCCGTGGGTGGGAACGCGCCACGCGTCCGAGCCGGCCTCGACGCAGGGGATCTACTACCTGGACGACGATGACACGAAGCAGAACAAGAGCGGCGACTTTGCGTTCAACGGGGGCGACGGCGAAGGCTTCCTGTACTGCGACGGCGACCTCCGGCTGAACGGCAGCTTTACGTACAAGGGCCTCATCTACTGCGAGGGCGATCTCACGATCAACGGCAACTGCTGGATCCTGGGCGGGATCGTGGTGAACGGAAAGACGGTCGTGAAGATCGCGAACGGCTCTGCCATCGTCCTGTATTCGAGCGAGGCCATCCAGCAGAAGATCTCGAAGTTCGGCGGAAACCTCCGGACGATCGCCTGGCGCGAGCTGTAGCGCCAGGCGGCGCAATCCGGCGACCGAACCACGGTCGAGCGGCGCGAAGCCGCCGGGGCGCTTGACAGCCCCCGGCGGCTTTCGGCATTCTGCGCCGCACATGCAAAGGCGTCGACGGGGACGAGTAGGTCGGGTCACCCGCAGGAGCGATCCGGGGACGGTGGAAGCCCGGAGCGAGGTCCCGGCCGAAGATCACCCCCGAGCCGCCGCCCGAAGGACGCAGCGCACAGCGCGTCTCTAGGCGCGGACGGATGGCCCCCGTGAACGGGCCGCGCCGCCTGGCGGCGCACGAGGCTCTCCCGGCGACGGGCGGGCGAAGTTGGGTGGTACCGCGAACGCACACGCTTCGCCCCAACGAGACACGCGCTCGTTGGGGTTTTCCGTTTTGGGGCGCCGGGATCCGCGGGATCCGCCGCGACCGCCCCGTGCGAAGGAGCTGCACGTGAGTTACCGCGACACGCTGAACCTTCCCGACACGACGTTTCCGATGAAGGCGAATCTCCCCCAGCGTGAACCCGACTGGATCCGCTTCTGGGAGGAGCGCGGAGTGTACGCACGCCTCGAGCGTGAGCGGCGCGGGCTGGCAGAGGATCCGCAGCGCTCGTTCGTGCTGCACGACGGACCTCCGTACTCGAACGGAAACATCCATCTGGGGACGGCGGCCAACAAGATCTGGAAGGACGTGCTCAACAAGATCCACCTGCTCCAGGGGAAGCACGTCCCGTACGTCCCGGGCTGGGACAACCATGGCATGCCGATCGAGAACAACGTCGCGAGCGAGTTCAAGAAGCGGAAGGAAGCCCCCGACCGTGCGGCGCTCCGCCTCGCGTGCCGCGAATACGCGCAGCGCTTCATCCGGATCCAGATGGACGAGTTCAAGCGGCTCGGCGTGCTCGGCGACTGGGAGCATCCGTACCTCACGATGGACGGCGCGTTCGAGGCTGCGATCGTCGAGACGTTCGGCGCGCTCGTCGAAGGCGGCTACATCTACCGCGGGCTGCGCTCGATCCACTGGTGCCCCACGGATCGCACGGCACTCGCCGAGGCCGAGATCGAGTACCAGGACGATCCGGGACCCTCGATCCACGTGGCGTTTCCCGTGTGGCGCGGTCCGTGGCCCTCCACGCCGCCCCCGCTTGCGGACGCGGCGCGGACGGAAGCGCTCGCGAAGCGCTTCCCGGGGCTCGTGCTCGTGATCTGGACGACCACGCCGTGGACGTTGCCCGCGAACCTGTTCGTGATGGCCGATCCGGGCCTCGAGTACGTGGTGCTCGAGGATGGCGAGCGACTGCTGTTGGTCGCAGCTGCGCGCGCGGCGGCCGTGCGCGAGGCGACGGGTCGAGTGCTCCCGGAGCGGGCGCGCCTGCGCGGCGAAGAGCTGCTCGGGGCTGCGTTCGAAAACCCGTGGGGACGGCTCTCTCCGGTCGCCGACGGACGCCCGTTCGTGGCGGCCGACGAGGGAACCGGCTTCGTCCATTCCGCGCCGGGCCACGGCAAGGAGGACTTTCAGATCGGGCGGAAGTACGGCTTCGAGGTTCTCTGCCCGGTCGACGAAGGCGGATTGATGATGGACGAGGCGGCGCCGTTCCAGGGCCAGCACGTCTCGAAGGTCAACGATCCGATCATCGCCTGGCTCGACGAGCGCGGGCTCCTGCTCGCGAAGACGACACTCGTGCACTCGTATCCCCATTGCTGGCGCTGTCGGAATCCGGTCATCTTCCGTGCGACCGACCAGTGGTTCATGGCGATCGACGCGAACGATCACCGTCACCGCTCCCTGCGCGCGATCGACGCCACGCGATGGGATCCGCCGTCGTCGAAGAACCGCATCACGGCGGCGGTCGAAGGACGCCCCGACTGGTGCGTCTCCCGCCAGCGCGCGTGGGGCGTCGGCATCCCCGCGCTCTACTGCGAGGCATGCGGGCAGCCGACCGTCCACAGGGACGTGATCGCGCGCGTCGCCGAGCGTGTGCGCGCGTCGAACTCGGACGTGTGGTACACGGAGCCTGCGGAGTCGTTCGTGCCCAAGGGCTTCGCGTGTCCGTCGTGCGGGTCGAGCGGGCCGTTCCGCAAGGAGACCGACATCCTCGACGTGTGGTTCGACTCGGGCTCGACGCATCGGGCCGTGCTGCTCGAGCGCGGGATGCGCTGGCCGGCCGACGTCTACATCGAAGGCCCCGATCAGCACCGCGGCTGGTTCAACTCCTCGCTCATGGTCGCGGTCGCGACCGATCGCGACGGCCGCGCGCCTTATCGCGCGGTGCTGACCCATGGCTGGGTGCTCGACGGCGAAGGGCGGGCGATGCACAAGTCGCTCGGGAACGTGATCGCGCCCGAGCAGATCCTCTCGCAGAACGGAGCGGACCTCTTGAGGCTCTGGTGCTGCTCGACGGACTGGCGGACGGACGTGCGGATCTCGCCCGAAATCCTGAAGCGGGTCGTCGACGCGTACAGGAAGGTCCGGAACACGGTGCGTTTCCTGATCGCGAATCTCGCGGATGCGCCGGCCGGGACGGCGGTCGCGCGCGCGGGGGCAACGGGCGCGGCGAAGGCCCGGCTCGAGCCACTCGACCGCGTCGCACTCGCGCGCGTGCGCGCCTGCTTCCACGAAGCGCGCGCGGACTACGAGGCGGCACGCTTCCATGGAGCCGTGTCCCGGCTCGTCGACCTGTGCACGACCGACCTCTCGGCCGTGTATCTCGACTTCCGGAAGGATGCGCTCTACACGCTCGCGGCCGACGACCCGGAGCGCCGCTCCGCTCAGTCCGTGCTCGCCGAGACGCTACGCGGGCTCACCGTGCTGTTCGCGCCCGTGCTGTCCTTCACGGCGGAGGAGATCTGGCAGCATGTGCCCGCGCTCAAGGCCGAAGCCGGCTCCGTGTTCGAAACGGTGTGGGGCGAAATGCCGGCCGCCGATGCCGCCGCCCTCGCGGACTGGGAGCGTCTCGCGGGACTGCGCGATGCTGCGTACCGCGCGATCGAAACCGAGCGTGCCGCAAAGCGGCTCACACAAACCCAGGAAGCCCGCGTCGCGATCGGAGCGACGGGCGCCGCCGAACGCGATCTGCTCGCGCGCTTTGGCGATGCGCTCGCAACGTACCTGCTCGTAAGCGAGGTCACGGCCGACGGTCCGGCGCCGGCGGCCGGTGAGAGCTGGGGCGTGGCCGTGTCGAAGACGCCGTATCCCAAGTGCGAGCGCTGCTGGCACTACCGGAGGACGGTCGGCCAGTCGTCCGAGCACCCGACGCTCTGCGACCGCTGTGTGGCGGCTTTGCCCAGAGACTTCGTTCGGCCAGCTTGAGCGTTGGGGATGGTCGGGGACTTGCCCTGCGGCAAGTTACCCCTGCGGCAGGTTGCCTTGCGGCAGGTTGCCTTGCGGCAAGTTGCCTTGCGGCAAGTTGCCCCGGGGCAACCTGCGGTTCAGCAACTAGCCCTTTCGCCGTCCCGTCCGAGGCGTATACTCGCCCGCGTGAGCGAAAACCCGCTTTCGACTCCCCCGCCCGGCACGCCTCCGCGCGGCGCCGGCGCGGGTGCGCCCGGAGCTCCTCTCGGCGACGATGCTCCGCGTCCGATCGCCCCACGTTTCATCGTCTTCGGCGTCGCCCTGCTCGCGCTCGCGGCAGCGTTCCTCGCAGGACGGCGCGAGAACGTGCCCGCCGGCAACGCGCTCGTCGTGGTCAATGCCGGGGCCGCGTCGATCGACTCCGTGATCATCGAGCCCGATCCGCCCGGACAGAATCCGCTCTCCGGCCGCATGCACTACGTCGCCGCACGCGACAGCTCGTCGTTCCTCCTGCCGCCCGGCAAGGGAGATGCCGACATCCGCGTGTGGCGCGGCGGACAGGTCGTCGCCGACCATCTCGCGCAGTTCGGCGGGACGACGATCTTCGAGGTGCGGGTCGGCGACTCCACCCATCTCGGCCGCTATCGCAGGATCGCGCGACCCGACTAGCGTTTCACGCGCATCCCGAATATCGCACTACGCATCCCGCGTGCGGTAACCGACGCCGGGCTCCGTCATGAGAATCTCCGGCCGGGAGGGATTCACTTCGAGCTTGGCGCGCAGCTGCGCCATGTAGACCCGGACGACGTGCGGTTCCTGCGAATTCCGCGGCCCCCACACTTCCCTGAGGAGCTGCGCGTGCGTGAGGACCCGACCCGGGTACTGCGCGAGCGCAACGAGCAGGCGGTACTCCGTCGGCGTGAGCCGGACCTCGCGTCCCTCGATCTCGACGCGGCGTCGACCGCGGTCGATGCGCAGGGACCCGAGCTCGATCACAGGATCGTCCGACTCCCCGACGCGCGCCCGGTGACGAAGCGCGACGCGCACGCGCGCCAGGAGCTCACCCACGCCGAACGGCTTCGTCACGTAGTCGTCTGCGCCCGCGTCGAGGGCCGCGACCTTGTCGCTCTCCTGTCCCCGCGCCGAGAGCACGACGATCGGCACGGACGACCACTCGCGCACGCGGCGCGTGACCGAGAGGCCGTCCCCATCCGGCAGCCCCAGGTCGAGCACGATGAGGTCGGGAGATCGCGTCGCGGCTTCGCGCAGGCCGTCCTCCGCCGTGCCGGCTTCGATCACGCGATAGCCGGCCCCGGACAGGGACGAGCGCAGGAAACGACGGATCGGAAGCTCGTCCTCGACGACGAGGACCACGGCTCCCGGCGGTCCGTCGCTCACGTTGCTTCCTCGGGCCGGAGTGCCGCGGGAGGATTGTCCCCGGGCGGGAGCCGGATCCGAAAACGCGCGCCCCCTCCTTCGCGGTTGGACGCGACAATCCCGCCGCCGTGCGCGTTCACGATCGCGCGACAGATCGCAAGCCCGAGTCCGCTTCCGAGGGACGGTGCCAGGCCCGGACGGACGCCACGATGGAATTTCTCGAACACCTTCTCTTCCTCGCCCGGCGGCCGCCCGGGACCACGGTCCATCACGTCGATGATCACGTCCTCTTGCTCCGAGCGCGCAGCGATCTCGATCGGCGTTCCGGCCGGCGTGTGCATCCGCGCGTTCTCGACCAGGTGGATGAGCGCCTGCGTCATGAGCACGTCGTCCACGAACACGAGCGGAAGATTCCGCGGAATGTCGGTCCGGACCGGGCGGGTGTCCTCGCGTGGCAGCGCCCGCGCGAGCGCCGATCCCACGATCTCCTCGAGCGAGTGCCAGTCCCGCTTGAGGTCGATCCCCGACTCGAGGCGGGTCATGTCGAGGAGGTCGGCCACGAGGCGGTTCAAGTGCTTCGACTCCTCGGCCAGCGTGGTGAGAAGCTCGCGCTCCTCGGCGGACGCGGCCGGGGCGGTGCGGGCCGCGAGCTCGGTCGCGGCGCCCTGGATGACCGCAAGCGGGGTGCGCAGATCGTGCGACACCGAGGCCAGCAGCGCGCTCCGCGTCCGCTCGCTCTCGGCCTGGAGACGCGATGTTTCGGCCTCGCGCGCGAGACGCGCACGCTCGAGGGCGACCGCAATCTGATCCGCGCACGCACGAAGGAGGCGAAGCTCATCCGGCGCTGCGCGGCCCGACTCGACGGTCGCGAGCCCGAGTACACCGAGGGGGCGAGTCGCTGTCGCGAGCGGGACGTACAGGTACTGCGACGCGGGAAGCGTGCTCGTCCCTCGACCGGCCGGATCGCCATGGTCGAACGACCACTGCGCAACGGCGCGCTCCCGTTCGTCGAGGGGCGACGACGCCGTGAGAGCTCCTTCGGGTCCGGCAAGGAGTGCCACGACCTGGGCGCCGAGGAGGTCCCCCACGGCGTCCGTGCCCACTTCGAGCACGCCAGCCGGCGTCGCCGCTCCGGCGAGCTGACGGCTCAGGTGGTACAGCCCCGCGGTCCGCTGTTCGCGCGCGCGCGCATAGCTCGCCTGCTCCTTGAGCCGGTTCGCCATGGTGGAGATGACGAGGGCCGTGACGAGCATCACACCGAACGTGATGATGTACTCGGTGTCCGAGACCGCGAACGTGTTGTACGGCGGCACGAACAGAAAGTCGAACGTGGCGACCGCGAGGATCGACGCGAGGATGGACGGTCCGCGGCCGCAGGTCACGGCCACGAGCAGCACGCCGAGCAGGTACACCATGGCGATGTTCGCGCGCTCGAACAAATCGCGCATGACGAGACCGACCACGGTGCATGCGGCGATCAGCGCGACGGCCCGCACCCAGGCCGCTGCGCCCGAACCCGGGCTCCCGCCGCTGCGATCCGCGCCCTGGTCGCTCTCACGGGCTACGGTTCGCTCGACGTCCGTGACGATGATGTCCGCCCCCTGAAGGCGTCGCGCGAGTGCTTCCGCGAGCGTCCCGCCAAAGAGCGTGCGCCACCGGGGACGCCTCGAGCGTCCGATCAGGATCCGCCCGATCCGCCGTGCGTCCGCGAACGCGGCGATCTCGTCGGCGGCGGCGTAGCCGGAGAGAATCGCGGTTTCCGCACCCAGGTCCTCGGCGAAACCCATCACGTCGTGAATCTGCCGGCGCCCCGCCTCTCCGAGGCGCAGGGAAGTCGGGTTCTCGACGTGAACCACCCACCAGTCCGCGTGCAGGGCATCCGCGAGCCTGCGGCCGCTCCGAACGAGCCCGGGGCCCTCCTCGGGGGCTCCCAGGCAGACCAGGATCCGATCGCGCACGACCGCCGATGCGAACGCGCTCGCACCCCCGTCGAGCGATTCACGCTCCTTTCCCACCCGTTCGGCGGTCCGCCGGAGCACGAGCTCGCGGAGGGCGATCAGGTTGCTCTTCTTGAAGAAGTTCTCGATGGCATGCCGCGCCTGCTCGGGGACGTAGACCTTCCCCTCCCGCAGGCGCTTGAGGAGGTCGTCCGGGGGCAGGTCCACGAGCTCGATCTCGTCCGCGCGATCGAGCATGGAGTCGGGAACCGTTTCGCGCACGCGCACGCCGGTGAGCGACGTCACGACGTCGTTCAGGCTCTCGACGTGCTGGACGTTGAGCGTGGTGGCGACAGGGATCCCGGCGGTCAGGACATCGCGGACGTCCTGCCATCGCTTCGCGTGAAGCGAGCCGGGCGCGTTCGTGTGGGCGAGCTCGTCGAGCAGCAGGAGTCCCGGCCTGCGGGCGAGGGCCGCATCGAGATCGAACTCCTGGATCCGGACCCCGCGGTACTCGACTTCGTGTCGCGGAAGCTGTTCGAGCCCGTCGAGGAGTGCGGCGGTTTCCGGCCGGCCGTGCGTTTCGACGATGCCCGCGACGACGTCGAGGCCGGCGCGCTTGAGCTCGTGCGCCTCCTGCAACATCGCGAACGTCTTCCCGACGCCGGGGGAGGCGCCGATGAAGATCTTGAAGCGAGCGCCTTTCGACCGGCGCTCGGCCTCCTCGACGCGCGCGAGGAGCTCGTCAGGATCGGGGCGGCCGCGCTCTTCGATCATGGCCGTCCGATCCTACCGCACGTTGCGGAGCGGCGCACGTCGCCGTCTCGCTACGCGAGTCGGACGGCCGAGAGGAACAGGTCGATCAGCTTGATTCCCAGGAACGGAGCAACGACGCCTCCAACGCCGTAGAGGAGTAGATTGCGACGCAGGACCGCCGCCGCGCCGACCGGCCGGTAGGCGACCCCTTTGAGCGCGAGCGGGATGAGCCCGATGATGATGAGCGCGTTGAAGATCACAGCCGACAGGATCGCCGACTGCGGGGTCGCGAGGCGCATCACGTTGAGCGGCGCAAGCTGAGGGAACGCCAGGATGAACATGGCCGGGATGATCGCGAAGTATTTCGCCACGTCGTTCGCGATCGAGAACGTGGTCAACGCCCCGCGCGTCATGAGAAGCTGCTTTCCGATCTCGACGATCTCGAGGAGCTTGGTCGGGTTCGAGTCGAGGTCGACCATGTTCCCGGCCTCCTTGGCCGCGCTCGTGCCCGTGTTCATCGCCACGCCGACGTCGGCCTGCGCGAGCGCCGGAGCGTCGTTCGTTCCGTCCCCGGTCATCGCGACGAGCTTCCCCTCCGACTGCTCGCGACGGATGAGCGTCATCTTCTGCTCGGGAGTGGCCTCGGCGAGAAAGTCGTCGACGCCCGCCTCGCCGGCGATGGACGCCGCCGTGAGGGGGTTGTCCCCGGTGATCATCACGGTCTTGATCCCCATCGCGCGCAGAGCCGCGAAACGATCGCGAATGCCGCCCTTCACGATGTCCTTGAGGTGAACGACACCGAGCGCGCGGTTCCTTTCGGCCACGACGAGCGGCGTTCCGCCGGAGCGTGCGATCCGGTCGACGACCGCCTGGAGCTCGCCCGAGTACGCCCCGCCGTTCTCCTGCACGTAGCGCGCGATCGCATCGGCGGCGCCTTTCCGGATCTCGCGACCGTCGAGGTTCACGCCCGACATGCGCGTCTGCGCGGTGAACGGAACGAATCCCACATGGCGCTCCCCGAGATCCCGGCCTCTGAGCTGGAACTTCTGTTTCGCGAGCGTGACGATCGAGCGGCCCTCGGGCGTTTCGTCGGCAAGCGAAGCGAGCTGGGCCGCGTCGGCCAACTCGCTCTCGGCGACCCCCGGAGCCGGTACAAACTCGATCGCCTGGCGGTTTCCGAGCGTGATCGTGCCGGTCTTGTCGAGGAGCAACGTATCCACGTCCCCCGCCGCTTCGACCGCACGCCCGGACATCGCGAGCACGTTGTGCTGGACGAGCCGGTCCATGCCGGCGATCCCGATCGCCGAGATCAGCGCTCCGATTGTGGTCGGGATGAGACACACGAGGAGTGCGATCAGGACCGGGACCGGAATCTCCGTTCCGGCGTACTTTGCGAACGGCTGGAGCGTGACGACCACGAGCAGGAAGATCATCGTGAGCACGGCGAGCAGGATGTTGAGCGCGATCTCGTTCGGCGTCTTCTGACGCTCCGCGCCTTCGACGAGCCGGATCATCCGATCGAGGAACGTCTGGCCGGGCTCCGACGTGATCCGGATCCGAAGCCAGTCCGAGATCACGCGCGTGCCGCCGGTGACCGCGGAGCGATCGCCCCCCGACTCCCGGATGACCGGGGCCGACTCGCCGGTGATCGCGGACTCGTCGACCGAAGCCACACCTTCGACGATGTCGCCATCCGAGGGGATGAGCTCTCCGGCCCGGACGATCACGATGTCGTCCTTGCGGAGGCTCGAAGCCGGCACGCTCTCGGTGCGGTCGCCGTTCGCGATCCGGTTCGCCATCGTGTGGGTCAGGGTCTTGCGCAGCGTGCCCGCCTGGGCCTTGCCGCGGCCCTCGGCCATCGCCTCGGCAAAGTTCGCGAACACGACCGTGAACCAGAGCCAGAACGCGACCTGCCCGGTGAAGAGCGGGTTTCCGGTTCCACCGAGCCATTCCTGAAGGAACACGATGGTCGTGACCACGCTCCCGATCTCGACTGTGAACATGACCGGATTCTTGATCTGGATCCGGGGATCGAGCTTGAGAATCGAGTCGAGGACGGCGCGCCCGAGGATTCCGCCGTCCCACATGCTGATCTTCCGCGCGCGCTCGGTCATGGCGTCCTCCGCCCGTTTGCGTCGAGCGCGAGATTGAGCTCGAGCACGTTCACGCGCGCCTTGCCGAAGATGCCGAGCCACGGACTCTCCGTGTGTGCGCGCACGAGTTCCCGCACGCGGTCGGGGTTCATCCCCCGCGCGCGCGCGACCCGCGCTACCTGGATCTCGGCCCCGTCCGGCGGAATGTGCGGGTCGAGCCCTGCGCCGCTCGCCGTCACCATCTCGGAGGGAACGCGCTCCGGTGATACGCCCTCGAGCGAATCGATCGCCGCAAGCCGTCCCGCGACCGCCGCGAGGTGGTCCGGGTTCGAAGGGCAGTAGTTCGTTCCGCCCGTCGAGGCCGCGTTGTAGTCGACGCCCGAGGGGCGCGGGTGGAAGTACTCAGGCCGGGTGAACGCCTGGGCCAGGAGGGACGATCCAACGATCGTTCCGTTCGCGCGCTGGAGGAGGCTTCCCTCGGACTGCCGCGGAAAGACCACCCGGCCTACTCCCCAGACGAAGAGGTGATACGCGCCCCCGAACAGGAGCATCGTCACGACCGTGTACAGGATTCCGCGTCTCAGTTCCGACATGGTGCGCCCCCTACCGCATCATCGCCAGGTGCTCGGCGATGGGGCCGAGCACGGCGACCGGCATGAACATGAGGAGTCCGAGGATCACAACGACCGACCAGAGCGTGGCGCCAAACGTTGCCGAATCGGCGCGCAGCGAGCCTGCGGTCTCGGGCGCGGCGGGCTTCGCGGCGAGCGAAGCCGCAAGGGCGAGCGGCGCAATGATCGGGATGTAGCGGGCGAGCAGCATCACGAGCCCGGTCGAGATGTTCCAGAACGGGTTGTTGTCGCCGAGGCCCTCGAAGCCCGAGCCGTTGTTCGCGGCCGCCGAGCTGAATTCATAGAGCATTTCGGAGAAGCCGTGCGGGCCCGGGTTCTTGAGCCACCCGAGCGCGGTCCCGGGATCCGCGGTCGTCGCCCAGACGTAGCAGGCCACCGAGGTTCCACACAGGATGAAGAGCGGGTGCGCGAGCAGTGCGAGGCTCGCGAGCTTCATCTCCTTGCTCTCGACCTTCTTCCCCAGGAACTCGGGCGTGCGGCCGATCATCATCCCGGCCACGAACACGGTCACGATCACGAACACGAGCATGTTGATGAACCCGACTCCCACGCCGCCGAAGATGTTGTTGAGCCACATGCCGGTGAGCGGCACGAGTCCGCCGAGGGGCGTCATGGAGTCGTGCATCGAGTTCACGGAACCGTTCGAAGTCACGGTCGTCGTCGAGGCCCACAGCGCGGACAGGCCGGCGCCGAAGCGGACTTCCTTCCCCTCCATGGACCCCGTCGACTGGTCGACGCCCATTGCGGCGACGGCCGGGTTCCCGCGAAGCTCCTGCGACACGGCGAATCCCACGAGCGGCAGATAGAGCGCGAACATCGTGAGCGAGAGGACGAGTGCGAGCCGGCGGCGGCGCAGCATCTCGCCGAGCGCCCAAACCATGGCCATCGGGATGACCGTGATCGACCAGGTCTCGGCGAAGTTCGACACCGGCGTCGGGTTCTCGTACGGATGGGCGGAGTTCGGACCGAAGAACCCGCCGCCGTTCGTTCCGAGCTGCTTGATCGCGACCATCGCGGCCGCCGGCCCGCGCGCGATCGTCTGCTCGACGCCCTCGAGGGTGACGGCCTTCGCGGCCGGCTCGAACGTCATCGGCGTGCCCTGGCTCAGGATGACGAGCGCGACCACGACCGAGAGCGGAAGAAGCACGCGCACACACGCACGGGTGAGGTCCACGTAGAAGTTCCCGAGCTTCACGAGCCGGTTCCCGCCCAGAGCCCGGATGATGGCCACGAGTGCGGCCATGCCGGTTCCCGCCGTGACGAACTGGAGGAACGTCATGACGAACATCTGGGACAAGTACGACGCCCCGGTCTCCCCGCTGTAGTGCTGGAGGTTCGTGTTCGTCACGAAGCTCGAGATCGTATTGAACGCGAGCGTGGGCTCCATCGCCGCGATGCCGTCCGGGTTGAGGAACAGGACCTTCTGCAGCGTTACGATCGCGAACGTGGCGAGCCACATGACGAGGTTCGACACCAGCATGGAACGCGCGTACGCCTTCCAGTCCTGCTCGTCTTTGGGATCGACGCCCGTGAAGCGCAAGACGAGGCGCTCGATCGGGCCGAGCACGGGATCGAGCCACGTCCGGCCCCCGCTGAAGACGCGGGCCATGTAGCGACCGAGCGGGATGCTCGTCGCCGCCGTGAATGCGATCGTGAGGACGATCGCCAGGATTTCGGTTCCCATTGCAGTCGCTCCCTGGAGCTAGAAGCGCTCGGGACGGATCATCGCGTAGAAGAGGTACGCGAACACGAGGACGCTCACCACGAGCATGGCCGTGTTCATGGCGTCACACCTTCTCGCAGGCGGTGATGAACGCGAACATGGCCGCGAACGCCACGACGCCGAGGGCAATCATTCCGACCAGCAGCATGCTTCCTCCCTCCCGGGCAGCGCCGTCGCCGCCCGTACTGTCAGAACAGAGCGCGATTGATGTCGAGCTGGATGGTCCACTTGGGCTTTCCGTTGATGGCCTCCTCGTTGAACCACACGGGGCCGGTCAGGAGGCTCACGTCCGGATGGAAGCAGTAGTAGAGGCCCACGCCACCGCCTCCAAGGGCGTTCTTGCCCGAGGCGTAGTCGGCGGCCAGGACGAGCCGGTTGAACTCGGCTCCGGCTGCGGTCTTCGCCGGGACGAATCCGCGGTCGAAGGCGACCATGAAGCCCGTGTTCTCCTTCTGGCCCTCTGCGTCCCGCAGGACCGCGCCGTTCCCGACGTACGGTCCGGCCGAGAGCCGCCCCACGCCCGATATCGACTTGCCGACCACGGCGTAGCCGATGTTGTAGTTGGTCACGTTCTTCTCGGTGCCGACATTGAAGACACCGATCTGGAAGGTCGGAGCTCCGCCGAAGAGGGCGCCCTCGGGCGCGCCGATCTTCGCGTTGAAGTAGAGCGGATCGTCCGTCGGCTCGAGCGCGTCGACGCCGACCTCCATCTGGACCTTCTGGAACGGGAGCACGCCCATCGTGAGCCCGAAGTCGGTTGCGAAGTCACCGCTCCCGTCGCTCGATTTCCGGAGCACGGTGAAGTAGTTGTCCACTCCGACGTGGAGGACGTTTCGGGCCTGGATGTCCATCGTCATGGGCGTCCAGTAAGTGGACGACGGTGTCGCCCACGACGCGCCCGTCGAAACCGAAAGCGAAAGCAGGAGCACGGCGGCCGCGACGATCCCGACAGGGGGGAAAACGCGCCGGGAGTTCGCAAGCCGCCGGCTCCACCGCCACTCGAAGACGAGGGAGAGACCGAGGCCCACCGCTGCGACGGCGTACGCCCCGAGCAACACCTCGCTCCACGGTGAATCGAGAACGTGAACCGCGTACAGCCAGACCAGGATGCCGAGGAGAACCGTGAGGTGTCCCACGAACACCCGGCGGGCATGTGCGTGCTCGTACTGCGATTGCGACACGAGAAAGTTCTCGAGACCCCGGCCCTCGGGATCGCGTTCGAACCGTGGCCGGATCTCGACCACTTCGGTTGTCATTCGCGGTTTCATCGGCTCCTCCGACAGCCACGGGCCGCGCTGGTGAGCGTCCTCGGCGGCCTCCGCGAACCATCGGACCACGGAAGGGCATCAGGGCGGCGTCAGGATGGGCGGCCGGGGCGTACGGATTCCGTTCGGAGTCCGTGGCCGAATCGCGGCCCGGCGGCGGGTCATCGCGGGGACGAAATGCTTTGGGTTCCTGTGTGTTGCGGGCGGAGTCTCTAGCCGTGCGGGAGGTGGAGCGGGACCTGCGGGGGGTAACGGCGCTTCAATTCGAGGACGAGGTCGTTGAAGGCCGCCGTCGGTCCCTTGATCGGGATCGAGTCGGTGTCGATCACTTTGACTTCCCGCACTTTCGAGACGCGCGCGATCCAGTCGTCGTAGGCATTCCCGAGACGTGCAAGGTAGTCGCGCGAGATCGCTTTCTCGCTCTCGCGGCCGCGCTTCGCGATGCGCTCGAGCAGCGTGTCGGGGCTCGCGTGGAGATAGATGATGAGGTCGGGCGGGCGCAGGAAGTCGGTCATGCAGTGGAACAGCTCGGTGTAGTTCTCGTAATCGACCTTCGTCATCGAGCCCTGCTCGAGCAGCGTCTTCGCGAAGATCTCCGCGTCCTCGTAAATCGTCCGATCCTGGATGAACGCCTCGCCGGACTGCCCGATGCGCACCTGCGCCTTGAAGCGCTCCGCGAGGAAGTAAATCTGCAAGTGGAACGACCAGCGCTGCATGTCCTGGTAGAACGGATCGAGATACGGGTTCTCGATCACCGGCTCGTAATAGACCTTCCATCCCAGCTCCGCCGCGAGGCGGTCGGTGAGATCGGTCTTTCCGACTCCGATGTTTCCGGCAATGGCGAGAAAGTAGCCCTGGGGCATTCCCTGGCTCCGCGGGGACGAGTGGGTCGGGGTCAGTCGGTGTGGAGGCGCGTCAAGGAGCGAGCGTCACGCGCGCATGCGCGATGCGACCGGACTGCGTGAGCCGCAGGAAGTACTGACCCGCGGGCACCGGAGCGGCCCCGTTCCGGAGGTTCCAGCTCACGCTTCCCGGTCCCGCGGCCTGCTCGCCGTCGAGGAGCGTTGCGATCCGCTTTCCGGTCACGTCGTACGCTTCGAGCGTCACCGCCCCCGCCGCCGGCAATAGGTACTGCACGGTCACCTGTCCCGTCGTCGGCGAGGGAGACGCCGAGAGCTCGAGCATCTCGCGGCGTCCGCCATCCGCTCCGGGATCCGCCGGATCGACGCCCACGGTCGAGCCCGGAATCACGGGATGTCCCGCGTTCACCCAGGCCGTGTAGACGAACGAGGCCGTGACCACCGCCGCCTGCGTGAGACGGGTGAGCGTGAGCTGGCGCGTCCGGTTCCACAGCTCGGAATAGTACGCCGGCGAAGTGACGGAACCGCCGGACACCGCCTTCGCCGCGTTGTCCGCGTCGATCACCTCGGCGACTCTAATTTGCGACTGGCCGGCGAACTCGAACGCCGCGTCCACCGGGCTCGGATAATACGTGTAGGCGCCGGCCGGCAGGACGAGCGCCCCCGAGTTCAGGTCGAGCATGCGGCTCTCGTAGCGATAGTGAATGCCGTTGTTCCCGGTGAGCTGGCCGTCGTAGTTCAACGTGCAGTGGAGCGGCTGGTGCAGGTCGCCCACGTAGTGGCAGAGATCCGCCGTCCAGAAGCGCACGCGCGTCCAGTCGGCACGCTCCATCGCGGCGGTCATCGAGTCGACGACCTCGCCGATCGCCCACGGCACGATCCCCCACTGCTCGACCTGCGCCGCACCGTAGGCCGCTTCGAGCACGGCGCGATCGTGGGACAACGTGCCCGCGTGATACTCGGGATAGGCGTCGATGTCAATGTAGTGCCGGTAGCGCTCCGACGGAACCGTGCTCTTCCTCGCGTCCGGATCCATGACGTGATCCACGACCCACGCATCGTTCAATGCGAGACCGTTCATGGGACCGGGAAGGCTCGCGCTGTAACGGGACGCGATGACGCGGTGGCCGGTCCCTCCCCAGGCGAAGCTCGGGTCGGGTCGGACGAACGGCGCCACAGCCAGCCCCAGGCAGACCAGTCGGGCGGTGATTCGCAGCATCGGGATCCGGACGGAGCGGGATGGAACTTGCCCCGGGGCAAGTTCCGCGGAGGGCCGCCTGGAGCGGAGGACAGCGTGCCCCGCGGCATATTCCGATGAGAGAGCCATCATCCGAGCATCCTATCGAGAACGGCGAATCTGGTGTAGCACGGAATCGATCGGAGACGCAAAACCCTCGACCGAGCCGCTCACTCCAATGCGCCGCATTCCACCACGTGCGCCAAGCGTCTCGTAGATTCCTGGAGCAACCCGACGCAGGAACAGAAGCCAGTGTGATTCCAGCTCCTCCTTTTCGAGGGACAGGAGAGGAAGCACGTAGACGCCGATTCGCTTCGACTCGGCCTCCCCTCCCACCGATTGCTCGACGGCGAAGAGGTCGGGTGGATTCGCATAGCCGGGGGGCGTTGGCGTGCTGGAATAGAGCGCCGATTGCACGGAGCGTGGCAGCAGGCTGGCGACGACGATGAGGTCCGCCCCGGCTATGAGTGAACTGTTTCGCTGACGGCGGGCCTCGCTCTCGATCAGGGCCGCGAGCGTCGGATCCTCATCGACCAGGAGCAGTGAGACTACATCATAGGGGCTCTTGCCACATGAGACTGCCCAACGTGATGTCTTACGTGAGTGATTATCGGCGCTTGGTCGCATGCGCCCAAGGCAAACAATCCAATCGCGATCGAAGGTGTGTGGATACAACCCAATCGCGTAGCCGTCCGGTTCGGGTCCACACAACCAAATGAACTCGAAGGGTCGAGATCCCCCATTCCCTTTGAGCCACGAATGAGGAATGAAGCGGACGATGTCCGCCTGCCGGGCCCCGCGCGCCGGTTGCAGCCCTGGGGGCACCTCGGAGGTCGGGAGTTGGACGGGGTCCAGCACCGAATCACGTACGGACAGGATTCGACCTCGCACGACAGCAGTCGATGCTCCAACCGTGACGGCCACTTGATCCTCGAGGCTGAGACCTCGAATGGGCGCTCGATAGGTGGTCGCGTGAACAATCTCTGCCGCCAGAAGGCTCGTTGCAAGAACGAGGACTCGAGTGACTTGGCCCATGCTAATCGGCGTGTGTCCCACCTTCACCCCCGGATGAGATGCGTCGAGCAAAGGGGAGGCGGGGTCCGCGGGTCAAGTGTCCTGTGGACGGCTACCGAAACTCGCAGATTTCCCCGATCGGCTTTCGCACCAGGTCGGGCACGACGCAGTCCTGCGCAGGATAACCGACGGGCATGAGCACGAACGGCTTTTCGTTCGCCGGACGCCCGCACAATTCGCGCAGGAACGTCATCGGTGCCGGGGTATGGGTCAGCGTCGCGAGTCCCGCCCGGTGGAGCGCCTGGATCAGGAACCCGACGGCGATCCCCACCGATTCATTCACGTAGTAGTTCTTGAGTCTCCGGCCGTCCGGAAGGAGATCGGGATCCCGTCGGAACACGACGATGAGCCAGGGGGCGATCTCGAGGTACTCCTTGTGGAAATCGGTGCCCAGAGGCGCGAGAGCCTCGAGCCACTCCGCGGGCGCGCGTCGCTCGTAGAAGTCTCGCTCCTCGACCTCGGCCGCACTCCGGATCCGGCGCTTGAGCCCTGCGTCCTCGATTGCGACGAAGTGCCAGGGCTGCCGGTGGGCTCCGCTGGGAGCGGTCCCCGCAATCCGGATCGCGGTTTCGATGAGCGCGCGGGGTACCGGTTCCGGCGAGAAGCTCCGGATCGAACGGCGGAGATTCGCGAGCCGGTAGTCCGCTTCGAGCGCGGCGAGTCCCGTCTCCGGGGCAACGCGCTCCGGGCGGTAAGGCACAGGATGGTACGAGGTGGGGTCGTGGTTTTTCGGGCTCATGGTCGCTCCGGTGTCGCGCGTTTGTGCATAGAGAACGGAACCCCGTCGCTCCGGTCAAGTGCCCTGTGGACAGTTCGCCTCCGAGCCCTTAGTCTCACGCCTCTCGAATCCCCCGATCCCAACCGAGGAGACCTCTCCGTGACTCCGCCGACCGATTCGCGCGTGCAGGACGTGTTCGATCTCTCGAGCGAGTTCGTGGATCAGATGGCCGCCCTCCGCCCGATGACGGCCACGTATCAGGGAATTCCGGGACACGACCACAAGTGGGACGACCTCTCTCCCGCAGGCGGCGAACGCGTGCGGGCGTTCCTCGTGGATTACGAGACCCGGCTCCGAGCCTTCCCCCGCCCCACGGAGCGCTGGGCGCGGCTCGCGACCGACGTGATGGCCGAGCATTTAAAGGATGAGCGCAACTGGTTCGACGACGGCGACGACGTGCTCGACCTCAACAACATCGCCTCGACGTTCCAGTCGCTCCGTCAGGTCTTCGACATCACGAACACGTCGTCCGCCTCGAACTGGGAGGACATCGCCGCCCGTCTCGAGACGATCGATCGCGCGATCGCCGGCTACCGTGAAACGCTCGAGCGCGGACGCCAGAAGCGCTCGACGGTGGCCGTGCGGCAGGTGCGTGCCGCGATCGAGCAGGGCCGGACGAACGCCGGGCCGGATTCCTTCTTCCGGCGACTGATCCAGGGGTACGAACGGGCCGCGGTCGGAAACGACGCCCTCAGGAAGCGCCTCGAGGCTGCGATTCCCAAAGCGTGCACCGCGTTCGGCGAGTTCGCGGACTGGCTCGAGAGAACCTACCTCCCGGATGCGACTCCGAAGGATGCGGTCGGCCGCGAGCGCTACGCGCGCCAGACCCGCCGCTTCCTCGGAATGAAGATCGATCCCGAAGAGACCTATGCCTGGGGCTGGGACCAGGTGCGCTCGATCGAGCGCCAGATGCGGGAAGTCGCGAACACGATCAGGCCCGGCGCGTCCATGGAGGAGGTGTTCACCCTCCTCAAGTCGGACCCGTCGCGGGCGGCGAAGGATCGCGAAGAGTTCGTGCGGCTCATGACCGAGCGCCAGTACCGCGCGCTCGGCGAGCTCGACGGAGTTCACTTCGACATTCCGAATGAGATCAAGAAGGTCGAGGTCAAGATCGCACCCGCCGGCGGCGCGCTCGGCGCGTACTACATCCAGCCGAGCGAGGACTTCAGCCGACCCGGAACCGTGTGGTACTCGCTTGCTCCGAGCGAGCAGACGAACATTCCGATCTACGACCACATTTCGACCGCGTACCATGAGGGATTCCCGGGACATCACCTCCAGTGCGGGATCCAGGTGGCACTCGCCGGTCAGCTCTCGCGGCTCCATCGGCTTTCGGTGTGGTATCCGGGCTATGGCGAGGGGTGGGCGCTCTACACCGAGCATCTGATGAACGAGCTCGGCTACTTCGAGAAGCCCGAGTACGTGCTCGGCATGCTGAACGCGCAGATGTTCCGCGCGTGCCGGGTCGTGATCGACATCGGCTCGCACCTTGAGCTCAAGATTCCGGCCGAGGAGAAGATGTTCCATCCGGGCGAGACCTGGAACTTCCACCTCGGCGTCGAGATGATGATGAAGCGCGCGTTCCAGGACGCGGAGTACGCGGCGTCCGAGGTGACGCGTTATCTCGGCTGGCCGGGACAGGCGATCTCGTACAAGGTGGGCGAGCGCGCGATCATGGAGCTGCATGACGAGGTGCGTCGCCGCCAGGGATCGGCGTTCGACCTCAAGCGGTTCCACATGAACGTGCTCGGGTCGGGGCCGGTGGGGCTCGATCTGCTCCGGGAGCTCGTGCTCGCGGACTAGCCCCGGAAGCGCGTTCGAAGCGAAATCGACATCGGGGAAGGACCGATCGGTCCTCTCCGGACGTTTCGTTTTCGGACGCCATGCTTGACACTGCCTGCCATACGGGCCTAGCCTCGTTGCCGACGTGCCCGACGCCGCTGGCTGATTCCACACCCCGCGACGCCTCCCCATCTGTTGCCGGAACAATCGTTTCCCCAGGAGACTTCGAGCGAGGCATGACCGCTGTCGAAGGTTCCTCCACTCCCCCCCTGAGCCTGGTCGGGACCACGCTTGCCGGGGGGCGATACCTGATCGAGGACGAGATCGCGATTGGGACCATGGGGGAGGTCTATCGTGCACGGGACACGAAGTGGCCGCGGGTCCTCGCGATCAAGAGAATCGCGAGGCACCTCAGCGCCGATCCGGAAGCGCGACGCCGTTTCCGGATCGAGGCCGGAAGGTCGATCGGCCTCGAGGATCCGAACATTGCCGTGCTGCACGATGTTCTCGAGGAGTCGGACGACCTGTTCCTGGTGATGGAGTTGGTTCAGGGGCAGACGCTCCGCAGTCGTTTGAGTCGGCTTGATGGCAAACCACTCGAAGTTTCCGAGTGCCTGTCCATTGCGATCCAGTGCACGCGAGCGTTGGAAGCTGCTCACGCAAAGGGCGTCCTTCACTGCGATCTCAAGCCCGAGAACATCATGGTCATGCCCAACGGCAACGTGAAGGTTCTGGACTTCGGTCTTGCGCGCGTTCTTCCCCGGAGCACGGGACCAGACGAGATTACGCACGAGATGCCGAGCCGCGCGATCGCAACCCATGGCACACCCGCTTACATGTCACCGGAGGCCATGCAGGCCAAAGAAATGGATCGCACGAGCGATCTCTATTCCCTGGGTGTCGTGCTCTATGAACTGATCACCGGCCGCAATCCCTTTGCCACGCCGAGCCTGGAAACCACAGCCCAACGCGTGGTGCACGAAACCCCTGCTTCCGCCCGAACGGTTCAGCCCTCGGTCCCTCAAGGCTTGAGCCGCCTGCTCGACCGCGTGCTGGCGAAGGATCCCGAGGACAGGGTGCCGACCACCACGGAGGTGCTCGAGCAGCTCAGACGCCTGCGGACCGAAGTCGAGGCCGGAAGAGCACTCCGGCGAAACCGTTGGGCGGTTGCGGCTGCAATCTTGCTGGGCGCCGGCTTGACGATCGGCCTGATTCCAGGGCTCCGTACCGAGACCGCCAAGTTTATAGGCCTCGTCCCGCGTCTCCCGGAGCGAAAACACGTTGTTGTCCTTCCCTTTCGGGATCTCAGGACCTCCTCCGGCCAGGAGCCGTACCTCGACGGTCTCACCTTCGTCGTGACGACCAAGCTTGCCAGTCTCGAGCCTTTCGAAAAGTCGTTCGACGTGGTTTCCGCGCGCGAGGTGCTCGAGCAGAGGACGAAGAGCGTCAAGGAGGCTCGCCGACGCTTCGGCGCTACGCTCGTGGTCGCGGGCAGCGTGCAGCGATCCAACATCGGCGTGCGCGTCACCGCGGAGTTGGTCGAGCCGAGAGACGGTCGAATCCTAAGGGCCATGCCTCCGATCGATCTGCAAACGACGGAGACGGCCCTGCTGCAGGATCGCGTTGCAGTCGCGGTCGCTTCCCTGCTCGAGCTCGAGATTCAGAAGGACGCGGAGAGGTTCCTGCGCGTTGGAAGGACAACCGATCCGCGAGCGAACGAAGCCTACCTCGCCGCTCGGGGCCGCCTTGCGGATCCTACGCAGCTTCAACTCGCGGTGGCTGGCTTTGAGGAGGCTACGGCACTCGATCCATCGTTCGCGCTTGCCTGGGCTGGTCTGGGGGAAGCGAAATGGCGCGTGTACGAGGCAATGCGACAGCCCACTCTGATCGAAGAAGCTCGGGCCGCCGGTGAACGTGCTGTGACCATCGACCCGGAGTTGCCAGCGGCGCACGCAAGTCTCGGGTTCGTTCATGCCGGGACGGGCAACCATGAGCTCGCCATTCGGGAATTCGAGCGCGCGCTCAAGCTCGACCCCTCAAACAGTGATGCGTACAGAGGACTCGCGTCGGCCTATGCGGCACTCGGCCGATTGAAGGATGCCGAAGGCTACTTCCGGCGCGCGATCGAACTTCATCCGACCTACTGGGCCGGCTACAGCTGGCTCGGAGTGTTTCTTTCGCGACAGGGGAGGTATCAGGAAGCGATTTCGATCTTTCAACGTCTGGTCGAGGTTGCCCCGACGAATCCAAGGGGCCACCTCAACCTGGGATACGTTTACGGCCTTGTCGGGAGAGAGGAAGAGGCAATCGCATGCTTCAAGAAGTCCCTCGCACTAGCCCCCGACTACCTTGGCTACAACAACCTCGCAGGGATGTACTTCAATCGCCACGAGTTCAGCGAGGCTGCCGCCAATTATCAACGGGCACTGGCTTTGAATGATGGGGATTACTTCATCTGGGGCAACCTGGGGGAATGCGCACTTCACACTCCGGAGCGCGCCGGGGAGAGCGACTCGCTGTTCCACAAGGCAATCGAGCTCGGAGTTGACCGGCTCGCAGTCAACCCGCGAGACCCCCAGGTCCTCTCCCGCCTGGCCTATTACCACAGCATTCTCGGTCATTCCCAGGAGGCGGACCGACTCATTTTGCAGGCGCTTCAGGTTGCGGACCAGGACAAGGAAATCGAGTTCATCGCGGCGCTCGTGTTCGAGCGTCTCGGGAACCGCGACCGCGCATTTGAGCTTCTTCGATCCGCGATTCGGAAGGGCTATTCCGTCGAGGAGGTCCTCCACGCTCCGGGCCTCGACAAGCTTCGTGAGGATCCACGATTTGGACAACTGGTCCAGATCTCGAGCTGAGAACGATCAACCGGGGTGACACCGTGAAGAACACCCAGAGAATGACCCGAAACACCTGCTCAGCTTCGGATAGGCAGGCCGGAAGCCGTTCTCCCCCCATGCTGCTCGGACACAATTGTATCCGTCGAGGAGTTCAACGCACACGCAGTCTCACGTGGGGAGGGTCATATGTCCGCTGATGTGTTCTTGATTCACAAGGCGCGACACATCGCGCTGAAGCCGGTCATGGACAAGGGAAAGAAACTGGTCGAAATGGAGTACGTTGACGATGAAGGGCGTGAGCACAAGTACCGTGGGAAGGGCCCGCATTCAGCTCACGATCCCGTTCGGGTGTCGATCTTGCAACAGGAGTGTGTGATGTGGGAATCCGACGCCGGGCCTTTCACCGTCTTCATGAAGGATGAGCCTCCGTTCTGGCGATCCTTCCCCGCCCATTCGACCCTGGGCGAGGATGGAATTCATCGAGTTTCATCCGGGCCCTGTCGCACGGACGAAAAGGGCAAGAAACGGGAGATCCACTTCCTGGTCCGATTCACGGGAGCCCATGCGGACGCTGAGGAACTCGATCCGCATCTCGTGCCGTTTCCCTGATCCGGCAAGGGCCGGTTGGAGTCGTATCGGACCCAGTCCGAACGACCGGGGTACCTCCGCGCATGAAGCGGGCCTGTGAAAGGCCCGCAACATGCACGGCCGCTGGCAATCGTCACAGGGACCGAGGTCACTTCTGGCCCCCCCCGCATCGTGTGCTAGCTTGCGTGAGGCTGAAGGGTACGCGAACCCGCGTGCCAAATCCGCGCTTTCTCCCCTTCGGGCGAACACTCCCCATGCGCAAACCCACGCGCGTTCATTCAGCCGCACGGGAGGTGCTCGATGAAGACTCGAATCGTTCTCGCGCTGTCCGGTATCGTGCTTCTTGGATTGCTGTTGTCCTTCGCCATGCCACGAATCAGACCCAGTTCGGCGTTGGCAAGCAGCGAAGAGCTCGTTCATCCCATTGAGGTCGTCGTGCAAGATGGAAAGGTCCGGGCCCGTCGGGAGGATGGAACGTGGCTCGACACGCCGAATCACCCGGCAACCGTCGTGAACTGGGCGAGGCAGGAGTCCGTTCTCTGGTACTGCAAGACACACGATTTTGAGATCTGTGAACCGCGCCGGGTTCTTCGGAGACTCGGTTATCTGAGTGCCGCCGTCTCGACTGGAGATGACTGGCGCTCGTAGTAGGTCTGTTCGAACTCCGCCGGTGGAACATACCCGATCCGCTCGAGCAGA
>JBOHUC010000062.1:0-24569 GCA_050733935.1 Candidatus Eiseniibacteriota bacterium | reverse complement strand
CGGCGGACCTTGCGCGGAGTGCGGCCTGCGGTGCTGCTTGCGGTGCGGCGTGCGGTGCGGCCCAAGGTGCGGCGTGCGGGGGAGGCGAGAAGTGCTGCGAGGCGCGCGACGACACGCTCGGCGACCTCGCGTTTGGAGAGAATCGGGAGCTTCTCGACGTGCCCCGCGCGATCGAGGATCGCGACTTCGTTCGTGTCGCCGCCGAATTCGGAGCCGGCGCGCGTCGGATTATTGAGCACGAGGAGGTCGCAGTTCTTCGCGACGAGCTTCGCCTTCGCGGCCGCGAGCTCGTTCTCGGTCTCGAGCGCGAATCCGACGACCCGAAGGCCGGGGCGACGGGGCAGCTCCTTCAAGATGTCGGGGTTGGGCACGAGCTCGAGCGCGAGCGACGAAGTGCCGCGCTTGATCTTCTGGCGCGTGGGCCGCGCCGGGCGGAAGTCCGCGACCGCGGCCGCCATGACGAGCGCGTCCGCGCGGGCCGTCGCCTCACCCACGGCGCGAGCGAGATCGCGCGCGCTTTCGATCGGAACGATCTCCACACCGGCAGGACGTGGCAGCGCCGTCGGCCCCGTGATGAGCGTGACCGTGGCCCCCGCATTGCGCGCGACTTCGGCGAGCGCGTACCCCATCCGTCCACTCGAATGGTTCGACAAATAGCGCACGGGATCGAGTGCCTCGCGCGTCGGGCCCGCGGTCACGACCACGTGGCGTCCGCGAAGGAGCCCGTTCCGCGCCGCGGACGACTTCCGGGTGCGCGCGCCCATGATCTTCGCGACCGACGCGGCGATCGACTCGAGCGACGCGAGCCGCCCGCGCCCTTCCCAGCCGCACGCGAGCTCTCCGGTCTCGGGCTCCGCGAAGTGGTAGCCGAGCTCGCGAAGCCCCGCCAGGTTCTCCTGGACGATCGGGTTCTCCCACATCTGCACGTTCATCGCGGGAGCGAACAGGACGGGCGCGCGGGTTGCGAGAATCGTGGTCGTCACCATGTCGTCGCCCAGTCCGTGCGCGACGCGCGCAAGGAGATCCGCGGTCGCGGGAGCGACGATCACGAGATCGGCCGCGTCGGCGATCTCGATGTGCTCGACCGGGCTCGTGCGCTCGCGGGGACGGCCGAACGTGAGCATCTGGTTCGGCGCCCACAGGTCGTCGAGCACGGGATTGCCCGACAGGGTCGCGAGCGTGAGCGGCGTGATGAACTGCTTCGCCGCCGGCGTCATGACGACGATCACGGCGGCGCGTTCCTTCTTGAGCCAGCGGACGATCTCCGCGGACTTGTAGGCCGCGATGCCCCCGGAAACCCCGAGGACGACCGTCTTGCCGGCGAGCACGGCTACTCCGAGTCGGTCGGCGGCGGAAGCGGCGGGACGAAGTCGGACTTGCCCCCCATGTAGCGGAACGGCACCTCGCCGTGCATCGCACGTCCGAGCGCGAGTGTCGTCACCTTGGCGCTCGAGGTCTCCGTTTCGCCGCTCTGCCGAAGTTGATTGTTGAGCCGGCGGGCTTCGCGCGCGGCCACGATCGCGAGCTCGTACTTGTTCGCGCCTGCAGGCGTGTTCATCACCAGCGTCACTCGACTGCTCACAGGAACTCCTCTCCTTGGTTCGGCGCCCGTTCGGGCGACCGTTCATGCAACGCGATCAGGCCCCGTGCCCGACGGCGCTCTTCGGACCGATCGGCGCGAGGCGCGTCACGCGCGCCCGCTCCGCCTGGACGATGGCCGACACCTGGGCCAGCGCGGCAGGCAGGTCCTCGTTGACCACGACGTAGTCGTAGTACTTGTAGTGCTGCATCTCGCCCGGCGCATTCGTCAGGCGACGCTCGATGTCCGTCCCGTCCTCGCGCCGGCGCGATTCCAGCCTCATGCGCAGCGCCTCCAGGGACGGAGGATAGACGATTATGAAAACCCCGTCCGGGTGGCGGGCTTTCACCTGGAGGCCGCCCTGGACGTCGATGTTGAGGAGCACGACCTTGCCCGCGGCGATCGACTCCTCGACGAAACGCCGCGGCGTGCCGTACAGATGCCCGTGCACCTCCGCGTGCTCGAGGAATTCGCCCGCCGCCACCCGGCGCTCGAACTCGGCGCGCTCGAGGAACGCGTAGTCGCGGCCGTCGCGCTCGCCCTCTCCGGGCTGTCGCGTCGTCGCCGAGATCGAGCGCACGGTGTCCGTGCGCGTCTCGAGCAGGTGCGAGCAGAACGACGTCTTCCCCACCCCCGACGGCCCCGACACGACGACCAGAAAGCCCCGCCGGAGGAAGCCGGCGGGCGGAGGGCCGGGTGTCTCACTCGACATTCTGCACCTGCTCGCGGAGCTTTTCGACCTCGTCCTTGAGCTCGATCACGACCTCGGAAATCGTGGGATCGTTCCCCTTCGAGCCGAGCGTGTTGACCTCCCGGTTCATCTCCTGGAGCAGGAAGTTGAGCTTCCGCCCCGCCGGCTCGGGATCCTTGAACATCCGCCGGAACTGGTCGATGTGCGCCTTCAAGCGCACGCATTCCTCGGTGCAATCGAGCCGCTCGGCGAGGAAGGCGACCTCCTGCGCGAGGCGGATCGGATCCACCTCGATCTCCCCGAGGAGCGGCTTGAGCCGCGCCATCATCCGGTCGCGGGCCTCGATCGGCCGCAGCGGGGCGCGCTCTTCGGCGCGTGCCACGAGCTCCCCGACGCGCGTGAGCCTAAGCTCGAACTCGCGTTCGAGCGCTTCGCCTTCGCGCCGCTTCATGAGCGCCATGTCCGCGAGCGCCGCATCGAGCACCTTCTTGACCGGGGCCCAGAGCTTCTCCAGGTCGACGTCGGCGCGCTCCCACTCGAAGATGTCGGAGAGCGACGCGACCGTGCTCACGTCGGGCTCGCCTTCGAGGCGGTACTTGTCCTTGAGCTCGACCAGGGCCGCCACGTACTGGCGGGCCACGTCGTGATTGACCCGGAGCTGGCCCCCGCCCTCCTCGAAGCCCTCCCAGGAGACGCTCACCGTGACCTTCCCGCGCGCGATTCGCTCGGTGAGAAGGGTCCGGACGTGCGATTCGAGGCCGCCCAGGGAACGCGGAAGTCGAAGGGAGATTTCGGAGTAGCGGTGATTGACGCCCCGGATTTCGGCGGCCAGCCGGCCCGCCTCGGTTCCGAGCTCCGCGGCGCCGTAGCCGGTCATGCTGCGAATCATCCGCTCCCCCTTTGCGAAATGCGGAAACTATAAGAATGGCAGGGGGTTGTCAAGGATCGGGGGCGGGGCTAAGGTCGGCCCATGATCTACCTCGACCATGCCGCCACCACCCCCGTCCGCCCGGAGGTCCTCGAAGCCATGCTGCCGTATTTCGGCGAGCAGTTCGGGAATCCGTCGTCGGTCCACCGGGTGGGGCTCGCGGCCGGGGATGCCGTTGCCAAGGCGCGACGGACGCTCGGCGATCTGGTCGGGCTCCCGGCCTCGTCGGTCGTCTTTACGGCCGGGGGGACGGAGGCCGACGTGCTCGCCCTCCGGGGGGTGGCGCTGGGCCCGGGGGGGCGGGCACGATCGATCGTTCTCTCGGCCATCGAGCACCCGGCGGTCCTCGAAACCGGACGCGCGCTCGAAGCGGATGGCGTCGAGCTCCGGATCGTCGGCGTGAACCCGGAGGGCCGGGTCGATCCGCAGGAGGTCGCAAACGCGGTCGACGCCTCGACCGCGATCGTCTCGATCATGCACGTCAACAACGAGACAGGCGCGGTGCAGCCGATCGCCGATCTCGCCGCCCTCGTCAAGGCGAAGAACCCGCGCACCGCCGTGCACGTCGACGCCGTGCAGTCGTTCGCGCGCTACCCGGTCTCGTTCGCGCGCTGGTCCGGCGTCGACCTCGTCTCGATCGCGGGACACAAGATCTATGGCCCCAAGGGGGTCGGCGCGCTCTTCATTCGTCCGGGTGCGCACGTGAAAGCCCTCATCACGGGCGGCGGCCAGGAGTCGGGCGTGCGCTCGGGCACGCACAACGTGCCCGGAATCGTGGGCCTGGCGGAGGCCGCACGGCTCTCGAGTGCCACGTCCGCGGCCGATCTCGACCGCTACGCGGAGCTCGCGCGGCGCTTCCTCGCGGGGCTTTCGCTTGCGGTCCCCGATGCTGCGATCAACGGCGCGGCTGACGAAACGCCGCCGTATGCCCTGCGCGCGCCCTACATCCTGAATGTGCGCTTCCCCGGAGTGCCGGCCGAGCCGCTCCTCCATTCGCTCGAGGCGGAGGACGTGCTCGTCTCGGCGGGCTCGGCGTGCCATTCGAAGGACGCAAAGCTCTCGCACGTGCTGGCCGCGATGGGCGTGCGCGATGCGGATGGCGGGTGCCTGCGCTTCTCGTTCGGACGGGCGACGACGAACGATCACGTGGACCGGGCGCTCGACGTGCTCGGCCGCGCCGTCCCGCGCCTGCGCGCCGTGGCGCGCGCGTGAGCACCGGCGAGGATCTCATGAGGGAAACTCCGCTTTCCGCCGCCCCGCGCCCCGGGCGCACCGATGGCGCGCAGATCGAGCCCCGCTTCCAGCCGCCCGACGCGATCGTGGTGCGCTATTCCGAGATCTTCTTGAAGGGCGAGAACCGGAGGCTGTTCGAAGACGTGATGGTGCGGAACGTCCAGCGCGCGCTCGCCGGGATTCCCGGGCTGCGCGTCCGCCGGCACCACGCGCGGCTCACGGTGCTCGGACCGGCCGGGCACCCGTCGCTCGAGGATGCGCTCCCCCGGATCCTTCGCGTGTTCGGCGTTTCCTCGGCGAGCCTTGCGGTCACGGTGCCGCGCGATCTCGAGTCGATCGCCGCGCTCGGCGCGGGCGTGCTCGTGACCGAGGCGCGGGCGAACCCGGGGGCGCGCACCTTCAAGGTGCGGGCGCGGCGGTCGGACAAGCACTTCCCGCACAACTCGTTCGTCCTGAACGACGTGGTCGGCGCGGCCGCGCGGAAAGCGACCGGGCTTGCGGTCGACGTTCGGGACCCCGACCTCTCGTTGATCGTCGAGATCGGACCGGAGCTCGCGTTCGTGACCGCCCACGTCGCGCGCGGACCGGGCGGGCTTCCGGTCGGCGTGTCCGGAAACGTAACGCTCCTCCTCTCGGGCGGAATCGACTCGCCGGTCGCGGGGTGGCTCTGCCAGAAGCGCGGCTGCCGGCTCAACGCCGTATACTTCCATTCGTTCCCGTACACGGGCGATGGCACGAAGCAGAAGGTGATCGAGCTCGCGCGCCAGATCGGCCGCGCGCAGGCCGGGATCCGGCTTTCGATCGTTCCGTTCACCGCGTTTCAGGAGGCGGTGCGCTCGAACGCGCATCCCCGGCTCTACGTCATCCTCTACCGGCGCGCGATGGCGCGCCTGGCGCAGCGGGTCGCGGAAGCCGAGGACGCTGTGGCGCTCGCGACCGGCGAGAACCTGGGGCAGGTAGCGAGCCAGACGATCCCGAACCTCTCCGCGATCGAGCAGGCGGTCGAGCTGCCCGTCCTTCGGCCGCTCCTCGCGTACGACAAGAACGAGATCGTCACGTTGGCGAAACGGATCGGCACGTTCGAGACTTCCGTCCTGCCGTTCGACGACTGCTGCGCGCTGTTCGTGCCGCGGCATCCGGCGACGCGCGTACGGGGAGTCGACATCGCCCGCCTCGAAGCGCAGATGAGCCGCTACGGCGCGTTGCTCGACGAGGCGTTCGCGGCCCGCGAGATCGTCGACCTCGAGGGCTGATTCCGAGGGCGCACGGCTGGCGCCCGCACCACACCACGCGCGGCCCTCCCACCCGCGCCACGAGCGATCAAAAAAGCGAGCACCATGCCACGCCGCCGGCACGACCCCGCCTCCGTGTCTTCCGCGTCCGCCACCCGACCGGTGGCGCGTGGACTTCGCGTGGCCGGCCTCGCGTTTCTCGTGCTGGCGTTCTTCCCCTTCGGCACGCAACGCGGCACGGTCGCAATCGCGGCCGGCCTCGACGTCGAGATCGACGGAATCAAGGGACCACTCGAGATGAACGTCGAGACTCTGCTCGGGATCAAGCGCTACTCCACACAAAAGGACGTCTCGGAATCGCGTGTCCGTCATCTCCACGGTCTCGCGCCCGAGGAGATCGGGAAGGCCCTCGAGCCGTTCGGCTACTACCACTCGAAGGTCACGGGCACGCTCGCGCTCGAAGGCGACGAGTGGAAGGCGGCCTACCAGGTCGATCCGGGCGAACCCGCGCTCCTCGACACGGTGGACGTCCGGATCGAGGGCGACGGCGCCAACGATCCGCTGCTGCGCGGGCTCGTCGAGACGTTTCCGCTCAAAGTCGGCGATCCCGTCCGCCACGCGGACTGGGAGCTCGGCAAGGCGAGCATCTCGGGCCAGGCGCACGTGCGCGGCTATCTGGACGGGAAGATGGTCAAGAACGAGATCGTGGTCGACCCGGACCGGAACGCCGCGCGCCTCACGTTCGTCTACGAGACGGGACCGCGTTACGAGTTCGGACCCGTCCGCTTCGAGCAGGACGTGCTCGAGCAGCGCTACCTCGACGGCTACGTGACGTTCGAGGAGGGTGATTCGCTCGATTACGACAAGCTGCGCGGCTTTCAGAACACGCTCCGCAGCACGAACTACTTCAAGCGGGTCGAGGTGGACGCGCGAAAGGACGAGGCCGAGGGTCTGCGCGTGCCGGTCGACGTCATGCTCGACAAGAGCCGGCCGTACAAGCTCGACTTCGGCGTGAGCTACGGCACCGACGAGGGGTTCGGTGGCACCGCGTCCGTGCTCGCGCGGCGCGTGAACCGCCGGGGGCATCGGGCGGACGCGCAGTTCAAGGTCGCGGAGACGAAGCAGTCGGCGATGGTGAACTACCGGATTCCCTGGGCGGATCCGCCGACCACCGTCCTGAGCTTCAGCGGCGGCTACGAGCGCGACAACACCGAATCGCGCGAGAGCGAGACGATCCTGCTCGCGACGAGTCTCTCGCGCCTGCGCGGTCCGTGGCAGGAGACGCTTGCGCTCTCGAATCGCAACGAGACCTACGAAGTGGGACCCGACTTCGGACGGACGAGCCTGTTCGGTCCGGACTTGCAGTGGTCGCTCATCCGGGCGGACAACCGCGTGTTCACGCGCCGCGGTTTCCGGATCCGTGCCGGTGTCCAGGGAGCGGTGGACGGCATCCTCTCGAGCGCGAGCTTCGCGCAGATCAACCTCGACGGGAAGATCATCCGCGGCGGAAAGACGCCGCACCGCGTGATGGCCCGCGCGAAGCTCGGACACACGATCACCCACGAGTTCCGCGAGCTGCCGGCGTCGATCCGCTACTTCGCGGGCGGTGCCCAGAGCATTCGCGGCTACGGCTACGAGACCCTCACGCCGCGCGATCCGCTCGGCCAGCCGATCGGCGGCCAGTCGCTCATCGAAACGAGCCTCGAGTACGACTACCGGCTCCTGCCGAGCTGGGCGGCCGCTGCGTTCTTCGACCTCGGCAGTGCAGTCTCCGAGCTCTCCGATCCGCTGTCCCAGGGCGCGGGGATCGGCATTCGCTGGCTCTCCCCTGTCGGCATGATCCGTCTCGACTACGCGTGGGGACTCTCGCGCGAAGGAGCTCCGACCGAGGTGCACTTCATGATCGGACCCGACCTGTGAAACCGCTCGTTCGCCGCGGTCTTGTCCTCCTCGGATGGACGATCGGGATCGGCTTCGTCGCGCTCTGCGCGGCGCTCGTGTGGATCGCGGGCACGACCCCAGGGCTCAAGTTCGCGATAAGGACCGGCACCGCGTTCACACCGATGAAGGTCAAGATTGAGCGCATCGAAGGCCGCCTGTGGAGCTCGATGCGCCTGGGCGGCATCGAGGTCGAGCAGGACGGGACGAAGATGAGAGTCGAATCCGCGGAGCTCGACTGGGTACCCTCGAGCCTCTTCGCGCGCCGTCTCCACGTGCATCGCTTCACTCTCGACGGAATCTTCGTCACGCTCGGGCCGCCCAAGAAGGCACCGCCGCCCGATCCGAACAAGCCGCTGCCCGAGATCGAGCTCCCGGTGCTCGTCAAGGTGGACACGGTGCGCTTCCGGAACATCGTGCTCCGGCAATTCGACAAGCCCGACTCGCTCGGCATCACGGAGATCGCGCTCGACGGACTCCAGTACCGGGATTCGCTCGGCGTTCAGCGTTTCGCGCTCGCGACCCCCTTGGGCGAGCTCGGCTTCCGCGGCTGGGTGCGCACGCGCGGGCAGTATCCGCTCGACATCGCGATCCAGTGGACCCTGAAGCCGCCCGACCTGCCGCCGATCGTGGGCGGCGGCGACGTGGTCGGCGATCTCGACACGCTGCGCATTCGCCAGCAGGTCACGGCCCCGGCGCGGCTCGCGGCCGATGTGCGGCTCGAGAAGCTCCTCACCCATCCCCGGTTCGACGCGACCGCGCGTCTCGAGCCGGTCGATCTCTCGACGATCCGGAAGGATCTGCCGAAGCTCACGGTCGGTGGAACGGCCGGCGCGCGGGGCGACCTCGAAAAGCAGGAGATCGAAGTCGCGGGGACTTTCGCCTCGCGCGAGTACGGCCGCTGGAACGCCGATGCACACGCGCTCACGACGGCGAAGTCGGTCGAGCTCTCGAGCCTCGTGCTCGCCCAGCAGGGCCGGCCCGCGAAGCTCAACGCTTCGGGGCGCGCGGACCTCGACTCGACGCGCACGACGTTCGAGCTCCTCGCGAACTGGTCGGAGTTCGCGTGGCCCCCGGTCGGCGACGCGCTCGTCACGCTGCCGCGCGGCGACCTCGATTTCGGGGGCGAGCTAGGGGCCTGGCGGATCGACATGGAAACCGAAGTGCGCACGAAGAAGGGGCTCGAGGAATCGCTGCGCGCGAACGGCCACGGCGACAGCACGATGTTCGTGCTCGAGGAGCTCACGGGCTCGCTCCTCGGCGGCCACGTGGATGCGGCCGGACGGGTCGGGTGGAAGCCGCTCGTCACGTGGAATCTCGATGCGACCGCGCGCGACGTCGACACGGGGATCCTGCTGCCCGAGTGGCCGTCGAAGATCGGAGGGCGTCTTCGCACGCACGGCTCGTTCAAGGATTCGACGACGTGGGCCGCGCACGCCGATCTCGACGACCTGGCCGGGGAGCTCCGTGGAAAGCCGCTCGCGGGGCAGGTTCACTTCCACGGGCGAAGCGATTCGACGTCGCTCATCGATGCGGAAGCGAGCTACGCGGGCGCGACGTTCGCCGCCTCGGGAACAGCGCTCGCCCCGATCGGGGTCGAGTGGAAGCTCGACGTGCCGTCGCTCGCCGAGCTCGAGCCGACGCTCGCCGGAACCGTTCAGGCGAGCGGAACGCTCGAAGGCCCGGACACGCTCGTTCATGCGACCGTAAAGCTCGCGGGTGAGAAGCTTGCGGCCTCGGGCACGACGGTCGGGAGTTTGGCGCTCGACGGCCGCCTCGACCGCACGACCGGGAACGCGATCGATCTCGTGGCCCACGCGCGCGAGATCGCCTCGCCCCCGCAGGCGCCGTTCGACTCGGTGCGCTTCACGGTCAACGGAACCCCCGAGCGCTACGCGTTCACCGGCACCGTCGAGAGCGCGCTCCGGCGTCTTGCGCTGCGCGGTGAAGCCTCGCAGGCGGCCGAGAGCCTGTGGACGGGACGGCTCGATCAGTTCGATCTCGCGGTCGCGAACAACGCTCCGTGGAGCCTCGCGGCCCCCGCGCCGTTCGAGGTCACGCCGAGCCGGGCCAGGTTCGGGCCGTTCGGGCTTCGGGCGGCGACGGCGAAGCTCGATGCGAACGCCGAGTGGAGCGCAGGAACCGGCACGCGCGTCGACGCCGCGCTCGCCGGGCTTCCGCTCGCGAACGTGAATGCGTTCCTTCCCACGGACTACCGGCTCGAAGGCACGCTCTCCCTCACGTCGCAGGCGCACCTTCGCAACGACGGTGTGCTCGACGCCGAGGCAAAGCTCGAGCCCGCGAGCGGGAAGGTGACGTGGCAGGCTCCGAAGGCCGAGCCGGTCGAGATTCCGTTTACGGACCTCCGCATGAACCTTCGTTCCGATGCGACCGCATTGCGCGTGGACGGCGGCTTGAAGCTTCCGGACGTGGGCGAGGCCTCGACGGCGGTGAACCTGCCCGGGTTCAGGTGGAATCGGTTCGACTCGACCCAGGTCGTGGACGGCACGATCGAGGCCCACGCGTCGAAGTGGGACCTGGTCGAGAAGATTTCTCCGGACGTGCAAAAGCTCGAAGGGAAGCTCGACGCCGACGTGAAGATCGCGGGCACGATCGCCTCCCCGAGCGCGAGCGGTGTCGTCAAGTTCGAGAACGGGGCGTTCGATCTCCCCGCGTACGGCTTCGAGGCGCACGACGTGCATTTGACCGCGCAGGGAGAAGGCGGCCGGTGGAACCTCGACTCCGGCATGAAGTCGGATTCCGGTCACGTCGCGGTCAAGGCCGACGCGGATCTTTCGAACGCGAACCGCCCGCGCGGGACGATGCAGATCGAGGGCAAGCGCTTCAAGGTCATGAACACGAACGAGGCCCGCATCCTCGTGACCCCGGACCTCGACATCAAGGTCGATGGTCGGCGCGTCGACGTGACCGGCGAGCTGACCGTTCCGGTTGCCCACGTCGATGCGGGGAACCGCTCGATCGAGCTCGCCGTGCCGCCGTCGCCCGACGTGGTCGTCCTGCGCGAGGCGCCCGACTCCACGAAGCTCCCGTTCGATCTCTATTCGCGCGTCCGGCTCACGCTCGGGGACGACGTCCAGTTCAAGGGCTACGGGATCAAGGCCGCGCCGGAGGGCAGCCTCCTCATCACGCAGGAACCGAACAAGCCGGCGCTCGGGCGGGGCGAGCTCTCGCTCAAGTCCGGAACGTACACGGGATACGGCCGGGATCTCACGATCGAGCGCGGGCGTCTGATCTACGCCGGGGGCCCCGTGGACGATCCGCAGGTCGAGATTCGCGCGAAGCGCGAGATCGAGGACGAGGACGTGCTCGTTGGGTTCGAGGTCACGGGGACGCTCAAGCAGTCGCAGATGTCGGTGTTCTCGGATCCCGAGATGACGCAGGCCGACGCGCTCTCCTACCTCATGTTCAACCGCCCGATCGCCGAGGCGCGCTCGTCCGAATCCGCGATCGCGCGCGAGACTGCGACCAGCATGGGACTCCAGGCCGCGAGCGCCCAGACGCAGAAGGTGGCGTCCAAGATCGGCCTCAACGAAGCCTCGGTCGAATCCGAAGGCACGCTGCAGGAGGCCGCGCTCATGCTCGGCACGTACCTCACGCCGAGCCTGTACGCGCGCTACGGGATCGGGCTCTTCGATTCCGCGAATTCGTTCCAGCTCGCGTATTCCTTGAGCAAACACTGGAAGGTCGAAGCGGAGACGTCCGAGCAGAACCGCGCGGGCATCATCTACTCGATCGAGCCGTAGGTCCAACGGCTCGCGAGGCACGAAACACGAAGCACGAAGCACAGGGAGGGACACGCACATGGATCCGAAACTGCTCGTCGGGCTCGCGTTCAAGATCAGCATCTTTGCGACCGTCTTTGGTTTCGGACTCCATGCGACGAAGGACGATCTGTTGTACCTGATTCGCCGGCCGGGGCTCCTCGTGCGCTCGCTCCTCGCCATTTTCGTGATCATGCCGGTGGTGGCGTATGCGCTCGCGCGCTTCTTCCCGTTCCGCCCGACCGTCGAGATCGCGCTCATGGCCCTCGCCATCTCACCGTTGCCGCCGCTCCTCCCGGGAAAGCAGGCCAAGGCGGGCGGCCAGGCGTCCTACGGGCTCGGTCTCATGGCGATCCTCGCACTGCTTTCGCTCGTGCTCGTTCCGCTTCTGGTCGAGATCCTCGATGCCGTCTCGCCGCGCGATCTCGCGATGAGCCCGCGTTCGGTCGCTGGACTCGTCCTCACAGGAGCGCTCCTCCCGCTGGCTGCGGGGATGCTGGTTCGCGCGCTGGCACCCGGCTTCGCCGAGCGGATCGCAAAGCCGGTCGCGCTCGTAGCGAAGGTGCTCCTGGCGCTCGCGGCTCTCGTTCTCCTCGTTGTTGCGGCCCCGGCCATGTGGGCGCTCGTGGGCGACGGCACGATCCTCGCGCTGGTCTTGTTCCTCGTCATCGGGTTTGCCGTGGGGCACTTGCTCGGCGGGCCGGATCCGGAGCACTCGACCGTGCTCGCGCTCGCCACCGCCTGCCGGCACCCAGCGATCGCGCTCGGGATCGCGGCCGCGAACTTCCCCGATCTGCACTTCGGCGCGACGATCCTGCTCTACGTGCTGCTGGGTGCGATCGTGGGCATTCCGTACCTGGCGATGCAGAAGAAGCGAGTGCCGGCGGCCGCGCCGGGTTGAACGGCGGCGAGATCCCGAGAGGACGCCGGCGCGACGGCTAGACGCGGGATGAACCTCCGCTCGCCGCGCCGCGCGGGTCGTGTCGCAGCCGCTCCACGCGCTCTTTTCGGCTCCTTAGATCGTGGAGCACGATGTTGAGGACGAGCGCGAATCCGGCGATGGCGGCCGCCAGAAAGAAGAGGATCGCGATCCCCGGGTAGCCGAACAGGCGCCACGAAGTCTCGATGCGCATGAGGAGCGCCGCACCGACGATCAGGGACGAGATGACGAGCCCGAGAGTGATGCGGTTCGCGACCTTCTGCATGCCCTCCATCAGGAGAACTTCGTCGATCGCGTCCACCTTCACCCGCAGGCGATTGTCGGTGAGATTGTCGATCAGACGATTGAGCCGACCCGGAAGTTTCTCGGCGAATTCCTTCACTTCGAGGACTCCCGCGAACAGCTTCCCGGGCGACAGCGACTTCTTCATCCGGGCCTGCATGATGTCCGCGGCATTGCGGCGGATCGAGGCGTTCGGATCGAACCTGCGGTCGAGCGATCGCGCCACGTGATCGATGTTGAGAAGGGCCTTCGCGAGCATCGTGAGCTCGCGCGGCATCCGAATCCCGCCGTCGAGGCCGGCGCGCGACAGATCGAACATCGTCCGTCCGACCTGGATGTCCTCGAGGCGGAGACCCTGTGCGCGCGAGACGAGCTCGGCCAGATCGGTTCGCACGCGCGCCTCCTCGAAGTCCGGCAGCGGCTCTCCAATGCGGATCGCGATCTCCGCGGCATCCTCGCCCCGCCCTTCGCTGATCGCGAGCAGGAGCTTGAGCAGCGACTCCTGCAGGGTCGGCGAGATTCGCCCCACCATCCCGAGATCGAGCAGCGCGATCCTCCCGTCCTGCGTGACGAAGACGTTGCCCGGATGCGGATCCGCGTGGAAGAAGCCGTCGATCAGGATCTGCTTCAGGTATCCGCGGCAGAGGGCCTCCGCGAGGGGCGCGCCGTCCACGTCCATCCGGGCGAGCGGGCCGAGCGCGGTCACCTTGCGGCCGTGAATGAACTCCATGGTGAGAACGCGCGAGGTGACGTAGTCCTCGACGGGGCTCGGCACCATGAGGAGATCGATCTCCGTCATGTTCTCGCCGAGGAGCTGGAGATTCCGCGCCTCCTGGCGATAGTCGAGCTCCCGAAGAAGGCTCTTCCGGAACTCCTCGAGCATGCTCACGAAGCCGTGCCGCCGCCCGACGTCCGTGTGCCGGTCGAGGAACGACGCGATCTCGTCGAGCGCCTCGAGGTCCTCGACGATCCCGTCCCGGATGTCGGGCCGCTGCACCTTGACGGCCACGGTGCGACCGTTCCGAAGCTCGGCGCGATGGACCTGGCCGAGCGACGCGGCCGCGAGAGGCACATCCTCGAAGACGGCGAATCCCTTCGAGATTCGAACCCCGAGCTCCTCCGTGACAATGCGCTCAACTTCCGCAAACGGGAACGGCTCCGCACGATCCTGGAGTCGCGCGAGCGCTTCGAGATAGTCGGGGGGCAGGAGATCGACGCGGGTCGAGAGGAACTGCCCCACCTTGACGAACGTCGGGCCCATGGTCTCGAGGTCGGCCGCGAGCTGCTCGGGTTTCGAGAGCGGCTTGTCCGCTCCCCGGCTGTCGGCCTGTTCGCCGTTTGTGGCGAGCGCGCCGGACGGGGCGGTTTCCGACCGCGCTTCGGGCTCGTCCTCGAGCTCGCCGAAGAGCGAGTGGTGGACGAGGTCGCCCCGTCCGTACTTGACGAGCAGCCTTCCAATGTCCCGATATCGCTTGAGGCGTTTCGGATTCAGTGTGAGCGCCATTCCTTCTCGTAAAGGCAAGGAACATGCCGCTCGTAACCCGGTGCCAGAACGAGGTTCCGGCGCGTTCCAATGCACATCCTTCCGAACGCCGGATCGCCGAGAAGAAGAACTTTCAATGACGACCGCCGCTCGCTGTGCGCTGCGCGGTGCTCGACGAGGCGTTCGCGGCCCGCGAGTCGTGGACATCGGAGGCTGAGCCCCCGACGCCCACGACCGCGTTCCGCGCGTTTGGTTACGGCAGGAGCAGCGCCTTCGCGGAGCTTCGGATTTCCCCGGCGGAGAGCCGCACGACGTACATCCCGGCCGGTGCCCGCCTCCCGCCCGCATCGCGTCCATCCCATGCGAGATCGTGGCGTCCCGCCGGAACGACGCCCGCGTCCATCGACCGCACGAATCTGCCACGGATGCTGAACACGTCGAGCCGCACGGGTGTCGTGCGCGCCACTTCGAGCACGAGCCGGACTCCGGCGCCGGCCGTTCCCGGTCCTCTTGCCACGAGCCGTGTCTCCCGAGGCGTGCCGGCCGCCGGCTCGATCGAGCCGATCCTTTGCGCGTCGGGGCCGGCGGTCACGGGTTCCGGATCGCCGCCGAGCGTCGCGAGCACATCGGAGCCGAACCCGGGCAGGTCCCGCGGCAGAGCCGCGGAGGCGCCGAGCGCGAGAATGTCGGCCACGAGGAACGACTCCCGGAGGCGTGTTGCGAAGTGGAGGCCGACCGGATCCATTGGATCCGATCCGTCGAGACCGAGCGCGCGCACGTCCGCGACACGGAACAGGAGAACGAGGTCCTCACGGCCGTCGCCCGTCCAATCCGCGTACGCGCTCGCGCCGGCGGAGACGATCGCCGATGCGTTTCCGAGCTGGGCGCTCCGCGTGTCGACCGCCCGGACGCCGCGAACCGGCGCTGAAACTCCGTCGCGCAGCGGCGGCGCTCCTCTGACGCCGTTGGCGCCGACCACGACCGGGGCGTCCACGGATTCGACGGCGAGCGCGGGGTCATCGCCCGTCACGACGAGCGCGAACACGCCGGTCGGCGCGTCGAGCGTCGCGCCATCCGCCGGCAGGCCGAACGCCAGCGCATGGGCGGACTGGTCGTGCCGCACTTCGACTTGCGCGACGTCCTGCGCCTCGTTGCCGCACGCGTCGGTCGCCGTGTACACGATCGTGTAGATGCGACCGGAGCCCTTCCCCGAGCGCTCGGAACGCAACTGGAACTCGACGTCCGCCGTTCCGATCGCCGCACCCACGATGTCGGGCGCCGTGTCGCCGTCGCCCAGCCCGTTCTCGGGTTCGTTGCTCGTCACCGAGGTGAGGACATAGCTCACCGCGCCGCAGTTGTCGCTCGCCTCGACTGTCGCCACGATGTCCGCGAGCTTGTGGTTCGGTGGCCAGAGGAATTCGCGGTTGAGCGTGACCGCGATCGAAGGCGGGGTCGTGTCGGTGACCTCGGCCACGACCGTGTCGGTGCCCTCGACGTCGCACGCGTCCGTCGCCGTGACCGTGACGTCGATCACCGCGGGACACGAAGTGAGGTCCGACACGAGCACGGTTCCGTCCACCTGTACGGTCGTGGGGTCGACCTGCTGGGCGACGAAGTCCGGAACTCCAAGGGTGGCGTTTCCGGTCGAAACCGCGATCACGACCTCGACATCCGCCGCCAGCACGCCGCAATCGTCCGTGACGAGCGCGCTGAACGGGAGGAGATACGTGCAGTCCGCGCCGACCTCGCCGCCGGTGGCGTCGGCCGCCACGGTCGGGGCCACGGCCTGCACGTCGAAGTCGTCGTCCGACACGTCGAAGAAGATGTTTCCGACCGCCTCGACCCGGATGCGCCCCTGACCCGTCGTCGCGCACGGCAAAAGCACGTCTTCAGAGCCGTCGTTCGGAACGGCGGCTGCAACCGTGACGAAGTTCGATCCGCCGTCCGCGGAATAGAGCACGTTCACGGTCGGAGCGACGTCTCCGCCGCCGACCTGCCAGGTTACGGTCGTCGGGCAATCCGGCCGTAGCAGCTCGCCGCCGTTCGGGCTCAAGACGGCGAACGGCTCGCCCGCGACTTCGATCGACACGGCGTCGTAGTTCACGCCGCCGCCACCGCCCCGGTTGTCCCGCACGGTCACGCGGAAGTTGAGCTTCCGGTCCGCGGTCGGGAGGATCTCGAACGGGGTGGGATTCCCGGCCAGGAGATCCGTGAGATTGGGGAACGTGCGCGCGGCACTTGGATCCGGGGGAAGTGAACGGAACAGCGGACCCGCGGTCATCTCGGTGGGCGGGGAGGCGGCGCCAAGATCGAACTGCTCCCAGCAGTACGTGAGCGCATCCCCATCCGCGTCGTCCGCGTCCGCCGTCAGCGTGAACGGCGTGTTCCGCGGGATCGTGAAGCCCGGCCCCGCATCCACGGTCGGCGGCGTGTTCCCGGTCGCCGTCGCGGCTGCACAGTTGCCGCCCGCTTCGCGGAAGTCCGTGATCTGATCGAAGCTGATCGTGTGGAAGTAGGAATCGGCCGATCCGGGAATGTCCTCCGTGCAGCCCGCGATCGCGTACGACATGATGGTCGACCCGCTGCCGATCTCGTAGGCCGTGCTTGCATTGCGCTGACTGCAGCCCGCGTCACTGCCGTTGTAGCTGTGAGCGGCGCTGAACTGGTGCCCGATCTCGTGGGCGACGCCATCCACGGTGAAGATGACCGTCGTGGGATCGACGCCGGTCGTCACTCCCCGCCCTTTGTCGGCCGCGCACGCGCGCCCGAGCGCCTGGCCGCGATAGCCGGAAGGCCGCTTGTGGAACAGGTGCCCTAGCTCGTACGCATTCTCGCCGCAGGCCGAATCGAGACTGGCGTCGTTCTGCGTGTTGAGCGTGCCGTCCTGCGCGACGTCCGGGGTCGGGAATGCATCGGTCGCCGGATCGGGGAAAATGTTGTAGCACGTGATGTCGAAGCTAATCGCGACCTCGCGCTCCCAGATCGCGTTGATCTGGTTGATCGTGGTCATGATCTGCGCCTGGGCGTTCGCGAATCCACCGAAGAACTGCGTGTACTCGCCCGTCGCCGTGATGCCCGTGTCGTACGTGCGAAGCTGCGCCCCCGAAGGCGGTGCAGCGATCTCGCGCGCCGGGCCTCCCCCGCTCTCGCCGAGAATCGAGCACGAAACGAGCCCGGCTTCGCGCACGACGTTCGCGTTTTCGAACGTGACGTACAGCGATCCGCCGCTGCGATCGAGCGGCTCGATCACGCTCATGCGACCCGGGCGCAGCAGCAGCGCGTGAAAGCCGAGCGGAGTGCGATCGAAGCGAACGGTTGCGGTCGGATTGTCCACGCCCTGGCCGGCGTAGGTGCGGAGGTCCGGCCGGCTCGCGGCAATCTCCGGCGACAGCACAGGGGATTCCTCGATCCGGAAGCGGGCAAACCCGCCTTCCGGCAGCGGGAGCGAGAGCACGACCTCCCGCGCAAGCGCGTCGAGCGATCGTTCGAGCGGCGCCTGGGCGAGCACGCGAACCAGGTCGATGTCGTTCAGTTCCAGCGTGCGGAACGCATCCGGCCGCCGGAACTGGTAGTGGCCGGGGTCGGCGCCGCGGGACGCGGTTTCGGTTTCGATCCAGACGCCGTCGGGCGAACGGTCGCCCGGAGCGGCCGAAGCCACGTCGGCGACGGCGAGTGTTCCGACGACCGCGACGACGGCGCTCGCGATCACGGAGGATACGGATGGAATGCTTGTGAGCCGCATGGCGGTACCCCGATCGACAAATGGAGGGGTCGGACAAGTCGTCCCGGGGAGGTCCGGCGGAGGATGGGCCGATGGAGGGAGAATGCGTGCGCCGGGGGCCACGGGGCGAGGGCCGCGATGGCAACCGGACGGATGCTGAACTCGATCGCAGTCCGGGTCAATCCGATTCGGGATCAGTCCGATTCGGAGGGCTTCCGGAACAGCGAATCGAGCTTCGAACGCGCTTGCGATGCCCGGTCGGCCGAAGCCTGCGCGCCCGGGACCCCGGGGCGCGTCGTCTTGAGCTTCAGGAATTCGCAGAAGTTCGCCTTCATGCGGTCGTCGACCCGCTCGGCCTGCGGCTCGCGGCACTGGTTGTACGCCCGGGGGTCGTAGTGCACGCACTGCACGCACGCATGGAGGTCCGCGCGACAATTCGGACAGGTCTCCGCGCGACCGACGACGTCGCCCGGCTTGTTGTCGAGCGCGCTGCCACAGCGCTGGCACCATGCGTTCATGACGGACCATAATACGCCGCATGGATCCGATCGTCCTCACCCGGCTTGCGCCCGCGTGGAACGATGCGCTCGAGGGCGCGACGTTCGCGGGCATTCGCCCGTGGACCGGCGGCTGGGCGCTCGCGTTCGACCGCCCCCCTCGGGGAGAGCGCCGCGGAGGCCACGTCGAGTTGATCGCGCGCTTCGCGCCGCCGGCGTGGCTCTGGCTCGAGGATCGCGCCGGCGACGCGCAGGCTCCGCGGCGGGCCGACGTTTGGGCCTATCGCCCGGCGCCGGCCACGGCCGTGACGGCGATCGTGGGGCCGCCCATGGATCGAAGGCTCGTGATCGAATGCGCCACGCCGTCGGGCGCATCGCTCTGCGTGCACATCGAGCTCTGGCCGCCCGGGAACCTCGTGGTCGAAGATGCGCACGCCCGCATCCTGTGGTGCGCGCTCAAGCGTCCGCCTTCGACGTATCGCGCAGCCCTCGCGCCGGGCCTCACGTACGCGCCGCCGCGCGCACCGACGCTCCGCGATCCCTTGACGGTCACGGCCGACGATCTCGAGGCGTGGCTCAAGGCGAGCGAGCCCGAACAATGGGCGCTCCACCTGAGCCGTCATGTCGCCGGCATGCCGCGCGGAGCCCTGCCGGTTCTTCTGCCGACACTTCCTCCCGCGCTGCGCGGAAGCGTCGGCGAGGCAGGCACGCAGGACCTGCCGTCGGGGCTTTCGTCAGCGCTCGCGGATTGGGCGCGCGCCTCCTACGGTCCGCCGCCCCTTTACGGCGTGACGTGGCAGAGTCCGTCGCCCGGAGCGCACCTTCTCTCCGGGCCCTTGCCCGCGCCGGCCTCCGAGTCTGGCTTCACGACGCACGGTCCGTACGATTCGTGGGGCGCGGCGGCCGCCGGCGTAGGCGAGTCTCTGCCCGCGCCCGTCGATGCGGACGCCTTTGCGCGCGCCCGCGCGCACCTGAAGAGGCTCGAGCGCGCCGAGATCGCGGTGCTTGCGGACCTCGAGTCCGCAAAGCGCGCAGACGAAGTGCGAAAGCAGGCGAATGCGCTCGCCGCGTTTCTCGGGCGCGTCGAGAAGGGTGCCGCGAACGTGACGCTCCCCGATCCGGAGCATCCGGAGCGCACGCTCGAGATCGAGCTCGACCCGAAGCGCTGGCCGAGTGAGAACGCCGACCGCATGTTCCGGCTCGCAGGAAAGCTCGATCGCACGCGCGAGCAGGCGCCAGCACGTCTGGCGGAGGTCCGTGATCAGATCGCCCGTGCGCGGCGCGCGCTCGATGCGATCGCATCGGGACAGGAAATCGACGCTCCCGCGATTGCGCGTTCCGAGGCGAAGGGGCGTCTGCGCGCCGACGGGCCCGCGCGCGTGGCGAAGGACGTGGGAGCAGGCCGGCGACGCGAGGCCGTTCCCGCGTCGCACGAGCCGCGACGCTATCGCACCCGCGAGGGCTGGGACGTCTGGATCGGACGCAACAACCAGGGGAACGACTATCTGACGCACCGGCTCGCGCGCCCGGAGGACTACTGGCTCCACGTGCACGGCGCGGCCGGCTCGCACGTCGTTATCCGTCGCGGCAAGGGACCGAACGAGCCGAGTCGCACGACGCTCGAGGAGGTCGCGGGTTGGGCCGCGTTCTATTCCCAGGCGCGGAACGCGGGCACCGTTCCGATCACCGTCACCCAGAAGAAGTACGTGCGAAAACCAAGGAAGGCCCCGGTGGGGCTCGCGGAGGTGACGCGCTCGAAGACGGTCTTCGCCCGACCGACGGAGCCGCCGGACTCCGCCCGAGTGGATGGCGAGGCGGACGCGTGAAGGGCCGCGCTCGCGCGCGAGATCGCGCGGCATCGAAGAACGCAGCGGAACGATCGGCGCGCGACGCGCGTGGCGCGAGCATGGACGAGCGCGGGATCCGCGCGCTCTGGATCGGCCTTGCGGCCCTCCTCGCCGTGCGGGCGCTGCTCACGTTCGTGCCGTCGATGTGGCTCTGGAGCCTCAACACGATCCGCTTCGTCGAACCCGCGCTCGGCTGGATCACGTGGGCGGTTGCAGCACTCGTGCTCCTTCCGCCGATCGTGGGACGGCTGCGTGACGTCACGGGAGCATTCGGCGACCGAATCGCGCGGGGAGACCGGCTCGCGGTGTTCGCAACGGCCGCGGTCGTCGCCCTCGGCGTCTTCCTGCTGCCCGACCGGATCCGCTTCCTCGGCGACTCGTACCTGAGGCGTGAGATTGCGGCCGGCCAGGGCACACTCGACATGGTGACGGGCGCCGGCCCCGGCCAGTTTCTGCCGCTCGATGCGTTCCTTCATTTCCATCTGCCGAGGATGATCGCCGGTGCGAATCCGGACGCAGTCGACCTCTACGCGCGCGGGCTCGGCGCGCTCGAGGCGTTCGTCTTCGTGTGGGTCGCTGTGGCGTTTGTGCGCGGGGTGCGCCTCACCGGCGGTGCGGCGGTCGCCGGCGTGTCTGTGATCGCTCTCGGCGGGACGCTCGCCCTGTTCACCGGCTACGCCAAGTCCACGGCTGAAATGGCGGTCCTGACGGCCGGCATCGCCACGGCGTCGTTCGCTCTCGTGCGCGACGGACGTGGAGGCTGGGCGGCCGCGCTCGGCCTCGCCGTCGCGATCGCGCTCCATCGAAGCTCGATCCTGCTCGTGCCGGCGGCCGCGTGGGGCTTCGCGTGCGCCGTCCGCAGGAACGGCGCGCGGGGTGCGCTGCCCCTTCTCGTCCCCCTCGCCGTGACGATCTGGGTGCTCCCACGGGTCGTCGGGATCATTTCGGGGTTCGACCGTGAACATCACATGGGACTCGGCGCCTCGGGAGTCGACCTCGCGAACGTCCTTCTGCAGGCGACGCCGATCCTTCCCGCCGTCCTGGTCGGCTGGCTTCTAGTCCGCGGCACGTCCCTTCCGATGTCCGAACGGATCGCGTGGGGATTGCTCGGTGTCCCGGCAGCGGCGCTGTTCCTGCTGTTCCGGCCCGTGCAGGGAATGTTCCGGGACTGGGAGGTGTTCACGATCGCGAACGTGATCGTCTCACTCGCGGCGGCGAACGCGCTGGGCGCAATCCTCGAAGGCCGCCGGGCGTGGGCCGGGCTCGGCGCCGCCGCCGCGATCGGAACCGCGGTCCCGACCCTGCAACTGCTCGTGGTCACGAGCGACATCGATCGCTCGCTTGCCCGGATCGAAGCCTCCGTGACCGAGCCGCCCACACGCCCCGTTCTCGAGCGTGCGCGCACGTGGGACTTTCTCGGAGTGCGAAACGAGGACCTCGAACGGTGGGACGCGACCGCGCGCGCGTTCGCGCAGTCCGAAAAGGACGCGCCGAATCTGCGCGTGATCGCGGCGCGGGCGCATGCGGAGGAACAGCGGGAGAACTGGGCGGGGGCGCAGGAAGCGTATCGCGAGCTTGCAGCGCGCGCGCCGGACGGACCGATGGCCTGGGAAGGGCTCCATCGCTCGTCCGTCCGGCTGCGCGATTTCGAGGAGTCGTGGCGCTCGGCGCGCGAGCTCGCGCGCCTTCATCCCGGCGACGAATCCTACCGCCTCCGGTTCGCGTTCCTCGATTCCGTACGCCGGACGATGCCGGGCGCGGTCAACCCTGGCTCTGCGCCTTGACGTTTTCGGCGGAACGCTGCTCGATCTCTTCCTTGGTCAGCTCCTCTTTGAACGTCGCGATGTACCAGGTGTTGCCGAATGGATCCTTCACGCCGCCGCTCCGCTCGCCGTAGAACATGTCCTTGACCGGATAGGCCGAGGTCGCACCGGCATCGATCGCGCGCTTGTAGGCGGCGTCCACGTCCGGCACGTAGACGTGGAGCGCGCTGTTCAGAACGCCCCACTTCTCGCTCGAGTCGGCGACCTCGACGATCGAATCCCCGATCTTGAGCTCGGCATGCCAGACCGTGCCCTCGGGATCCGCGTGACGGAAGGTTTCCTCCGCCCCGAACACGTGCTTCAGGAAGTCGATTTGCTTCGCCGCAACCTTGACGATCAGATACGGCGAAACGGCGTGCATCCCAGGCGGGACGTGATGCGTGGCGGGCTTCATGGTGATCTCCGTCGAGCGGGTGAATCCTGCGTGGGGAGGACTGAAGGACTATCGCGAGCGCGCCGGGAAACGCGAATTGCCTTCGCGCCGCGTGATGCCTTCCCGATCGAGCGCCTCCAGCAAGGGTACCGCGTACTTGCGCGACACGCCCAGCCCTTCCTTGACGTCCGCCACGGCGAGCTCGGGGGACTTGACGAAATGGGCCCGGACGAACGTGACGGCCTTCTCCCAGGACGCCCGGGACCAGACGAGATCACTGTCGATGCGGACCAGATCGTCATCGGCGAGGAGACGCCCCACGAGCTCGACGGCTTCGGGCGGCGTGAGTCCGAGCCGCGGGAGGATTTCCTTGAGCTCGGGCGGGGAGAACCCGCCGGCATCGAGCGCGGTGCGCAGGTGCGCGGCCGCCTCCGCGTACTTGCCCGTGAGCTCGCGCCCCGGAGCTTCGGCGATGCGATCCCCTCGGGTGACGAGGGCTCCGTCGCCGAGCATTCCCGAAAGCGCGAGATCGAACACGGCGCCGTCGAGCGCGCGCGCGAGCCGCGCCTTGAGCTCGCCGCGTGTCGGCCCGAAGCGAAGCGGGAACGTGCGCGCGAACACCGCGAGCTCCTCGTGCACGCGATCGCGCGCGGCGGTCACGCCGTCGGCGGCGAGCCAGCGCCCGTCGGCGAGCACGCGCGCCGTGCCGTGAGCGGCGAGCGTTTCGAGCTCCGCGGTCACGAGCGCCGCATCGGCCTCGAGCCGGCGTGCGAGATCGTCCGCGCGATTCGGCGTCCAGCCGAGCTCTTCGAGGAGGAACTGCACGCGCTCGGAGAGCGATCCGGTTTCGGCGACGTCGAGGCCTCCGGTCTCGCCGCGCTTGCGGCGCTCCGGTGCCGTCTCGAGCACCGTTCCCCCGCCGAGCGTCCGCATGGGCGAGTACGTGCGGAGCACGAAGCGATCGCCGCGCGCTGCGACGACCGGAGTTTCGAGACGAAGCTGCGCGAGGCCGCTCGCACCCGGCGCGAGCTCTTCGGATTCGAGGAGAACGACGCGTCCGAGCGCCTCGCCGGATCCCAGGTGGAAGCGCACGCGCGCTCGGTTTGCGAGCGGGCGCGGCAGGTCGCGCAGGATGTCGAGCCGCACGGAAAGCAACGTCGTGGGCGCAAGCGATCCCGGCGCGAGCACCCAGTCGCCGCGTGCGAGATCCTCCTTCGCGAGCCCGTGGAGCGCGACCGCGGTGCGCTGTCCGGCCACGGCCGCGTCGACCGACTTCCCGTGGACTTCGACGCTCTTCACGCGCGAGGTCTTTCCCGCAGGCTCGATCGACACGCTGTCGCCGACCGCGATGCGGCCGCGCCAGAGCGTGCCCGTCACGACGGTGCCGAAGCCTTCGACCGTGAACACGCGATCGACCGGAAGGCGCGCGGGCTCGTCCTGCGGGCGATCGGCGCCCTCTTCGAGCAGGCGATCGAGCTCGGCGAGGAGCCCCTCCTCCCCCGCGCCCGTGGTCGCTGAGAACGCGACGATTGGAGCGCTCTCGAGGAACGAGCCCTTGACGAGCGCCTGCGCGTCGCGTTCGACCTCGGCGAGCCAGTCCCCTTCGACGAGGTCGCTTTTCGTGAGCACGACGAGCCCGCGCGGAACGCCGAGGAGGGAGACGATCGCGAAGTGCTCGCGCGTCTGCGGCATCACGCCTTCGTCGGCCGCGATGACGAGGAGGACGAGGTCGATTCCGCCGACGCCCGCGAGCATGTTGCGCACGAAGCGCTCGTGTCCTGGAACGTCGACAATGCCGACCCGGCGACCGGCAGGCGTGACGAGCGGCGCGAAGCCGAGATCGATCGAGATCCCGCGTTCCTTCTCTTCTTTGAGGCGATCGGTGTCGACACCGGTGAGGCGGCGAACGAGGGCGGTCTTTCCGTGATCGATGTGACCGGCGGTGCCGACGACGGCAAGCGTGCGGCTCATGCGGCGGATTCTCGCACCGCAAGCGAGCGGAACCAACAGCGGGCGCGCCCGCGTCGCCTCGAAAAAATGACTACTTCATCCGCGCGCTGTCTGGAATCCCGCAATTCCTCCCTTAGAGGCACTTGCTGCGTATCGATGAAGACGGGGAGATCAGGAGGAGTGGGTTGCCCTCTTGACCGCGATAAAGTCCGCGGCAGACCACGGGGTCATCCGGTGAAGGAGCCCCAAGAAAGCGAGGGCAACCCAATG
>JBOHUC010000061.1:0-3552 GCA_050733935.1 Candidatus Eiseniibacteriota bacterium | reverse complement strand
CCATCATGCTGCTCCAACCCACTCAGCGCGAACGCGCGCCGGTTCCGGAGACCGGGACCGTCGCTCCGGGCATTCCGACTCCCGCCCCTTCGCCTGCGATCATGCCGGCGCCTGAGACACACCCGAGATCCGCGGGACGCGTACCCGTGCCGTTGTACGGGCCGTTCGCGCTCGAGGCTCCGCTTCGCTCAGGAGGTGGGGAAACGAACCGCATTGCGGTTCCGCGAAGCGCGACCGCGGTTGCGTTGCTTCCGCCGCCGCTCGAAGGGTGGCCGCGCGAAGCACAACTCAAGGCCCTGGTGCTGGCACCGAACGGGGACGTTCTGTTCACGCGCGAGATCACGAACGCCGAGCTGTTCCCGGGAGCGGGTCAGCAGCCGCTCGTCCTGCGGGCGAAGGGCGTGGGGTTTCCGGAGGGGCGCTACACCGTGCGGCTTTCGACCCTCGAGCCGTCTGCGCTCACGCACGAGCCGGAGACCGCCGAGTACACCTTCGAGCTCTCGTTCCAGCGCCGATCGCCCTAGCGCCAGTCTCCCACGGCCACGAACGCCGCCCACGATGCGGGGTTCGTGTCTGCGCCCGCCGCTCGTCTCTCCGCGAGCAGGCGGCGAGTGGCTTCGCGCACGGCATCGTCGGTCGGGCGCCCGTCGCGCAGGTGGGCTTCGTACAGGCTGCGCATCCAGCGGCGCGCCGCCCGATCGTTGACCGGCCAGAGACTCGTGATCACAGTGCGCGCACCGGCCAGCTGAAACGCCCGCCGGAGTCCGAGCACGCCTTCCCCTGAGACGATCGCGCCCACACCCGAGTTGCACGCCGAGAGCACGACCCACTCCGCGCGCTCGAGCGCGAGCGACGAAACTTCTTCCGCCGTGAGGATTCCGTCTTCGGACAAGGAGTCCGCGCTCGCGCGGCGATTCGCCCCGGCGAACACGAGACCCGAGAGGAGAAGCGGGTTTTCGTACGACGCTTCCTCACCCGCGAGGCGCTGCACGCAGTCCTCGCGCAGGAAGAATCCGTGCGTGGCGGCGTGGACGACCCGGCGACCCGGAGCCTCACGCTTGAACGCGCCTTCCGTCGCGCCCGCGCCCTCGAGCATCCGCGCATCCCCGCGTTGCCACAGCGCGAGCACTTCCTGAGCTTCCGTGCGGGTGGCCGGGAGCTGAACGAAGCGCGCCTCCTCGAACTCGCGGCACGAGCTCACGCCGCTGCGATAGGTTCCGGTCCCCGGCGGGCCGGCTCCCGCACCGACTCCGGCACCGGCTCCGGCACCACTCGGATTCGTGACCGCGTCGAGCGCGAGCAGAGCTTCCTCCGGCTCGCGCGCATGCTCGAAGTCGACGTTGCCCACGACGAGGAGCCCGCCCGTTCGCTCCGCGCGCTGGCTCTCGGGTTCGCTCGCAGCCACGTCGACGACCAGATCCCGGCCGACCGTGAGCATGTGAAACGTGCGCTCCTCGTCCGCGAGATACGACGAGGTGCCAACGGGGAGCGCATACCAGCTCACGAGCGCAATCTCGCCGTCCGGCACGATGAAAACGCGCTTCGATTCGACGAGCGCGGGCAGGAGCGGATCCCAGATGCGCGCACGCAGAGCCTCCCCCGCGTGGCGGGCGCGTGCCGAGTCCTTCGCCTTCGCACTTCCGCGCGCGTTCTCCGCGCGGAGGACCGCCTCGCGCCAGGTGCGCACCAGGGCTTCGACGTCCTCGACCGGACCGAGCACGACGAGGTCCGGCGCCTCGGGCACGCCCGGCAAGTCACCCGCGTTCACCCGCCGGCCGCGCTGCACGAAAGCAATGGAGCGGGCGACCGGACCTGCGGTGCGCGTGAAGCCGACGAGGGCGTCCGCGGGGCCCAGGGCCCGGACGACTTCGGGGAGCCCGGAGCGGGCTCGCAGTTCCTCCTTACGATACGGAGCGCTGCGCCCCGCGAGCACGCGGTCGAGCGACTCGGCCTCCGCCCGAGTCGCGAGCAGGGTCGCCGCTGCGCGATCGTCCGGGGCATCGCCCGCCGTGCGCACGAGCAGCCCCGCGAGCCGTTCACGCGCAGCACGATGCGCGTCTGCGATCCGACGCAGCTCCGGGTCGCTCGTCCGGGCTTCGGTCCGGTGCCGCGCGGCGAGCTCGTCGAATACGAGCGCGCGCGAGCGGATCAGGGCGTCGAACGCGCGCCGGTTCATCGACGAGTCCGGCGTCGCCGAAGCACTGTCGCCCGCCGCCACGGCCAGCATCACGCCGAGCGCCTGGTCCGGGCGCGCCGCGTAGAGGAGGCTCTGCTCCTCGCCCAGATAGCGAAGGATCTGGCGCGCGTGCGAGCGTGCGATCGCCTCGCTTCGGAGCGCGGCCTCGAAGGCCTCGGGACGCTTTCCCTGGGCGGCGAGCACCGTCGCGAGCTCCTTGCTGGCTGTCGCCACACGCGACGATTCGTGCCCGAAGATCCGCTCTTCGAACGCGAGCGCCTGCTCGAGCGAAGCGCGCGCCTCGGCGAGCCGGCCCGCGTCGCGCTCCGCGCACCCGCGGTCGACGAGCACCAGGGCGACGAACGCGCTGTCCTGTGACGGCACGCGCGCCGCGGCCTCGAGCGCACGGTTGGCGAAGTCGATTGACTCCTGGAAGCGCGACTGTTCGCGACGCACCGCGCACAGGTTGTGGAAGACGGTCGCGAGCACCATCGGGTTCGGCACTCCGTGGCGCTCCTCGATTCCGCGGACGCGCGTGAGCAGCGATTCGCCCTCCGCGAGCCGGCCCATGCGCATGAAGCACAGCGCGAGATTCACCTGCTGCTGCTCGAACGCGACGCTGTCGGGCGGCATCGGCCGCGTCGCCATGATGGCGCCCGCCTCGCGATGGGCGCGGAGGGCGCCCGGAAAGTCGCCAATGTCCTGGAGCAGGAGGCCGTAGTTCTGCAGGTATCCAGCGAGCAGGCCGCTGTCGGGAGGGGAGCCGGCCCGGATTCCGGCGAGCGCGTCTTCGTACTGTTCCCGCGCACCGCGCACGTCGCCTCGGAACGCGAGCGTGATCGCAAGCGAGTTGCGCGTCGAAATCACGTTGGGGTGCGTCGCGGGATGCACGGCCGTGAGGATCCCGACCGCGCGCTCGAGGACTGCCTGCGAAGCGGCGTACTCGCCCACGTCCCGGAGCGTGAGACCGAGGTTGTTGAGGACGACCGCGATCTCCGGATCGTTGGGCGGAAGGATCGCCTCGCGGATCGCGAGCGCGTCCTCGTAGGCCCGGCGCGCCCGCGGATAGTCCTGAGTCTGACGATAGTTCGTTCCGAGCAGGTTGAGCGAGGCCGCGAGCGCTGCCGAATCGGGCGGAACGACGGCGCGGCGGATGGCGACCGCGCGCTCGAGCAGCGGCCGCGCATCCAGCTGCTTGCGCTGCCGCTGGAGCATCCGGGCGAGGTTCACCAGGCTCTGCGCGGTCGCATTGGCGGCCGGACCGTCGTGCCGCTCGCGCAGTCCGAGCGCGAAGCGCGCCCGCGCAAGCGCGAGCGAATCGACGGGGAGCGAGCTCCGCCCGTGCGCTTCCACGTAAGCATCGAGCGTGCGTGCGT
>JBOHUC010000060.1:0-49663 GCA_050733935.1 Candidatus Eiseniibacteriota bacterium | reverse complement strand
GCTCCGCGCGCGGCACGAGCCGTGCACGCCGACAAATCCATTGACCTGATGGGGGTCGGCGCCTAAGCTTCATGGCTCCAGATCGATAGCCGTCCCGGCCCGGCGTCGGCCATTGTCCTGATCAACTCGCGCCTGCCTCGCCGCCCGCCTCGCCGGTTTCTTTATTGGCGTTTTGCCCTTCTCGCTGCGTCACGCGCGCCGCACGTCCCGTCGCACGTCGTGCGAGAGCTCCGCTTCATTCCGGCCGCCCGGCTGGAGAGGGAGATCCCCCATGCCCGACCGTTCCCCATTCCGCTGGCTCGCGGCGGTGTTTGCCGCGCTCGTTCTCGCTTCTCCGGCCGCCGCGCAGGGCGGCCGCGAGGGTGCCGCACCGAAGACGATTCCGGGCGAGATCATCGTCAAGTATCGGCCTGGAGCGGAGTCCCAGACCCGCTCTCTGGCGCGCGCCGCGCTCGGCCCGCACCGGAAGCTCCACGACTTCGCATTCATCCGCGCCGAGCACCTGAAGCTCGAGGGCGACCTGAGCGTCGAGGACGCGATCGCGCGCCTCGAGAGCAATCCGAACGTCGAGTATGCGGAGCCCAACTACGAGATTCGCGCGCTCCTCACGCCGAACGATCCGCGCTTCCCCGAGCTCTATGCGATGCGCAACACGGGGCAGACCGGCGGCACGGCCGGCGCGGACATCCGCGCGACCAACGCATGGGATCTCTTCACCGGGGATCCGAACCTCCTGATCGGCGTGATCGACACGGGCATCGACTACAACCACCCCGATCTCGCGGCCAACGCGTGGACGAACCCGGGCGAGATCCCGGGCAACAGCGTGGACGACGACAGCAACGGCTTCGTGGACGACGTGCACGGGTTCGACTTCGTGAACTCGGACGGCGATCCGTTCGACGACAACGGGCACGGCACGCACTGCGCAGGGACGATCGGTGCTGTCGGCAACAATGGCGTCGGCGTCGTGGGCGTGAACTGGAACATCAAGATCGCGGGCATCAAGTTCCTCTCCGCGGGCGGCTCGGGCTCGACCGATGGCGCGATCTCGAGCGTTCAGTACGCGATCACGATCGGCTGCCGGCTGACGTCCAATTCGTGGGGCGGCGGCGGGTTCTCGCAGGCGCTGCTCGACGCGATCAATGCCGCGGGCGCGGCCGGTCAGCTGTTCGTCGCGGCCGCGGGCAACGCCGGGTCGAACACCGACGTCTCGCCGCATTTCCCATCTTCGTACGACACTCCGTACATCATTGCGGTGGCGGCGACCGATCACAACGACCAGCTCGCCGGGTTCTCGAACTTCGGCGCGACCACGGTCGACCTCGGCGCCCCCGGCGTCGACATCCTCTCGTGTGAGCCGGGCGGCAGCTATCAGCTCCTCTCGGGCACGTCGATGGCCACGCCGCACGTGGCCGGCGCCTGTGCACTCGCATGGGGCCGCTTCCCGGGCGCGTCGAACCTGCAGATCAAGCAGCTCATCATGGTCAAGGCCGATCCGATCCCCGCGCTCACAGGACGGTGCGTGACGGGGGCAAGGCTCAACGTGTTCATGGCGATCGCGGATCCGGACAGCACGGCTCCCGGCCAGGTCACCGATCTCGCGACCACGGATCCGGGCTCGACCACGATGGGGCTCACGTGGACGGCGACCGGCGATGACGGCGGGACGGGTCGGGCCTCCCGCTACGACATCCGCTGGTCCACCTCCGCGATCACCGACTCGGTGAGCTTCTACGCGGCGAATCCGGTCGAAGGACCTGATCCGCAGCCGGCGGGCTCGACGGAGACGGTCGAAGTCGCGGGCCTCACGTACAGCACGTTCTATTACTTCGCGCTCCGGGCGCTCGACGAGTTCGGAAACGCCGGACCGATTTCGAACGTCGCAACCGGGACCACGCTCGGCATTCCGAACATCTCGGTCACGCCGGCGTCGCTCTCGCAGACGCTCCTGACCGGAGCGCAGGCGACCCAGCAGCTCACGGTCCAGAACACGGGCGCTGGCCGCCTCGACTGGACCGCGCCCACTCCCGAGCTCGTGTTCAGTCTCGCGCGCTCGGTGTTGGTCGAGGAGACGCCGCAAGTTCCCGAGATGACGCTCGCGAAGGGCGAGGTGGATCCGCGCCAGGGGATTCTCGGAAGCGGCGGTCCGGACGCGTTCGGCTACCGGTGGGTGGACAGCGACGAAGTCGGCGGCCCCGTGTTCTCGTGGGTCGACATCACGGGCGTCGGCACGCTCCTCACGCTCACCGGGGACGACGCGACGACGCTGCCACAGAACATCGGCTTCTCGTTCCCGTTCTACGGGAACACGTTCTCGTCGGTGCGCGTGAGCACGAACGGCTTCCTCTCGTTCACCGACGGCGGCGCACCGTACAGCAACGCGCCGTTCCCCGCTTCGGCCGGCGTGCCCAACATGGTCGCGCCGTTCTGGGACGACCTCGACTTCGGCGCCACGCCGCGCGTGTACGTCCACAACGACGGGGCGCGCTACATCGTGTCGTGGGTGGGCGCCCCGCACTATCAGACGGGCGGCCCCTACACGTTCCAGGCGATCCTCTATCCGAGCGGTGAGATCCGATACCAGTACCTCTCGATGGGCTCGCCGACGAACAGCGCGACCGCGGGCATCCAGGACGGGGCCGAGACGATCGGCCTCAACGTCGCGTTCAACACGGCGTACTTCCACGACAACCTCGCGGTCCAGATCGCGCCGCTCCGCCAGTGGCTCACGGTGAGCCCGACGTCCGGCCGGCTGCACGCGGGCAACAGCCAGCTCCTCGACGTGCAGTTCGACGCCACCGGGCTCAACGGCGGCGTGTACGACGGGTTCGTGAAGCTGTTCTCGAACGACCCCGACGGCTCGCCGTCCTCGACGCCGTGCCAGCTCACGGTGATCGGCGCCCCGAACATCGTGGCCACCCCGGCGAACTCGGACTTCGGCACGCAGTTCACGGGCGGGACGTACACGCGGACGCTCACCGTCGCGAACAACGGTACGGACGCGCTCAACGTGGTCGCGATCAACGTCTCGGGAAGCTGCACGGCCGGCGCGCTCACCGCGCTCCCGGGCTCGTTCTCGGTGGCTCCGGGTGGGTTCCAGAACGTGACGCTGTCATGGAATCCGCCGAGTCCGTGCACGCTCGCGGGGTCGATCGAGATCGTGAGCGACGACCCGGACACGCCGAGTGTGAACGTGACCGCTTCCGGTGAGGCGGTTCCGGCGCCTTCCTTCTCGGTGGATCCGCGCAACTTCGAGGAGACGCTCGCGACCAACACGGCCGTGAGCCGGAACATGCGGGTCGAAAACCACGGCGGAAGCCCGCTCACGTTCAGTGCCGAGACGATCGTCGTGAGCGGCGCCTCGGACCTCGGCACGGCTCCGCGCCGGCACGTCGACGGCGACGCCGAGAACGTGTTCGTCGCGAAGGGCCAGAGCGACAGCCGGTTCGGACCGGCACCGCTCGCCTCCGGCGGCCCGGACGCGTTCGGCTACCGCTGGTCGGACAGCAACGAGCCCGGCGGACCGGTGTTCAGCTGGGTCGACATCTCGGGCGTGGGAACCGCGATTCCGTTCAACGGCGACGACCAGAACAACGGGCCGTTCCCGATCGGCTTCTCGTTCCCGTACTACGGCGCCACGTTCTCGACCTTCCGCGTCTGCACGAACGGGTGGATCTCGTTCACCAGCAGCTCGACCGCGTATTCGAACACGACGCTGCCGAACAGCGGCACGGGTGTGCCGGAGAACCTGGTCGCGGCGTTCTGGGACGACATGAACTTCGGAACGTCCGGGGACGCGTACTACTACAATGACGGCTCGAAGCTCATCGTGCAGTGGCAGGCCGTGCCGCGGCTCGGAGAGACGGCGCCCAACACGTTCCAGATCCAGCTCTATCCGGACGGACGCATCCTCTATCAGTACCTGTCCATCACGGCCACGACCCGGAACAGCCATACGGTCGGCATCCAGAACGCCGCCCGGAACGACGGCCTCCAGGTCGTGTTCAACAACGCGTCCTACGTCCAGGACAACCTGGCGGTCCGCTTCTCACCGCCCGCGCGGTTCCTCACGGTGACGCCGCTCTCGGGCAGCGTGCCGGCGGGGGGCTTCGTGGACCTCACGGTCGGCTTCAACGCGGCCGGACTCTACGGCGGCGACTACGAGGCGAACGTGCGTCTCACGACGAACGATCCGATCGTCTCGCAGTACGACGTGCCCGCGATCCTGCACGTGATCGGCGTGCCGGACATCGTGGCGGCACCCGATCCGGTGGACTTCGGGACCGTCTTCATCGGCTATCCGCAGCTCCGCCAGATCACGGTGACGAATACCGGGACGGATGCGCTGGTCGTCGACGATGTGACGTCGAGCGATCCGGCCTACACGCCGAACACGACCGGATTCACGATTCCGCCGCTCGGACAGGCGATCGTGAACGTGAACTTCAATCCGGGCGCCGTGCAGGCGTACCCCGCGACGCTCACGATCAAGAGCAACGATCCGGACACGCAGTTCCTGGGCGTGGACCTGAGCGGTGCCGGCATCGTGGCGCCGGACGTTACCGCGAGCGGCGGTTCGTTCTTGCAGACGCTTCCGCCGGACCAGACGGCGAGCCAGATCCTCTCGCTCACGAACAACGGCGGCAGCGACCTCACGTGGACGCTCGGCGCGAGCGTGGATGCCGCGGCCTCCTCGTTCGTGATCTATGAGGGACTGGACCTCAAGAAGGACGAGGCGGATCCGCGCGAGGGCATCCTCGACTCCGGCGGGCCGGACGCCTTCGGCTATCGCTGGAAGGACAGCGACGAGCCGGCCGGCCCGGTGTTCGGCTGGGTCGACATCACCGGGACCGGGACGCTGATAGACGGCTTCGCGGCCGACGATCGTCTCAAGACGAACATCCCGCTCGGATTCAGCTTCCCGTTCTACGGCAGCACGTTCACGACAGTGAACATCTGCACGAACGGCTGGATGTCGTTCACCTGGCCGGACAGCTCGTTCACCAACGATCCGCTGCCGAGCGCCGGGGCGCGCACGCCCGCGAACCTGGTCGCGCCGTTCTGGGACGACATGGATCTCAGGCTCACCGGCTCCGTGTACTACCACTACGACGGCACGCGCTTCATCGTCTCGTGGGTGGGCGTCCAGCACTACATCGGCGCGCCGGGGGATCCGACGTACACGTTCCAGGCGATCCTCTATCCGAGCGGGAAGATCGTGTACCAGTACCTCTCGATGAACGACATCCTGGACTCGGCCACGCTCGGCATTCAGAACGCGACGCGTGACGTCGGGCTCCAGGCCGTGTTCAACGCGCCGTACGTGCACGACAACCTGGCGATTCAGATCAGCCGCACGCCGGACTGGCTGTCAGTGACCCCGGAGAGCGGCACAGTCCCGGCCGGAGAGTCGCGCAACGTTTCGATCGACTTCGATTCGCAGGATCTCGAGCCCGGGACGTACCAGGGCAACCTGCGGCTGTCGTCGAACGATCCGGACGAGGGCGTGATCGACATGCCGGTCGAGCTCATCGTGAACGACCTCGTCGGGGTGGACGATCCGGTCCTGCCGCGCGAGTACGGTCTCAGGCTCGCGGGTGCGAACCCGGCCCGCGGCTCGGCCCGGCTCGAGCTTGCGATGCCCAAGGCGGGTTTCGCCGACGTTCGCATTCACGACGTGCGCGGTGCGCTCGTGCGCTCGGTGGTGAACGGGCCGGTCGACGCGGGCACGCACATGCTCCTGTGGGACGGCACGGACGGCTCCGGCCGGAAGATCGGCGCGGGCGTGTACTACGTGAGCGCGCGGACGTCCGGAGGATCGTTCCGGAAGGAGCTCGTGCTGCTGCCGTAACTCGCTTTCGCAGGCCAGAGTGGAACATCACGGCCCCTGGAGCGTCGCTCCGGGGGCCGCTTCTTTGTCTCTTCCTTGAAATTCCCGGGGGTCGCGCGCCCGGCGGATCGCGCTATGCTCGGAGGTGATGAAGCCCGCTTTTGCCGGACCCGAGCCCCCGACCGCGGTTCCCGCGCGGCTCTCGTTCTTCGGCTTTCCCGCGACGAACGCCACGGCGCGCGTGCGGGAGAACGATCCACAGAACCGTCTCCGGCGCGCGCTCCTGGCGTTCGCCGCAGGACTCGGGCTCGCCGTGCTCGGCGTGTTCATCCCGATCGCCCACTTCTTCCTCGTGCCGGGATTCCTGCTCGGAGGGCTCTTTCTCGGCCTCCGCCGACTGCGCGAGCGGCGCACTCTGATCGAAGTCCGCGGCACGTGCCCGCGCTGCGGCGTCGAGCAGACGTTCGAGGCCGGAGGGCGCTGGCGCGGATCGGCCCGCGTGACGTGCTCGAACTGCCACAACACGCTCGATCTCGAAGGGCTCGCCTAGGCCTGTAGGAGTCTGGCGAGGCGCGGAATCATCCTGGAAGAGAAGCGCCTTCGAGGAGCAGCACGCGCGCGGGCGCGCCATCCCCGTTTTCAATGCGAAGCGGCAAACAAACGAGCCCGTACTCGCCGGGATCGACTGCGGAGAGATCGAGGCCCTCGACGATCACGACGTCCGCGCCGAGCAGCGCGAGGTGGCAGGGGAAGCGATCGTGATGCACGGGCTCGATCGAAAGACCGTCCGTACCGAACAGGAGCACACCGGCTTCGACGAGGACGCGGGCCCCGTCCGGCGTGAGATGGACGAAGTCGCGGCGCGGATCGCCCGCTCCATGCCAGCGCGCGGAGTTCGCGCTTTTCAGGAGGATCCGCCGGCCACCGGGCCCTTGGGGCGCGCCGGGATTCCACGCCTGCACGTGCTCGGCCCCGAGCGCGGTCACACCCTCCGGCGCGAGCACGACCCTCGCCGGTCCCACGAGCGCTTCGAACGGGAGCGCATCCACCCCCGCGCCCCCTTGAAGAAAGTGAAGGGGCGGATCGACGTGCGTCCCCGCGTGCGTGCCGAGAGAGAGAAACGAGAGGTTCGCCGCATCCCCGCGCTCGAGCGCAAGACGGCGTTCGATTCGGACGGGTGGATCGCCGGGATAGACGGGGGTTCGCGGCGAGAGCGGAAGCGAGACGTCGTGCACCTTCACAGGTCGTATTCGATCCAGACGCGCGCGAGCTCGGCCACGCTCGTCGCGCGCGCGAACGCCCCGCGCGGGAGGTGCGGCGCATCGCCGTCGAAGCACTCGGAGATCTGACCGAGGCACGCGTCGTTCAGGTGCTGGACGAGCGGTTCGAGGACCCGCCGCGCGAGATCCCGGCTCGGCGCGCTACGGCCGCGCACGCGGAAGTGGGCGTCCGCCCACGCGCCGATCAGGAACGGCCATGCCGCGCCGTTGAGCGACGCGACGTCCCGCGCGCCGACGTCGCCGACGCACGCGCCGTGGTAATGCGGGTCGTTGGGAGCGAGCGTCCGCGGCCCGAACGGCGTGAGCAGCACGCGCTCGAACGTGCCGAGCACCGTTCGCGCCACCTCGCCGTCGACCGCTCCGGTCGCGACCGCGACGATCTGGTTCGGGCGCAGAGCGGGATCCGGCCCGAACGCATCCACCCGATCCGCGAGATGGCCGAGCGACGGATTGTGGAACTCGGCCAGGAGGGACGCCCGCACGCGCTCGGCGATCGCCCGCGCGCGCTCTTCCTCCCCGCTTCGGCCCGCCTGGGCCGCCATGCGCGCCCTCAGATCCCAGGCGGCCTGCCAGAGCGCGTTCACCTCGATCGCGCGTCCGGGCCGCGGCGTGATCGCACGGCCTTCGACCCGCGCATCCATCCACGAGCGCGCACGCTCGGGATCGGCGGCCTCGAGGAGGCCCGAAGCGTCCACCGACCAGCCCGCGAGCTCGCCGCGCTCGAGCGCATCGAGCACGCGCCCGAGCGCGGGGGCCAGGACCGCGTCGACAAACTTCCGATCTCCGGAGAGCGTCGCGTAAGCATCGGCCGCGCGCGCGAACCACAACGGTGCGTCATCCGTGTCGTCGTGCGAAAGACGCGCGAAGCGATCGAGGATCGCGCGTCCGGCGTCGAGCTTCCCGGTCGCACGCACGAGTCCGGGAAGCGCGATCAGCGTGTCGCGCCAGGACGTGTCGTGCCACGGGTAGCCCGCGATCACAGCCGGGCCTTCGGGGCCCTGCACGAGGAACATGTCGGCGGCGCGGCGAAGAAGTGCGAGCGCGTCGTCCGGGAGCCGGCCCTCGCCCTCGCCGGAGCCGGAAGATCCTGCGACTTCGATCCGCGCGAGCCTCTCCGCCTCCGAGCGCCACGCACCGTCGGCCCACGGGGCGAGCCCCTCTCCGGCCGGCGGAACGTCCTTCTCCGACTCGACCGAGAGCGCGACCCATGCGCTTTCGCCCGGATCGAGCTCGATCACGAACGGCCCGGGCGACATCGCGTCCTCGCGGAAGTCGAGCCCGCGCTCGAGCTCGAGCACGTATTCGAAGTTCTTGTACCAGACCGGCCACGCGAGAAAGCGGCCACGACTCGCGCTCAACCAGAGCGGGGGAAGCTCGGCGTACGGAGCGAGCCGCACGCGTCCGTCCACGGTCTCCGCCACCGGGCGGAACGTGGTGTTCTCGCGCGTGAGCCGGTGGTGATCGCGTTGGACGACGAACGGCCGGAGCGTGAGCTCGCACGGCGGGCCCGAGAGATTGCGGTATTCGATCAGCGCGGTGTTGCGGCCGTGGACCAGGAACAGCGACTTCTCGAGGAAGAGATCCTGCACGCGCCAGCGCCAGGTCGGCCGGCGCGCGAGCGTGAAGAACTCGAGATGGAGGTGACCGCGAGGCTCGACCGCGCCCGGCCACTGATGAGACGAGAGCGGCCACTCGCCGTTCGCGGTTCGCACGCGCTCCTCGAAGTGCGACACCGTGACCAGTCGATCCCCGGGCGGGCGGAGGGCCGCGACCAGAAGTCCGTGGTAGCGCCGTGTCGCGGCACCGACGGACGTGCCCGAAGCGTATCCGCCGATGCCGTTCGTGACGAGCCACTCGAGGCGGGAGGCGCGTTCGAAATCGCTCAGGACTTCGCTTCCCAGGCGGGGAGCGTGAGCGCACGCCGGGTGGGACACGACGCGCTCCGGACTCTTGGGCGGAGAGCTCGCGGTCAGCCCTTTCGGCCCGGTGGCTTGCTCGTGGCTCCGGCTCCGGTGGTCGGCGTGTTGCCGAGGACTTCGAACTTGAGATCGTCCCACCAGCAACGCCCCGGAACGGATTGATACCCGGCGCGCGCCCACACGGTGTAGGTGTCCTTGGGCACGTCGAAGTCCACGGAATAGAACGTCCAGTCGAGCGTGCCGAACAGCGCGTCGCCGGCGATGCTCCCGTCGACGCCGTAGAGACCGGTCGACCAGACGCTCAGGTACGCGCTCGCGTCGTTGACGCCTTCGAGCTTGCACCAGCCCGACATGCGGACGCGCTTGCCGGCGAGTCCGCGCGCATTGAACACCTGGCAGGCGTGCATGTACGTCTGGAACGGCGGCTTCTCGGGGGTCGTCATGAGCGCGGAGCGGCGCCCGCTGTGTGCGACCGTCGAGTCGACGGAAATCATCGCGCCCGGAGTGGGCGGAAGCGAGAACTCCCAGTCGTCGATCGGCTTCTCGAATCCGGCGTTGGTGAGGAGATTCCGGCCGAGCGGCGCGGCCTGCGACGCGCGCGCGACCTCGCTCGTGAGCTTGATGTCGTCGAACCACACCTGACCGCTCCCGAAGATCCCGAGGCGCACGACGATCAGGTTCGTGGTCGGCGGCACGAACACGCGCACGCGCTTCTCGGTCCACTCTTCGAGCTCCGCCGAGAAGTACTGCCGCGCCCAGCCCAGCTCGAGCTGCGGATCGTCCGCGAACTTGAAGCCGAGCTCGGTGCGGGCCTGATCGCGCGGGATCCCGCGGTCGCGGGCGACGTTCATCACGGTGTCGCGATAGCACTGGACCATCACGTAGCCTCGTCCGCCCATCTGTGCGCTGCGCACCCACGCGGAGAGCTCGAGGTCGCGTCCGGCGAAGCGCCCGGCGTGAAGGATCATCTGGTTCCAGTTGTGCCACACCGGAAGGTGGTCCCCCGCGTTGACGACACACGCGGAGCGTGTCCCGGAGCGCTTCACCTCTGGATCCCAGTAGAACATCACGGTCGGGACGCCGGCGAGAGTCGAGTCCCAGTCGCTCGGGCTGAACAGGCCGCCGGCCTCGAATCCCGGGTTCGAAAGCAGGTTCGTGCCCGTGCGCTCGCCCTGCGCTCGCGCCGGGTTCGGGGACAGAAGGCACACGGCGGCGATTGCGAGAAGAGCGTGGGTCGCGAAGCGGATCATGCGTGGCCTTCCGGGAATGGCGGGTGGAGTGGTCGGGCGCAAGTTTATCACGGAGTTGAAATTATGGCCTGCGTCCCGGCGGGCGGTCAAGCCGCGCGCCTCGTTCCACCCCGCAGTCGAGCCGGGGTTCCCGCCTCGTCGTACGCGTGAAGCCTGTGCTAAGGTCACAGCCATGCACCGACACGACAGCGCCGGATGGAACCCCTCGCGCGCGGCCCTCATGGCCGCGATTTTCTTGGCATCCGTGCCTGCGATCCTGGGTTGCTCGCAGGAGGGGAAGACCGTCCAGACCCAGCTTCCGGTCCAGGGGGTCGCGTATTCGCCGATCTCGGTCTTCGACACCACGAGACAAGACACGATCCGGACCGTGACGATGAACGTGCGATTCAAAGTCCAGACGCACTATCTGAACGGGTGCGAGGCCCGCGGCGGCATCGAGATTCACAGCGAAACGAATCCGAGCCTCCTCGTCATGACGCCGCTCGCACGTTACACGGTGGACGAGGCCTGCAACGTCGGGATCTCGGGCGACACCCTTCAGATTCTCACCGTGAACGCGATCATCTTCCAGGCCGATTCCGGTGTGGTGATCCAGCCTTCGATTCCGCTCAATTTCGAGGTGCGGGGCGCGAACGCGCCGCCGATCGAGATCCAGCTCAACATGGAGAGCGGCGAGACGCTCGACTCGACGCGCTGGGAAGTACGGGTCGAGGATGCCGCGACAGGCGCACCGCTCCCCGGTGCGATCGTGCGCATCGAGGATGCGAGCGGCCCCGAAGTCTACGGAGAAGGACCGGCCGACGCGAACGGGCTCTACGTGCTCGAGCGCGGCTGCACGGGGGTCGTGGGAGACGAGGACATCCATTACGTGGTCAAGGTGTCGTACTCGGGGCGCACGGCGGTCCTGCGCATGGGCTCACAGCCCGCGCGCTGCCGGCGCCTCGAGTCCGTCATCGTGAGAGTCCCGTGAGCCGTCGCTTCACGTTCGCCACACTGGCTGCGACCCTCGCCATCACGCTGATCGCGTCCCCGGCGCTGCGCGCCGAGTCACGCCTCATCCGGCCCCCCGGGGACAGGACCGAGCCTCAGACTCCGCCGGTCCCGACGCTCGAGACCGGGCCCATGTCGCCGTCCACCGCACCCGCCGCCGGGCCGATCCGCTGGCACTCGCTCGCAAGCGGCCTCGAGGAAGCGAAACGGGCCGGAAGACCGATGCTCGTCGACGTCGTCACCGACTGGTGCGGCTGGTGCAGGCGCATGGAGAAGACAACGTATGCCGCGGGGTCGGTGCGGGATTACGTTGGGCGCACGTTCGTCGCGGTCAAGGTCGATGCCGAGGACGACGAGGCACGGGCCCGCTACGACGGGCGCGTCGTCACGTCGCGCGAGTTCGCCGACCGGTTCCGCGTCACGGGCTATCCGACGACGCTCTTCCTCTCGCAGGATGGAAAGCTCATCACGATGGTGCCGGGCTACGTGAAGCCCGATCGTTTCCTCACCGTTCTCCGCTACATCGGCGACGGACACTACCGGACCCAGTCGTTCGAAGCGTTCGCACGCGAGGCGGACGCGCCCGGACGGTAACGTGCCTCCCGAGCCGCGGCGCCTCGCGGTCGCCGAGATCTTCATCACCCCCCTCGGCACCGGCGAATCGACGATCCGCGAATTCATTCGTGCGCTCGTGCCGATCGTCGAAGCGAGTGGACTCCGCCATCAGCTGACCGCGATGGGGACGCTCGTCGAGGGACCGGTCGAGGAGCTGGTCGCCCTGGCAGCGCGCCTCCATGCGGCGACGTTCGACGTGCACACGGGGACCAATCGCGTGGTCACGCACCTGAGGCTCGACGAGCGCCGTGGCGAACCGCTCACGCTCGAGGGGAAGGTCCAGGGAGCGCTCGGTCTGCGTCCCGATCAGAGGCGGTGAGCGAAGGGCCGCTTCGGGGCGGCGCCGGGCCCGCGCACGCAACTATTCCCTTGCAAGTCTCCGCAAATGCTCTCCGCTTCAAACCACGTTGGCGAGCGCATGAATGGTCGTCCGGAGTTCCCGCTCCGATCTCGGTCGTCCGATTTACCGCAATCGAAACGCGCGGTGCAGAGCGGCCCCTCGAGGGTCGGCGAACCCCCGGCCGGAGGTCGCCGCGGGGTGGCAGCGGAGGTCCGGGCGCGTTTCATTGAAGCACGGTCGCGGCCGCTGGGTTACGATAGGCCGCGAGCTTGCGGAGATGCTCGGCAATGGACGGCGGACGCTCGATCGCACGCTCTCAGAGAATACGAAATCGGCTGAAGGGATCTCAGCGCGCCGGACCGACAGAGACGTCGGTGAATGGATGGATTGGCAACGGACCGGCGGGATTGCCTCTTTGCGCATTGTGGTCTTGTGGAGCCCCCCTCGTTGATCCCCGGCCGGTAACCCGGAGCAGTTTGCCCCAGGGGGAAGATGGATCGTGGAACCGCGGAAGGAAGTCGCGCTATTCATTGATTTCGAGAACATCCGTTACGGAACGCTGAACGCCTACGGGGTCGAGCCCCGCGCGGCCCTGCTGATCGAGAAAGCCCGAAAGTACGGACTGGTGAACATCGCCCGCGCGTACGCGGACTTCGAGGACTTCCCCTCGGAGGTGTTGCGCGATCTCCAGGTCTCGGGCATCACGGCCGTGAACGTTCAGGCGCACCAGGTCGGCGACCGCAGAAAATCGGGCGCGGACATGGACATGCTGATCGACATCATCGAAACGATGCTCGATCGGGCGGCGATCCCGACGCTTCTCTTCATGACCGGCGATCGCGACTTCCTCCGGGTCGTCACGATGGCCCGAAACCGCTTTGGAAAAGACGTGATCATCTCGGGCGTGCCCGGGACCGTCTCCTACGACCTCATTTCCGCCTCGGGCGGGAACTTCGATCCGCTCGAGATTCCCGGCCTGGAACGGATCGACCAGGGAGTCCCCTACGAGGAGCGGGGCGGGCCGTCGTCGCGGATCGAGCGCATCGAGCGCCGCGAGCAGGCGGACCGGGATCGTGAACGCGTCACCTACGGGCGGAGCGAGGGAGCGATCCCGCGTCCCGAGCGGCGTGCGGTGCGCCGCGAGGAGGAGCCGCAGCCGACCGGTCCCACCGACCAGCCGTGGGCACGCGGCAAGCTCGCGCAGCGTGCGGCCGCGCTCGAGCGCGCGCTCGCGGAGCGAGGCGATCAGCCGGGATGGAGCGGTCGGCGGTGGGAGCCCGGCGAGGTCGTCGAGGGCGTGGTCAAATCCATCACCGAGTTCGGCGCATTCCTCGATCTCGGGGGCGTCGATGCGCTTCTCCACGTGAGTCAGATGGCATGGCAGCACGTGCGGCATCCGAGCCAGATCGTTCAGCTCAACGAGAAGCTCCGGGTCAAGGTGCTCGAGGTGGACGAGAACACCGGACGCGTCTCGGTCGGCTTGAAGCAGCTCACGGACGACCCCTGGCTCCACGCAGCGAGCCGCTACGAAGTCGGGCGGCAGGTTCGCGGCCGCGTGAGCGGGGTCAAGGAGTACGGCGTCTTCGTCGAGCTCGAGCCCGGGATCTTCGGCCTCCTCCACATTTCGAACATCTTCCCGCAGCCGTGGGGACACCATCCGAGCGAGCGCTTCAAGCTCGACCAGGAGGTCGAGGTCGTCGTGAGCAAGGTGGACCTCGACGCCCGCCGGCTCGCGTTCGTCCTGCCCGACAGCCCGACCGGAGACGGCCTGCCGCAGGTCACGGAGGAAGACGAGGCCGCGGCCGAAGCAGCGACGCGCTGGCGCGAGGGCGACGAGGAAGACTCCTGATTCGGTGAGCAACGCCGCCCCGCTTCTCCACCAGGTCGCGCTCGTGACGGGCGCGTCGCGCGGCATCGGAAAGGCGATTGCGCTCGAGCTCGCCCGCGCGGGAGCGAACGCGGTGCTCGCGGCACGCGATGCGGCGGGGCTCGCGAAAGTGGCCGCGGAGATCGAAAGCCTCGGTCAGAAGGCGCTTGCCGTCCCGACCGACGTGCGCGAGGAGCGGGCGGTTTCGGCGCTCGTCGAGTCCGCCCTCGAGCGATTCGCGCGGGTCGACATTCTGATCAACAATGCCGGCCTCGGGCACTTCGGGCCCGTCGACGAATTGCCCGTCTCGAGCTTCGACGAAATGCTGTCGGTCAATCTGCGGGGCGCGTTTCTCTGCACGCGGGCCGTCGTGCCCGCGATGAAGCGACAGGGCGGTGGCGCGATCGTGAACATCGCCTCGGTCGCCGGCCTCGTCGGCAATCCGAATCTGTCCGGCTACAATGCGAGCAAGTTCGGCCTCATGGGATTCAGCGAGGCGATCATGCTGGAGCTCAGACACTTCGGCATCAAGGTGATCGCAATCTGTCCCGGCTCGACCGCGACCGACTTCGGCGGCGGGGGCCGAAGCCCGGCCGACCGCCTGAGTGCTTCCGACGTCGCGCAGGCCGTGCTCGCGGCCGTCACGGCCGCACCGAACGCGCTCCTCTCGCAGATCCATCTTCGCCCCCTCCACCCGCCGAAGCGCTAGCCGTGGCCGGGCCGTTCGAGCTCTCGGTCCCCTCGGGGGACGTCGTGCTGCACGTGAAGGGGCACGAGGTCTTAAGGCCACGCGGCGGACTCCTGATCGCTCCTGGATTCGCGGAGCACGCCGGCCGCTACGCGCGTCTCATGCAGGAGCTCGCGGCGCGTGGATTCTCGACCGCGGTCTACGACCCGCGCGGGCACGATCGCTCGACCGGGCCGCGCGGCCACACGCCGGCCTGGAGCCAGCTCGTCGAGGACCTCGATCGCGTCGTCGAGGCGCTCCGTACTGCAGGCCGGCTGCCCGAGCGCTTCGGGGTGCTCGGCGCGAGCATGGGTGGGCTCGTGGCGCTCGACTGGATGCTCTCGCATCGTGAGCGCGCCCGCGGGCTCGTCCTCGTCTCGCCGTATTTCGAGGCGGCGCACCGGCCGCCGTTCTGGAAGATCGCTCTCGCGCGGCTCTTCGGCGGGCTCTGGCCTTCGTTCTCGCAGGCGCACGGGCTCAAGGGAAAGGACATGACGAGTGATCCGGTGATCGTGTCCCTGTACGACGTGGATCCCGCGATGACCCGCGTCATGAGCGCGCGCTATTACACGGAGCACTTGAACGCGCAGCAGCGTTTGCGGGAGACCGCGGCCGGCGTCGACTTTCCCGTGCTCGTGCTCACGGGCTCGGCCGATCCGATCGCGCGCGCGACGACCGGCGAGGAGTGGGCGCGGCGTGTGCCTTCGGAGTGGATCGAAGCGCGCTCGTATCCGGGGCTCAAGCACGAGCTCCTGAACGAGCTCGAGCGCCAGCGGGTCGTGGCGGATCTGGGGCGCTGGCTCGACTGGCGGATTCCGGCGGAGCACCGTCCCGGACCCTGAGCGGGTGCCCTCAGCGCTTCGTCCTCGTGGACACGACGGGCTCCGCCTGCGCCGCGGCCGCCGCCGCGATCTCGCGCTCGAGCTGGTCCATCCGGGCGCGCATTTCGCTCATCTCGCGCGTGAGGCGCGCCTCGTCGAACCGCCGTGCCTCCCTTCGCTCGGCCGCGATGTCGTCCGGGGTGAGGCCGCGCCCCGTACCGGCCGTAGTGCTCGTCCCCACACCGCCCGGCGCGGCCGGCGAAACGGTTCCGTAGGCCGTGGGGAAGAACATCAGGGCAAGACTCCGATCCGTGATCGTCCACACGCCCGTGCCTTCGTCCCCCACGAGAAAGAGCGTGTTGTCCCCCTCGAGCACCGGAAACACGCCATGGACGGAGACGGCCGTGGTGAAGTTTCCCGTGGGCAACGTCGACGGAAGCGTCTCGGAGAGATCCTGGGTCGTGGGAATCGTACCGGCCACTCGCGAGATGCCGAATGCGGCGGTCGATGTCGTTCCGGTCGTGTGCATGATCAAGGTCTGCAACGATCCGATTGCCACGATGTAGCCGTCCGAGGGGCAGCTCACGGTTCGGGAGAGCAGCGTCTGGGTGTTGCCATCCATGGCGAGCGCGGCTTCGTCGGCGACGGAAGCGACGCCCGGCTCGTCGAACATCTCGAGGCTCGCGATCGCACTGTTCGGGAGGACGACGGAGTTGTTCAGAACCGGGGTGCTCATGTCGAACACGGCGCTTCTCGCCGAGCCCGTGATGCTCACTCGCGGTTCGTTGGTGTTGTTGTAGTTGCAGTCTGCGATGAATCCACCGAACGAGTTGTCGCGGCGGATGAACAGGTGCCCTCCTTCACCATCGATGTCGGCATAGAGTTGAACGAAGTGCCCCCCGGACTCATCCGACAGGTCGAAATTCCCTCCGAGCCCGTTGACGACCATTCTTCCGGCATCGGGCGCCGCGCCCGCCTGACGGAGGAGGAATTCCCCGTCCGTGGCCGCGCTGCCGACGTCGAGCCGGCGATCCGCCACGATGGCCGGGACCCCGGGCGTGAGGTTCCGAAGGTTGAGGAGCGGAGAAGGACCCGTCTGGGTCACTGCGAACGGAAGCCTGAGCCCGAGCGCGTACGGGGACGAGGCGAGCCGCACGCGCGGCGCGAGCTCCGGGTCCGTGCCGACGGTCGTTCCCAGGAAGTACGTGCGATCGAGCACGAGCGCGATCGGGGTCACGAGCCCGAGCGTGACGCTGAAGCCGCCGCGGACGACCGGAACTCCGGGCTGCGCTTCCGTCCACAGCGCGGCGCCGCCGGCCGCGACGTCGTAGATGCGGAACGTGAGATCGTACGAACCGTCGGGGACCAGCACGCCCGCGTTGTCGGTCAGGACTCCCTGAAACGACATCGTGCTCGGAGCCTGGGCCAGGACGGAGGGCGCTGGAAGCGCGAGCAGGCCCACGACCAGACTCACGACAAGACAGGTTATCGAGACGAGAATGCAGATGCGCAGCGGACTACGGATCGGACTGCGGATCGAGATAGATGAGCCAGGCAGGCGGTTCATCGAAGGCCTCCAGGATCTGAGGCCCCGGCCACGGTGGAGGACGACCGGCGGCCCAACAACGGGGGAGGAGAATGCTACTGCGGCACCACGGCGCCGTCCGCAAAGAAGTTTCACCAGATCGTGGTGGTCGTCGCGGCCCGGCGGAGCACCGACCGGGACCGTAGGCGGTCCGCTACCGATCGGTGCGTGGAGGATCGGCCGCGATCTCCTTGCGCAGACGCGTGAGGTCTGTCTTGGAGTGATGCCGGGGGTCGCGTGGAATTCGAGTCCGCCTCACGACCCGATCGACCGGCGCCGGCGCCACCGCGTCCCGCACGCGCTCGAGCGTCCACTCCGCGTGGAAGGACTCATCCCCCTCGAAGACGACCACCGCATGCACAGCGCTCCCCTCGCCGGCGAGCGGGAAGTAGGCGGCATGGCGCACGCCGGGCAGGGCGCGCGCCGCCTGTTCGACCGGCAGGCTCCACCACGTCCGGTGGTCACGCACGATGCGCTCCTTCACCCGCCCCAGGAGCCACAGCCTTCCCGCCGCGTCGATGCGCGCGCCGTCGCCGGTGCGATGCCATGTCCGTCGGCCGTCGGTGATCTTGAAACGCCGGTCCGACTCGGGATCCTTCCAGTACGACGGCAGCACGTGCGGGCCGGTGACGGCGACCTCGCCGGGTTCCCCAGCGGGCGTCCGCAGCGCAGCGAACGCGCCCTCCGCGTCAACGCTCGGGTCGCTGTCCGGCTCGGTGTCCGGCGCGAGAAGGGCGACCTCGATCTCGGCAACGGGACGGCCCACGCACAGCCCGCCGGCTAGTGCATCTGGCCCCTCGTGCGCGGCGAGCATCGCTTCCGCATCGATTTCGGCGATCGGCTCGGCCTCGGTACTGCCGTAGAGGAGCATGACGCGTCCGGCCACCGCGTCCGCGAGTCGGCGCGCGAGCGGAGGGTCGATCGGCGCGCCCCCGGTGTACAGGTGCTCGACCGGGAATCGAGCGCCTTCCTGCGCGCTTCGTCTCACGATCCGGTCGGCCAGCGCTGGTGAAGCGATGAGCGTTGTGACGCCCTCGGTCTGGACGATCGATGCGACCGGGATCGCGTCGGCTCGTTCGGGATGGCGAGGATCGAGGTCGGCGATGACCGCCGTCGCACCTGCCGCCAGATCGTGGAGAACGAACACGGGCAGCGTCGGCAGGTCGACTGTTCCCTCACTCACCGCGAGGTGGCGGGCCAGGACCTCGTGCTGCGTCCACAGGAACCCGTGTGTGCGCAGCACGGCCTTGGGCCGGCCCGTGCTTCCGGTCGTGAAGGTGACGAGTGCGGGCGCATCGCCGGCGAGTTGCGCAGGCTCGCTCGGAACCGTCCCGGAGCGGGCGATCCGTTCCGGATCGCGCCCGACGACGAACGCGTGAGGCACGGCGCGCAGGGCGGGGCTCAACAGCCGGAATGCATGCGCCCGCAGGATGCCCGCGAAGGCGCGGGGAGCGGCGGTGCGGACCGCCGACTCGATGCTTTCCCGCCCGAGGCCCGGATCGACGAAGACCGCCGTCGCGCCGCGATGAAAGATCCCGAGGATCACCGCATACAGGGCGATCGAGACCGGCACGAAGACGACGACGCGGTCACCGGGGTTGATGTCCGCGCGGGCGAGCCGCCCCGCGAACGCAGCGGCCAGTTCGTGCAGGTGGCCATAGGAGACGACGCGCCGGCGTCCGCGATGGATTTCGATCAGAGCGGGCCGATCGGGATGGAGGCCAGCGCGCTCGGCCAGGCGGACGGCAAGGTTCACAGTATGCGCCCGAAGAGCGCATAGCGCCGGAAGGGTCGGGCCTTCTGGTCGGCGGAAAAATGCGTCGACACGTTCGCCACGTGCATGAGCGCGTGGACGACTGCGCCGTACCCCCGCTCCAGCGCCCGCGCGTGGGCGCGCACGAAGAGCAGTCCGCCCAGACCGCGGCCGCGCGCTTCGGGGACGACGGCGATCGTTTTCGCGATCAGGACGGGACGGCTCCCGACCGTCGCTCCCGGCCAGGCGTAGCAGAGTAGAAAGCCGAGCAGGTGACCGGTGTCGTCCTCGGCAATTTCGACGAACGCGGGATCGACCAGCGGCCGGAGCGGGAGATACAGGCTCCGGAATTCCGTCCGTCCGATCGGTGCATAGTAAGGGTTCTGGGCGAAGCCGCGCCGGCTCACGGCGAAGAGCACATCGAGCTCCTCGTCGAAGTTCTCGAGCGCGAGGGGGCGCAGGCGCACGCCCTCCGGCGGGCCGGGAGGCGCGTGGGCGACGGCCGCGAGATCGAGCACGACCGAACTTTCGTACCGCGCCACGATCGAAAGACCTGCAGCCCGCCACGCGTCCGCCGCGTCGGGAGGATTGACGGGCTCGCCCGGAAACGACGACCAGGCGATCCCGCCGGGCGGATCCGGTTGCTCGCCGGGTGGAAGGACGAGGCGATATGCATGCCACGTGCTTCCATCCATCGGCCCCAGCACACGCCGGGCCCCGCGATCTGCGAAATGACGGCACGCCTCCTCGAGGAGAAGCCGGCCCGCCCCGGTGTCGTCCGCGGCGTACGCGCCGACGAGGCCGCTCGGGCCGGGCGCCCCGACGAGGTCCGGAGCCTCGTAAAGGGTCGCGCGGGCCCGGATTGCGCCATCGTGCGTGGCCACGAGCTCGACCGCGCCCGTCGCATCGGCCGGTTCGAGGCGGAACCTCATCCCGCGAGGCCCGGAGTGCGGAGCGCGAGGTGAACCGGCAGCGCGAGCAGCACCGCGAGAAGCACCGCCGCGGCCAGGACGCGCAGGTCGCCACGTCCCCAGCGTTCGGGGTGGAACAGACGAGAGCCCACGGCGTAGAGCGCGAGCGACGCCACGACGACGAGCGCCGCGATGGCCGCTTCCTCGGCGGGCAAACGCCCGCGGACCGCCGCGATCCCCGCGGGTACGACGACGAGCCAGGCGAGGAGACCGCTCGCAAGCGCGCGCGCGGCCGGCGGCCAGTCGCGCGTCCGTTGGAGCACGCTCGACGTCCACCAGCCGGCGGTCGCGAGCGGTGCCGCCAGCGCCCCGACGAAGAGCGCGAAGAATGGCGACCCGATCGCGAGGGTCGGCACGAGATGACCGACCGCGGAGAACGTGTTGTCGGCGAACAGGCAGCCGGTGGCAACGATGGCCATGTAGAAGATCGCGGTCACATGGCGCGGCAGGCGGTGCGCCGCGCGGGTGGAGCGTCGATGCGCTGCATCGAGTGCGAGGAAGGCCACGAGCGCAAGCAGCGGGGCGACGATCCACGGCGGCCCGCCCAGACTGAACGCCGCGTAGAGGACGAGGTGCGCAGCGACGGCGCCCGAAAGCGAGAGGAAACGCGTTCGCCGGGCGATGAGCAGCGCGAGCGCGAGGATCGCGAGCTGAACCGCGAGCTGGAACGCGATGCCCGCGGTCGTGTTCGCAGTCAGTTTGACCAGAAGGTAATACGTGGCCAGTGGCACGATCAGGTTGTCGCTGCCGCGGCCGCTGATCGCCTCGAACGAGGCGACGAGGAGCGCGAGCTGGGCGGCGATGAGCACGCAGCCGAGGCGGTCGAGGTCGCTGGCCAGAAGGAGCGGCAGGTGGAACACGAGAAACGCCGACAGGAGGAAGACCATCGACCCCTCGAGGCTCTTCTGGTCGGTCGTGACGCGGTAGGCGTGCCGGCCGTACGCGCGGCCCAGCACCGCCGCCAGCGCGTCGCACACCACGAGGGCGGCGATCGAGATCACATAGAAGAGCGGCCGGTCGCGCCCAACGGCGAACAAGAGGAGAATGGCCAGCGGGAAGAAGAGCTCGCCCCACGAACCGCGCTCGATGCCGAACAGGGAGCGGAGCTTCCCCGCCTTGCGCGCCGCGAGCAGCACCGCGCCGCAGACCGCACCGAGAGCGACGAGCGTCCCCGTGTGCGCGAAGAGCCAGGGAAACGTCATCGTGACGAGACCCGCAGCGGAGTGAATGGACTTGCGCGTCCATTCGACGGGCGGCGAGGCGCGATGACGCCACCACTCCGCGAGGGCGAACACGAGCGCCAGCACGAGGGCGACGGCTGCGGCGCGCAGAGCCTCGTCGACGGGGTGGCCTGTGGGAGGCGGCAGGGCCGGAAGCGCGGGCAGGTTCATGCCGCCTCCGTCACGGGCGCGATCACCTCGTCGACGTGCAGGCGGTCATAGAACCAGGCTCGATCGCGAGCGTGCAGGTCGCGGGCGAGGTCCACGAGCGGCCGAACGGACGACGCGAGTGCTTCGGGCCGCGAGCGCGACGCCAGCATGTTCCAGTAGACGAGCCGTGCCCCGGGTCGAGCCGCAGCGGCCAGAGCGCGGTAGAGGCGTTCCGCCTCGGACGGCTCGGAGTACTCGAATACATCGGACAGATTCATGCTGTCGAACGGCCCCGCGGCGGCGTGCTCGATCGGAGCGACCACGGCCCGCAGGCGGTCCAGGCGCTCGCGGATGGTCGTGAAGTGTTCGGGCCTGAGGTAGCGTGGCAGCGCCTGCGGCGTGAAGTTGCCGGTCAGGATGTAGACCGCGTACGGATTCGCATCCACCGGAAGCTCCGTGAGCGCGAAGCGCGAGCGCGCGAGGATGCGCTCGCTCACCGGCCCGTCGACATGGTCGAAGAACGCCGGGTCACGGCCCAGGTGGCCCATGACCGCGCGGCTGAAGAAGAGGCGGAACAGCGCGCGCCAGCGCCACGTGTCCCAGCGACGGTCGTAGAACGCGTGGCGGTCCGCACGCGTCGCCGGCGCGAGCAGCGCGCGCACCGTGCCGGGCCCGTGCACGAGAGGCAGGACGAAGCGGCGAAAGAACGCAAAGTAGCGCTCGAACTTCCCGGCGTGGATCGGCCCGCGCGCGATCTCCCTGGGGTGAGCGTCCCAGAATGCGCGCGCCCCGTCCGGCAGTCGCGGAGCGAGCGCCCGGTAGGTCGCCGCGCGTCCGTCGTCCGCCTGCACGCCCAGGAATCGCAGGAGTGCTGCGTGATCGAGCGCGCCGAACGCCGCGCGCCGCAGCTCGAGGCAGGCGATCTGCGCGGGGCTCAGGTCGGCGGCCACGATCTCTGCCGGGTCGAGGGTGAGGAGCGCGAGCGCGTTGTCACCGGCCGAGGCGATCGAGAGCATGCGCCCACCGCGCGCGCCCGGCGCGAGGGCCTCGCAGAGAACATCCGCATCCTCCCACACGCTGCCGTAGCGGACGAAGTCGAACGAGGCGCGCCGGTCGATCGATCCTGCGGCTCCCCGCGCAGTCGATCCTGTGGCGCCCGTCATCGCGCCGCCTTCGCGCGGGCGAGGATCCGCACCTCGCCGGTCGTCCCGTCCATCTCGACTTCGTCGCCGTCGGTGAGCGTCGAGAGCAGTCCGCGCACACCCACGATGCACGGCAGCCCGACCTCGCGCGCGACGATCGCCGAGTGGCTGAGGAGGCTGCCGCGCTCCACGAGCAGGCCGGCGGCGACGGGGAAGAGGAGCGTCCATCCGGGGTCCGTCCGTTCGGCGACGAGGATGCATCCGGCCAGATCCCGGACCCCGCGCGGATCGGTGACGACGCGAACCCGCGCGCGCACGATGCCCGGGCACGCACCGGTGCCGCGCAGTTCGCATGCCCCGATCCCGCCCGGGGCGGATTTCGCGGCGCGCGCCCCGGGGAGATCGAGCCACTCGGCCGGAGATCCGACGGTCTCGAAGCGATCGGGCGGTGCCGGCTCGGCGGCCCAGCGGTCGAACACGCGGCGTCTCAGTTGCGCCACGTCCCGGAGGTTCGCGAAGAGCGAGACCCCCTCGAAGTGAGCGAAGACCTCCTCGGGGGTGAGGTCGAACACGTCGCGCTGCTTCTGGATCGTGTTTCGCTTCTCGAGGTGGCGGCCGAGCGCGAGGAAGATGCGCCGCACCACGCCGAAGACGCGCGTGCGCTCGAAGCGCAGGTTCTCGCGATCGCGCACCCGGCGGCGCGCGCGCTTGAGGACCCAGCGATAGAGTCCGCCGCGCGGCCCGCGCAGGCGCGCATCGACACGCGCCTCGGCGGCGCGGCGGATGGCCCGCTCCCGCTCGATCGCGGCTTCGGGGTCGGTCAGGCCCGCCGCGCGGTACGCGCGCACGGTGGAGAGGATCGTCGCGGGTTCCTCGGACAGGGTCACGGTCTCGAGCTTCAACTCCTCCATGCAGCGATCGCCGAAACGCTTCCGATAGCTCTCGAGTTCGCGGAAAAATCCCGCAGTCCCCGCGTCGGACGACAATCGCTTCCACAGGTCCGTGTCATCGGGGATTTCGTCGAAGAGTGACGCCAGGGCAGCATCGGCCGTCACCCGGCGGGCGAGCTCCATGAGGAGGCGCGCGGGCACGGTCGAGACGATGCCTCCCTCGCCGCACAGGAGATCGTTGACCAGCGTCGGAGGCTCACCGGGGAGCCAGCGCTCGGTGAGGCGCGTCAGCGTCCCAAAGAACACCATGGCGAAGAAGTCGTTGACGATCGGTGTCTTCCACTGGTGAAGAAGCTCCTGCTCGAGCTTCCGGTAGAGCGCGATCGCATCCTCGGGAGGCAAGACCGCTACATCCAGTCCGTCGAGCGGTGCGAGAGCGCGCTCGACGCGGGCGTGGAACTCCGGCACGCGCCCGTCGAGTCGGCGCTCCTCGACCACCATGCGAACGACCATGCGGGCGAGACGCAAGAGGTCGCGCGCGCGGTCGGCGGCGCCGGGGGGCTCGACGGCCTCGTCGAGCGGCTCGCGCACGCCCATCATCTTCTCCATGAAGCCGCGGTTGAACGCGAAGCCCGGCAACAGGGCGAGCATGCGGTACCAGTTGCGCAGGTTGTAGTAGACGCGGCCGTGCAGGAGGCCGAGCAAATGGGCAAACACCAGCCTGTTCGCCTCGATGGTCGTGCGCGGCACGCCCATCACATCACAGAACTGGCGGTAGACGGTCTCGTAGGCGGAACGCGCGAACGCGAACGTGAGCGGGGTCGTCACCCCGGCATAGCTCTCGATGATGTTCGAGTTGTCCCACAGGCGGCGCACCCCAGCCCTCTGTGATGTGATCGGCCGCGACTGGAGGACGCACAGGCGCCGCCCTGGCCCCGCCAGGGCCCACTCCACGTCCTGCGGTGATCCGAATTTCGTGGCCAGGAAGCGGGCGCAGTCCGCGATCCGACGGACTTCGCCGGGTGCGAGCGCAGGAAGCGCGGATTCGCCCGCGGGAATCTCGGGCATCCACGTGCCGCTCATGGGGGCGGGGCGGATCGCGTGCGTCTTGGTCGCGATCTGCGCCTCGAGCGGGTCTGCGGGATCGCGGGGAACCCGCCACGTGTCGGCGTCGAGCGCCCCGGAGACGAGTCCTTCACCCAGGCCGTAGACGGCGCTGACGACTGCAATGTCCTCGTGTCCGCCCAGGGGGTCCGCCGAGAACGCCACGCCGGCCACGACCGGATCGAGCTGCGCCTGGACCAGGACTGCCATCCGAGGACGCCCCTCGAGGGCCGCGCGCGCGCGGTACGCCGCGGCGTGCGCGCTCCCCGCAGAGAGCACGACCCGGGCGATCGCGGCCACGAGCACGTTGCCCGCGTCCTCGTCGAGCGGGACATTGAGCATCGTCGCGAACTGTCCCGCGTACGAACGCAGGGTGCCGTCCTCCTCGACCGCCGAGGAGCGGACGGCCGCGCTGCCGGCGATCCCCTCCTTCGCGAGCGCCGCGAGCAGGGCCGCGACCTGCAAGGCGTGCCCGGGGTCTTCTCCGGAGTCGTCTCCGGAGTTGTCTCCCGCGTCATCTCCGGAGTCGTCCCGCACTCGCCCGATGGCCGCCGCCGTCTCCGGCTCGAGCACAACGAACGGCGGCACGTCGAAGCCGCCCTCGCGCGCCCAGGCGACCATGCGGAGCAGAGCATGGCCCTTGCCGCCGACCTGTTCGCGCGCCGGTGGCGCGCCGTCGGCGGACGATCCGTGAATACCGGCAACGTTCACGCCGCTCTCCCCGCCGCGATCCAGCGCACCACATATGCGAGGGATCCCAGCACGAGGTAGGTGACGAGCGGCCAGGTGCCGCTCGCCCGCTCGATTGCTCCCGCTGCTGAGGCCGTCGGCGTGCGCAGGAAGGAAAGCGTGGGCAGGGCGCAGGCGATCGCGGCGACGACGAGCGCGACCGTTGCCCAGGCGCCGGTTCCCACGGCCTCGGAGGCGAGGATCGCGGCGATCAGCGCGCACGCCAGAACCGCGATCCAGACCGCGACCGCCACGCCGCGTCCCCACGCCTTCGAGTAGGTGTCGACGCCCTCGCGCTCGTCGGCGGGCGGGCGGATCTTGCGCCCGATTTCGATGAGCATGCCGTTCAGGAACGTGACCGTGAGGAACCACGGGAGGCCGTGCGGCGCCGCCGCGTCGGAAGCCCACCAGTCGAGACCCGTCGTGTACAGGTCGATGAGCGGCATGATCGCCATGTGGGTGAGCAGGTAGGCCGTCGGGTGCGCGCGCAGCCAGTCGCGAACGAAGAACTCCGCCGTCATGAGCGCCGCCCACCCGGCGACCAGCGCGCAGGGCAGGAGCAGCACGGGCGCGACGGCGAGATTGAGCGCGACGACGAAGGCGAGGGCGACCGCGGCGACGCGCCGCAGCTCGGCCAGCGTGACGAGCCCGCGCGGCACCGGCAGCTCCGGGCGGAAGCGTCGGTCGACGTCCCGATCCTTGTGCTCGTCGAGCACGCGCAGAACGAAGAAGAACGTGATCGCGGTGAACGCGCCCACGAGGAGGATCGGCACGGGCACGAAACCGGGCGCGCCGCGGGCGAGGCGCGAGTACGCCGCCGAGGAGAGCGTGAAGAGCGCAATGAGAGGGACGAACTGGATGAGCGGGAACCGCTCGGCCTGGTACGTGAGAAGGCGCGCGGAGAGGGGTGCCCGCGTCTCGGGCGCGTTCACGTCGGGTCGACAGGACGCCGCATGTGCTCGTGTGCGCTCGCAAACTCGCTTGCGCAGATCGCGCCCACGATGGAAATCTCGCCGGCGAGCGCGACGGCCGCGATGATCTCGGCGAACTTCGAGGCGACCTCGCGGCCCTCCTCGGCGCCCTCGCAGTGCAGGATGCGCAGGCACTCGCGCGCGGTCGGGAGGTGCGTGCCGCCGCCGACGGTGCCGACGATCAGGTTGGGCAGCGTGACGCTGCAATAGAGATCGCCCTCTGCGGTGCGCTCGAGTCGCGTGATGCCGACGCTTGCCTCGCTCACGCAGGCGACGTCCTGGCCGCAGGCCACGAACAGCGCAGCGAGCCCGTTCGCGATGTGCCCGCTCACGCCGATCGAGCCCGTCTGCGCGCCGCCGACGAAGCTCAGGCGCCAGTATTCGTCCATGCGTTCGGGAGTCGTTCCCAGACCGCGCACGACGAGCTTCCGCGGCAGAAGCGTCTCGGCCATGGCACGCCGCCCCCGCGCCTGCAGGAAGCTCAGCACGGTCGCCTTCTTGTCGCCCGACATGTTCGACTCGAGGTACCACGAGTGCGGCTTGACGGGAGTCGTGGCGGCGATCTCCTCGCAGATCGCTTCCGTGCAGAGGGTGACCATGTTCTGGCCCGCCGCGTCGCCGGTGTGGAACGAGAAGATAAGATAGACGTGGTTCGCCTCGATGTGCGTCGCGACGTCGAGGAGCTTCGCGTGCCGGCTGCGGGCCGCCGTGATCTCCTGGAATCGGTCGAAGCGGTCGAGCACCCAGGCGGCGAAGCGGGAGGCCTCGACCAGACGCGCGAAGACGAACCCGGGCGCCCGCTGCACGTGCTCGGTGGTGACCAGCGCCGAGGCACCGCCTGCGTGAGAGACAAGCCGCGCGCCACGATGGTAGCTCGCAACCAGCGTCGCCTCGGTGGTGGCCAGCGGCACGAGATAGTCGCCGTGCGCGTGGACGCCGTGCACGCGCAGCGGCCCGGCCAGGCCGACCGGGATCTGCGCCATGCCGATGAAGTTTTCGATGTTGCCCGCCAGGTCGGCGGGATCGGGCGGGCCCGCGCGACCGGCGAGGTGAGGGACATCGAATCCGCGCTCCGCCAGATAGGCAAGGCGCCGGTCGCGGCCTTCGCTCGTGCTGTCGCTCGGGTGCGGGACGTCGTGGGGCAGGGGGTGCTCGGCCGGGGAGACGGGCTCGAGGCGTTTCGCCAGGTCGTCGATTGACCCATGGCGCGTGAGCCGGCGGAGGATCTCTCGGACCTGGTCCCGGGACATGGGCATGGCGAAAAAAATAGGCCCGCAGCCGGGCCAGCACAAGCATCCCGGTCGTGCCCGTCATGGTCGAGCCCATCATCTCGACAAAGTTCTCCTTCGATAGCGCTGCGCGTAAACGCCGAGGCAGGCGTCCTGCACGACCCGGATGCCGGCATCTTCGAGTCGTGCCGCCGCGGCGTCGTGCCGGATTCCGCTCTGCAACCAGACTACGGCGGGCCGCCGGTCGGGTGGCAGCGCGAGGATCTCCTCGGCCAGCTCGGGGATGCGTTCCGAACGCCGGAAGACGTCCACCAGGTCGAACGGAATCGACAGACTCGCGAGCCGGTCCACTGAGGGAACGCCGAGTGCGGACTCGATGGTCGGGTTGACGGGAAGAATTCGCATCCCGAGATCGCGGCAGATTCGTGGAATCGCATGCGCCGGCTCGAACGGCCGCGAGTCGTCCTTCATCCCGACCACCGCGACCGTGGATGCATGGCGAACGATGCGGGCAAGCTCCTCTTCGGCCGGCTCGCGGACAGGGTCCATGGTCCCGGGATTCTGGCAGATCCCGCGCGGCGGGGAAGAGGCGTGGTGAAACGGCGTTTGGGAGGAGAGCTACAGCTTCGCGCGCAAGTAGGCCTGCACCTGCGGGCTACGCTGCTCGACATCGGGGAAGTCGGCGTAGTTCCGGTCGGCCAGATAGAGCTGATAGTCGCCGCCGAGCGCGAACGACGGGCCGAGCGGAATGCTCACGCCGAGGTAGCTCATGCTCAGGAAATGATCCGCCCGGTTTCCGTTCACGGAGTGGATGTAGTACTGGTCGTGCCCCAGGCGGAGGATGTCCCACCCGTCGCGGACGAGGGATCCGTTGAAGCGCGTCCCGAAGCCGGGACCGTAGTCGTAGCTCCGGGCCGTCTGGTTCTCGTAGTCCGACTTCGTCGCGCCGAGGACAACGCCCGCGACGTACACGCCGGTCACGACCTTGTAGCGCGAGCCTGGAGCGCCGAAGCGTGAATTGAGTCCGGCGCTGAACGACTGCCCACCGAGCTCGAACGCGCGATTGTTCAGATAGTCGTAGTGCTGGTACGCGCCCAGGATGTGCTCCGCCTTCCCGCCGGTCGAGAAGCGCTTCCGGGCGAGCATGCCGGTCACGTCGACCTGCCCGAGCTTGTTCTCTTCCTCGCCGTTCAATTGCACGTACGCGCTGAAGTGCTCGTACGGCTTCCGGAAGCGCGGCTGGAACGGGTCGCCGTACGAGAAGCGGAAGCTCGCGATCCACCCCGTCGTGTCGGACTCTGGAATGTGATCCACGTACGTCGTGCGGAGACCGAAACTCCCCTCGACACCCACGTGCGTCGGGAACCGGTCGTCGGGATTCGGCTGGACCTTGAACATGTCGCCCGAGAGGAAGCGCGTGAGACCGCCGGCCGGGTCGATGAAGAATCCGCCGAACTCGTGCCAGAAGCGATCCCCGCCGGTCGCGGTGTTGTCCCGCACGGTCGTGGCGAGCCGGTGCGTCATTTCGCCGAGCGCCACACCGCCGAGGCTCGTGTTCACCCAGTCGTTGACCGACGGATGGCGCGCCTCTCCGAGGAACTCCCACTGCCAGCTCCCCATGAACGCGAATCCCATCGACTCCCAGTACGAGAATCCGTTCGAGCGGCCGGCGTTGAAGTACAGGTTCCCGTGGTACGGATGTGCGAACTGGTTGGTCGAGAAGTTGTTCGGATCCCAGTCGAAGCCGTTCTCGAAGCTCTCGTTCCACGATGTCCAGCCGATCTTGAATCCCTCGCCGCCGCCGGGCCGAATGTAGCGGTTGTAGCTCCACACGGCCGTGTTGATAAACGTAATCTCGCCGATCGCGCGCAACGCGTTCTTGCGCGGCGGGACGTATCCGGTCGTGTCGGGTGTGACGCTGGATTCCTGAGCCCGGAGCGCGGGCGCCGCGAGGACGAGCATGAGCGACGCCATAGCCGCGGCGACGACCGTGGCGAGCGCGCGGGGGCAGGGGCGCGGGAGGCGGCCGGGGCGAACGCGCGTCGTCATGGCCTCACCGCCAGTCCTGCGGTCGCGAGAAATTCGGTCTCGCTTCCGGCGTGCTGCGAGTACTCGTCGAAGATCGTCGCGAAGCCGGGGCCGGCGAAGATCGCGACCGCCGGCGAGACCTGGACCTCGGGCAGGAGCCTTCCGAGGAGTGCGAAGTGGAGCCGGTCGTGGTCCGTCGGATCGTCCGTCTTCTCGGGCATGATGTGCGTGAATCCGACGTCGGCGCCGAGCGACCAAGCGCCGCCGAGCGGGAAACGGTAGCCGTAGTTCCAGGTCAGGAACGCGGCCGTCTCAACATCGCCCTGAAGGTCGATCCCGCCGGCCGAGAGCGTGGACTGGAAGCGGTTCACGGTCGTCCGCACGCCGACGTTCGCGGCCGAGAGCGTGCTGCCAAACGCGACGAGCTCGACGCGGCCGTTCTGGCGCGAGAAGTTCACGAGCCCGATCGGGATCCCGCTGTGCGATCCGGCTACGTTCACCGCACCGAGCTGAAGCCCGTGCACGCGACTGCCGAAGTTGAAGAGGCCGATCTGCGCGCCCCGGCTTTCGCCCGCGATGTTGCCGACCGCGACCTGAAGCCCGTTTGCGGCCCCTTCGGTGAGGTTCATTCCGCCTGCGGCCTGGAGGCCGTTCATTCCGCCCTCGACGACGTTCGCCACCGCCGAGATCTGGATGCCCTGCGTGTTCGCGCTGTTCATGTTGACGACGGAGGCGAACTGGAGCCCGCCGAAGTCCCCGGCGACCGCGTTGAGCACGCCGGCGGTCTGAATGCCGCCGAAGCCTCCCTCGACGAAGTTGCCGATGCCGGCCGTCTGGAGCCCGCGCACGTCGTCTCCGACGGAGGCGATCGCGCCGGTGAGCATGACGCCCTTGAACGCGCCGCCGACGCGCGAATACGCACCGACGATCTGGACGCCGGTCGCCTGCCCGCCGACCGTCGAGACGATCGGATGAAGGCCGAGGCCGTTCAACGACCCGATGCGGCTGTGAAAGACCGAGAGCGCGAAGTTCGCGGACGCGTTGGGATCGGGGTTCGTGCTCACCGGATGAAAGAGCGACAAATGCACCTGCGCTCCGGCCGGCGAGCAAACGATCGCGGCCGCAGCAAGCGCAAGCGCGAACGCATTCGCGAACGCGGGAAAGGCGGGGCGGAGGAGTCCGGGCTTCACGTTGGCGGGGATCATCCACGGAGCGAGGCCTTTGCGCCACAGGAAAGCGTACGGCGGGGCGGAAAGATTTCGGTCGCGGGAGTTCCGGGAGTCGTCTAACGTGTGCGGCCGTGAACCATCGCCCGGAATTCTCCGCGTCCCTCCCGGTCGCGGGACGGCGCGTGCTCGCGACCGCGCGCGCGTTCTCGTGGTCGCTCGCATGCGCGTTCGCATGTGCGCTCGCGCTCGACGCGGTTGCGCCCGCGCCGGCGTGTGCGCTGGAGACGGTTGCGCGCAAGGGCTGGACGCTCGGACTCGGTCTCGGACTCGGGCACGGTGAGATCACGCCGCCGGCGCCCGGCGAGGAGTTCTACGCGAAGGACGGCGCGACTCCCGGGATCACCATCCAGCGCGCTCTCTCTCAACGAGTGCGAGTGGGCGTCGCGTGGCAGGACTGGCTGACCGAGCGCGGAAGCGGCGGCGAGCGGATCCGGCGCTCGATGCAAGCGTGGACGGCCACGGCGACGTTCGTGCCGGGGAACCTCGAGAATGCCTGGTCGGGCTTCTACCTGCGTGGCGGAGTCGGGATCGCATCCGGACGCTATTCGACCGCGGATGCCGACGAGCACGGCGAGGACATCAACCTGGTCGCGACCGACCAGACGGGCATCGCCTACACGGGCGGCGTCGGCTACGAGTTCCACGTGTCGAACGACGTCGCGGCCGGGATGCTCCTGACCGCAACCTATGCCGACTACGGCGACGCGCTGTTCGATCACGGCTGGTTCGTGCCGCTCTCGGTCACGGTGAACTGGACGTTCTAGCCCCTTCGCCCATCCCTCGAAACAATCTAGAACTGAGCGCGCGCGTAGAGCTGAAGCTGCGGGCTGCGATCGTCCACCTGCAGGAAGTCCGCGTACTGGCGCTCCGCGACGTAGAGCTGGTATTCCGCGCCCAGCGCCGTGGCTCGCGAGAGGGGTACGCTCGCGCCGAGGAACGTGAGCCGGAGGCGGTGCTTGCCGCGATTCCCGTTCACGGTGAAGAGGAAGAAGTCGTAATAGCCGATGCGGAGGATGTCCCACGTGTCACGTGAGAAAGCCCCCGCAAAGCGCACGCCGTATCCGGGCCCGTAGTCGTACGAGCGCGACGTCTGGTTCGCGTAATCGGACTTGGTCGCGCCAAGCAACACGCCCGTGAGCTGGAGCGCGGTCTCGAACCGGTACTTGGGGCTCGGCGTCCCGAAGCGCGAGAGGACGCCGGCGCTGAACGACTGTCCGCCGAGCTCGAACGCCCGATTGTTCAAATAGTCGTAATGCTGGTACGCCGCGAGCACGTGCTCGGCCTTTGCGCCCCCGGGTAGACGCTTGCGGGCGAGCATGCCGGCGACCGTGACCTGGCCGAGGGTCTGACGGTCGTTGAAGTTCACCTGCACCGTGGCCGTGAAGTGATCGTAGGGGCGGCGGAAGCGTTTCTGGAACGGGCTGCCGTAGGCGAACTGCGCCTGAAGGAAGGCGCCCGTCGTGTCGGCGCCGTTGAACTCCTGGTCGTAGACGGTGCGCGCGCCGAAGCGAAATCGCATGTGCAAGGCGGAGGACGTGGGCTTCGCGGCCGCCCGCGGCTCGACCCGTCCCCACTCCCCGCTCAGCATCCGGGTCACGCCGCCCATGGGATCGATCGCAAGGCCCGCGATCTCGCGTCCCACGCGGCCTGCCCCGGTCGCGGAGTTGTCGCGAACTTCGGCCGCCAGGCGGTGCGTCATCTCGCCGAGCGAGGCGCCGCCCACGCTCGTGTTCACCCAGTCGTTGATCGAGGGGTGGCGCGCTTCGCCCAGGAACTCCCACTGAAAGCTGCCCGCGAACGCGAATCCCATCGATTCCCAGTAGTTGTATCCGTTCGAGCGCGCCGCGTTGTAATAGAGGCTCCCGTGGAACGGATGGGCCCACTGGTTCGTGCTGAAGTTGTTGGGATCCCAGTCGAAGCCGTTTTCGAAGTTCTCGTTCCATGCGCTCCAGCCGATCTTGAAGCCCTCGCCGCCGCCTTCGCGCAGATAGCGGTTGTACGACCAGACAAGCAGGTTCACTCCCGTGACTTCCGCGAACGCGCGCACGGGATGCGTGACGCGGGGCTCGGCGTCGACGGAGTCGGCTGCGGCATCGGCGACGGCATCGGCGATGGAATCGGCCGCGGCGTCGGTCGGAGCCGTCGGAGCGAACGGCGGGATGTCGGGCGGTGCGACCTGGGCGGTCGCCGTGATCGGCAGGAGCAGACCGGAGGCCCCCCCGAGCGCGAGCGCGGCAACCGCGGCGGCCGTGACAACCGCGACAAACGTGGCGTGTGGCGTCCGCGCGCGCCTCACGGCCGCACCACGAGGCCACCGGTGAGGAGGAGCGTCGTCTCGCGGCCGGCGGACCGCGAGTACGCGTCGTAGATCCGCGCAACGCCCGGCCCGGCCAGGAGCCCGACGCGCGAGCCGATCCGCACTTCGCCGAGCGCGCGCGCGAGGACCGCGAAGTGGAGGTCATCGTGGTCGTCCGGATCCTCGGTCCTCTCCGGAATGATGTGCGCGAAGCCGAGATCCATGCCGAGCGCGAAGCGCTCGCCGAGCGGCACACGGTAGCCGTAGTTCCAGGTCAGGAACGCGCTCTCGCGGACATCCCCTTCGAGATCGAGGCCTCCGGCCGTGAGGGTGGACTGGAAGCCGTTGACGATCGTGCGCACTCCGACGTTGACCGCCGAGAGTGTGCTCGCGAACGCGGCGAACTCGACCGCCCGCGTCTCGGTCGAGAGATTCACGAGCCCGATCGGCACGCCGCCGTTCGGCTTCGAGATGTTCACCGCACCCAACTGGACGCCCTGGTTGTCGGTCGTGAAATTGAGGAGCCCGAACTGGACACCGTGGAGCGAGCCGGCGATGTTCCCCGCGCCCCACTGGACGCCCGCGACCTTCTGCTGGCCGACATTGACGAACGTCGAGAGTTGCGCGCCGTGGAACGGGCCTTCGGAGATGTTCCCTGCCGTCGAGACTTGCAGGAAGCCCGACCGCCCGCCGCTCAGGTTCACGAACGTCGCGAGCTGAATTCCGTTCAGATTGCCGCGCACCGAATTCACGGTGCCGGCGAACTGGACTCCGCCCATGTCCGACTCGACGAGGTTCACGATTCCGGAGAGCTGGGCTCCATCCACCGAGCCGCCGACCGAGTTCAATCCGAAGAACGAGACCGTGAGGCCCTTGACCGGTCCGGAAACGCGCGAGTACACGCCGGCGAACTGGGCTCCGTAGGCGTGGTCAGAGACCTGCGAGACGACCGGATGCGCGCCGATCCCGTTGAGCGCGCCGATGCGGCTCTGGACGAGCGAAAGCGCGAGGACGGCGGAGGCGTTCGGGTCGGAGTTCGTGCTGAGCGGATGGAACAGCGAGAGGTGAACGACGCCGGCCCGCGCCGGGGCCGGCACGATCGCGACGGCGAGCGCCCCGAGAGCGAGTGCCCCGAAAGCGCGCGCGACGCCCCGCGCGAACGCTCTCACGCCCGACGGGCCGGGGCGCGCAGAGCCCGCGTGCCGGCGAGCACGGCGTTGACCGCGCGCGTCCAGGCGGCGTACCCACTCTCGCGGGCGGCGCGCGACACACGCGGTTTGAACGTCGCCTCGGCCGCCCGTGCCGCGCGCCCGATGCCCGTCCACCCGAGGGCCGTCATAGCGAGAAGCCCCGCACCGAGCGCCGTCGTCTCGAGCATCCGCGGGCGCACGACCGGAATCCCGAGCGCGTCGGCCTGGAACTGCATGAGGAATGCGTTGGCCGCCGCACCGCCGTCGACGCGCAGGGCGCGCGGCCTTCGATGGCTGTCCTTCGCCATGGACTCGACCACGTCGCGGGTCTGCCACGCGATCGCTTCGAGCACGGCCCGCACGAGGTGTGCGCGCCCCGCCCCGCGCGTAAGTCCGATCCACGCGCCGCGCGCGTGCGCGTTCCAGTGCGGGGCTCCGAGACCCGCAAACGCGGGGACGAACGTGGTTCCCGCCGTATCGGGCACGGAGAGAGCGAGCGCTTCGGTCTCGGCCGCCGAGCCGATCATGCCGAGCGCATCGCGCAGCCACTGAATCGCGGCTCCGGCGATGAAGACCGCACCCTCGAGCGCGTACGCGGGCTCGCCGCGTTCGCCGCACGCGACGGTCGTGAGCAGGCCGTGCTGCGAGAGGACGCGCTTGGTACCCGTGAACTCCATGAGGAAGCAACCCGTGCCGTAGGTGTTCTTGATCGCGCCTGAGGTCACGCAGCCCTGGCCGAACAGGGCCGCCTGCTGGTCGCCGGCGACGCCCAGGATCGGCAATCCATCGGGGAGTCCAGGGACGCCGCGCGTCGTTCCAAATTCGCCGGCCGACGGGCGCACCTCGGGCAGGAGCGCACGGGGAACCTCGAAGAGATCGAGCAGCGCGTCGTCGAACGATGCGCGCGCGAGGCGATCGCTCCGGTAGAGAAGCGTGCGCGACGCGTTCGTCGGATCGGTCGCGTGCACCCGCCCGCCGGTGAGGCGCCACAGGAGCCACGTGTCCATGGTCCCGAACGCGAGCTCGCCGCGCGCTGCGCGACGCGCGGTGCCGCGCACGTTTCGAAGGAGCCAGGTGAGCTTGGTGCCCGAGAAGTATGGATCGAGCACGAGCCCCGTGAGGCGGCGCACGCGTCCTTCGTGGCCCGCGCGCTTCAGGGCATCGCACATCGCCGCCGTGCGCCGGTCCTGCCACACGATCGCGCGTCCCAGGGGACGGCCGGTCTTTCGCTCCCACAGAAGCGTCGTCTCGCGCTGGTTCGTGAGCCCGATGGCGGCGACCTTGAGGGCGACGTCCCCGGGTCCGCGCAGATCGGCCGAAGCGAGGGCTTTCCCGATCGCCGACCGGGTTGCCTCCCAGATCTCCTCGGCGTCGTGTTCGACGTGGCCGGGGCTCGGGTAGTGCTGTGGGATCTCCTCGTAGCCCTGCCCGTGAATGTGCCCCTCGCGATCGAGCAGGAGCGCTCGCGCGCCCGTCGTTCCTTCGTCGATCGCCAAGATCAGGGGTCCGGCCATCGCGCCCTCCTTTGGTGAGGCTGGTGCGGCGGTTCCATCCTTGCGCTTAGGGCGCGAAAGCGGCCTCGGCGATCCATCGCTCCTCCGCCGCACATTCCGCACGGAACTCCTCGAGCTGTGTCGCGCGCTCCGCGGGCGACCAGCCGAGGACCGGCGCCATCCAGTCCGCCACGGTTTCGGCGACGGAGAGCGCCGCGTGTCGATCGAGCCACAGCCCCGTGCGTCGCCACAGCACGTCCGCGATCGAGCGGGCGAACTCGCAGTCGACGGCGTAAGCGACTTCAGCCTGCCGGAGCCCGGAGACTATGCCCGGTTTCGCCTGTGCGCGCTCGCGGATCGCGCGCTCACGTTCTTCGCCACCGGGCAGGGGATCGGTCGCAGTGCGGCAGGGACCGACGGTCCGCGCGGCACCGGTGCCCGTCGTAGCCCCGCTCGCCGCCAGCTGGATCACGCGATCCACCGTACGCTCGGCCAGCCGGCGCGCGGTCGTGAACTTCCCGCCGACCAGTGTCAAGACGCCGCGCTCCTCGAGCATTCGAGCTTCACGCGTGTTTCGCCATGGAACGCGCGAGTCCGTGCGTACGAGCGAACGAAGCCCCGCGAACACGCGTCCCGTTTCAGACGGGAGCGACGACGAGCGCTCCGGCCAGCGTGCGGCGATCTCGTCCCACAGGTAACGCACGTCTTCGGTCGCGGGCGACACGCCCTCGGGAGGCCCCGCGTGATCGACGTCGGTCGTTCCGACGAGCGATCGAGATCCCCACGGCACGACGAAGAACACGCGGCGGTCGCGCCGGGCGAGAAGAAGGAGCGCGTGCGTGTGCGTGAGGCGCGGAACCACGACGTGCGTGCCGCGCGTCGGGCGGAGCGCCGGGGCGCACCCCGGCGAGGCGAGACGGCGCATGGCGTCCGCCCACGGCCCGGCGGCGTTCACCACGACGCGCGCCTCGATCGCCTCGCCGTGATCCGTGAGCGCGCGCCAGCCGCTGCCCTCGGGATGCAAGGACTCGAGCCCCGTGACGCGGGTGCGCGTCCGGATGTCCGCGCCGGCGCGCCCTGCGGCTACCGCGTTTGCGACGACGAGGCGCGCATCGTCCATCTGCGCATCGTGAAACAGCGCAGCACCCCGAAGTCCTTCGGGCGGCAGCCCGGGCTCGAGCGCGAGCGCTTCGGCGGGCCCGAGCCATCGATGTCGCGGAAGCCCGGAACGCCCCGAGCGCCCGGAGCGGCGGGCCAGCTGGTCGTAGAGCGTGAGCCCGAAGCGCACGAGCCATTCGGGACGCCCGCCGCGGCCGTCGAAGGGGAGGAGGAACGGCTGCGGACGAACGAGATGAGGAGCGGTCGCAAGCAGGATCGAGCGCTCGGCGAGCGCCTCGCGCACGAGCCCGAACTGTCCGGTTTCGAGGTAGCGAAGACCGCCGTGGATCAGCTTCGAGGAGCGGCTCGAGGTCCCCGAGGCGAGGTCGGCCTGCTCGAGAAGTGCGACAGTGAGACCGCGCGTGGCCGCGTCGCGCGCGACGCATGCGCCGTGAATTCCGCCGCCGACCACGAGCACGTCGACCCGGTCTCGCATCGGGGGCGCGCGATCAGAAGTGCAGCCGCTCGAACCAGCTCTCGCCGCGGATCACGAGCCAGGAGACGATCGCGCCGAGCAGGAATCCGGTCAGCACGTCGGTCGGATAGTGCCGCCCGAGGTAGATGCGGGAGAGCCCGATCCAGATCGCGAGCGCCCACGCGATCCAGCCGAGCCGCCCGTGGCGTCGCGATACGAGCACCGCGACGGCGGCGGCCCCGCTCGCGTGCGCGGAGGGGAACGAGGAGTTCGACCGTTCATGGCCGCCCGGTTCGGGACGCTCGCGATTCACGAGCCACTTGGTCGCCATCACGATTCCGCCCGAACCGAGCAGGCTCACGGCCGCGAGCTTCGCCGTGCCCTGGGCGGCCGGAGTCCCGAAGAAGCCGAAGAACGCGAGGCCGAACAGGCCGCTCTTGGTCTCACCGATTTTCGTGGCGAACTGCATGCTCGCATCGAGCCAGGGTGCTCGATAGGTGTCGTGGATCGCGTGGTAGGCCGCGCGGTCGAAGGCCCGCCCGTCGGTCGTGAGCAGGGCCCACAGGTCGCCGGCCACGAGGGCGACGAGCAGGAGGCCCGTCAGCACGGGGCGCAGGGGCTACTCCTCCACGATCTTGATCACGCCGACCGGGCAGTCGATCGCAGCCTGCCGGATCTCCTCTTCGTGGGAATCGAGGTCGGCCTCTGGGCGCACGTAGCAGCGCTCGTCCTCGAGCACGAAGATCTCGGGACTGATCTCGACGCACAGGTTGCAAAGGATGCAACCGTCCTCGACCCAGACCCGGGAAAGTGCCATCGAACGGGACTCCACGTGTGTCCTCGAAAAGAAGGGAATGCCGGCGGGGCGGGGACCCGGGTCGGCGAGGGCGCGGTGGCGCAGGGGCGCGTGCCGGCCGTGAGCGTATTATGCGGGGCCGCGCGCGCCTTGCAAGGTCTTTGCGCGCGGCGCACAATGCCCGCATGCATACGCACGGCCAGACGAAGCGGGTGCTCGCGATCGTGCTCGCCCTGAACGCGCTCACCTGCCTCGTCGAGTTCATCGCGGGATGGTGGACGAACAGCCTCGCGCTTCTGTCCGACGCCGGACACATGCTCGGCGACGTGGGAGCGCTCGCGCTCTCGTTCGCGGCGGCATCGTTCGCGACCCGGCCCGCCTCGACGGACAAAACCTTCGGTTACTACCGGAGCGAGATCCTGGCCGCGCTCGCGAACGGGGTCGTGCTCGTCGTCATTGCCGCTCTCGTCGTGTTCGAGGCCGTCCGCCGCCTTTCTGCGCCGCCGTCGCTCGAAGGTGGAACGGTCGCGGCCGTCGCGGCCATCGGGCTCGTAGTGAACCTCGTTTCGGCGTTCGTCCTCCTGGGCGGGAGCCGGAACGACCTCAACATGCGGGGTGCATTCCTGCATGCGGTCTCGGACACGCTCGGCTCGGTCGGCGCCCTCGTCGCGGGGCTCCTTGTGCTCGGCCGCGGATGGACGATCGCCGACCCGCTCGCGAGTCTCTTCATCTCTCTTCTGGTCGCGTACGCAGGCGTGCGCCTCCTCGGCGACACGGTGCACGTTCTCATGGAGGGCGCGCCGGCCCGCCTGCGCGTCGAGCGCGTCCGCGAGGCGATGGAGAACGCGGAGGGCGTGCGGGCGGTCCACGACCTCCACGTCTGGAGCGTGGCCTCGCGCTTCGCGGTGCTCTCGGCACACATCGTCACGGACTCGGCACTTTCGGTCGCCGAGAGCCAGCGCGTGCTCGCCGGAGTGCGCGGCGTGCTGCGCCAGGAGTTCGGCGTCGAGCACGTCACTCTTCAGGTTGAGCCGGCGCCCGAGGCTTCGCCCGACGCTGCCTGCGCTCCCTGCGAGGAGCCCGGGCGAGCGGCGGAACGCTAAAAACGATCCAAAGTCATTCAAATCAATGCGATAGCTCGAATTAGGCTGTCCAAACACAACTTGCCTCGGGGCAAGTTGGCCCTCGCAAATGGCGCTTATTGAGATTTTTTTCACAAGCGAAAAGCGTTGGAATAGTGCATCTTAGGTGTGTGCCACGGGAGCCAAACACACCCTGGCAATCGCGACGTCTGATTGCTAAAGATTCCCGCTTCCATCAGACTCGCGCAGCGGTCGCCCCAACGGCACCGCCCCCGCCGCGAGTCGGCTCCCCGGCAGTCGCGCACCAACGACCAAGCGCTCAGAACAGAGCAAGGAGGAACAACCACATGAACGTGAAGCCCCTCGCCGATCGTCTGCTCGTCAAGCGGGTGGACGAAACCGAGACCCAGAAGGGTGGAATCATCATTCCCGATACCGCGAAGGAGAAGCCGCTCCAGGGAGAGGTCGTCGCTGTCGGCCCCGGCCGCCTGACCGACGACGGCAAGCGCGTCGTCCCTGAAGTGAAGAAGGGCGATCGCATCCTCATTGGCAAGTATTCCGGCACCGAGGTCAAGATCGACGGCGACGAGTACGTGATCCTGCGCGAGGACGACGTTCTCGCCGTGGTCGGATAGCGCGTCCCGGAACCCAGTCCAAGTCTTCTCCTCAGAACAGATCCACAGAACCGATCCACGGAGGTTTCAGAATGGCTGCCAAGCAGTTGCTGTTCGCCGAGGACGCCCGCAAGGCCGTGCTCGAGGGTGTCGAGATCCTCGCGAAGGCCGTCAAGGTCACCCTCGGTCCGCGCGGGCGCAACGTCGTCCTCGACAAGAAGTGGGGCTCGCCCACCGTCACGAAGGACGGCGTTACCGTCGCCAAGGAAATCGAACTCGACAGTCCGTATCAGAACATGGGCGCCCAGATGGTGCGCGAGGTCGCCTCGAAGACCTCGGACATCGCGGGTGACGGCACGACGACCGCGACCGTCCTCGCGGAGGCCATCTTCCGCGAGGGCCTGAAGAACGTCACCGCGGGCTCGTCGCCCATCGCGATCAAGCGCGGCATCGACAAGGCCGTCGAGGCGGTGGTGACCGAGATCAAGAAGTTCTCGAAGCCGGTCAAGGACAACAAGGAGATCGAGCAGATCGCCACGATCTCGGCGAACTCCGACTCGTCGATCGGCCGCATCATCGCCGAGGCAATGGAGAAGGTCGGCAAGGACGGCACGATCACGGTCGAAGAGGCGCGCTCGATCGACACCACGCTCGAAGTGGTCGAGGGCATGCAGTTCGACAAGGGCTACATCTCGCCCTACTTCGTGACCGACAAGGAAGGGATGGAGTGCGCCCTCGAGGACGCGCAGGTTTTGCTCTACGACAAGAAGCTCTCCGGCATGAAGGACCTGCTCCCGCTGCTCGAGAAGATCGCGCAGAAGGGCAAGCCGTTCCTGATCGTGGCCGAGGATGTCGAGGGCGAGGCGCTCGCCACGCTGGTGGTCAACAAGCTGCGTGGCACGCTCCAGGTCTGCGCGGTCAAGGCGCCGGGCTTCGGCGACCGCCGCAAGGCCATGATGGAGGACATCGCGATCCTCACGGGCGGCAAGGTGATCTCGGAGGACCTCGGAATCAAGCTCGAGAGCGTGAAGCTCGAGGACCTGGGCCGCGCGAAGCGGATCACGATCGACAAGGAGAACACGACGATCGTCGAGGGCGCGGGCAAGAAGGCCGAGATCCAGGGCCGGGTCGCCCAGATCCGTCGTGAGATCGAGGAGACGACGTCGGACTACGACCGCGAGAAGCTGCAGGAGCGGCTCGCGAAGCTCGCCGGCGGCGTTGCGGTCGTGAACGTCGGGGCCGCGACCGAGACCGAGATGAAGGAGAAGAAGGCCCGCGTCGAGGACGCGCTCCATGCGACCCGTGCCGCGGTCGAGGAAGGCATCGTGATGGGCGGCGGCATCGCCTATCTGCGCACCCTTCCGGCGCTCGACAAGCTGGCGGCCGAGATGACCGGTGACGAGCTGGTCGGCGTGAACATCGTGCGCCGCGCGCTCGAGGAGCCGCTTCGCCAGATCGTGAACAACGCCGGGCTCGAGGGTTCGGTCGTGGTCGAGCACGTCAAGAAGGAGAAGAAGACGGTCGGCTTCAACGCGGACACGGAAGAGTACGTGGACATGTTCGAGGCCGGCATCATCGATCCGACCAAGGTGACGCGCTCGGCGCTGCAGAACGCGGCGTCGGTCGCCGGGCTCCTGCTCACGACCGAGGCGCTCATCACCGAGATCCCGGAGAAGAAGAAGGCGCAGATGCCGGCCGGTGGCGGCGGCTACGGCGAGGACTTCTAGAGAGCACTTCTGGAGGACCTCTAGCTAGGTACGAACTCGCTAGACAACACGGAGGTCCCACGGACCCCGGGGGCGCAAGCTCCCGGGGTTTTCCGTTGCCCGAGGTGGCCGCGCACTAGCGCGGGAGCAATTCCAGAACCCGCGCCCGCAGGACCCCGTCTTCGTCGCGCGCACCGCGAGCGCGCAGGCGATCGCCGAGCTTCGCTGCGTCGACGACCTCGTGCATCGCTTGAATGGAGTCGCGAGGCCCGGCGATGAAGATCGATCCCACTCGCACCACCTCACGGACGCCCGGAGCGGTCTCGAGCGTAAGGTCGATCCCGCCGTCGACCGGGCGATCGTCCTTCATTGCGATGAGCGTGCCGGTCACTTCGTTCGCATCCGCCGGGGCCGCCGGCTCGGGAGCGCGCTGGTCGCCGGAGCATCCGGCCGTGGTGACGAGAACGCTCGCAGTCACGAGTGCGAGAGCAAGCCCACTCGCCCATCTCTGGATGAACGTTGTGGCGCGCATCACACGTGCTGGTCGAACAGGATCGGGTTTCCGTCGGGATCGATCGTCATGAAGCTCGCGGGCCCCGTCGTCGTCTCGTCCGCCTCCACCTCGAACTTCATGCCCTTCGCCTTGAGCTGCTTCTGGAGCTCGCGCACGTCGGTGAACGAGTCGACCTTCTGCGCGTCCTGGTTCCAGCCGGGATTGAACGTCAGGATGTTCTTCTCGAACATGCCCTGGAACAGTCCGATCACGTAGTTGCCGTTCTTGAGGATGAGCCAGTTCTGCGAAGCGTCGCCGCCGAACGGCTTGAAGCCCAGATTCTCGTAGAACGCCCTCGAAGCCTCGATGTCCTTGACGGCCAGGCTCACGGAAAATGCGCCGAGCTGCATGACGTGCCCCCTTCGGGTCGTGAACTCCGGGCGGCCAGGCGCCCGGTTGTGTTCGATGTTCCGCGCGGCGACGTTACCACGCCCCGCCACGAAGGCGTAGAGTGGTCGCCACCGGAGCGCGAGGGAGCCCATGCGGTGCACGATCGTCTGGATCGGACTCATCCTGGCGGCGGGTTGGAGCGAGCCCGCCGCGGCCCGGCTCCCCGTGCAGTCCTTGCGCTTCGTGGTCGGCTTCGGCGTGCAGGAGAACTTGTCGCCGGAGCGCGAGATCCTCGCACTCTGGAAGCGCTACCTCACCGAGCCCTCGGACTCGCTCCGCGCGACGCTGTGGTCGTCCTCGGAGCGCTCGACGGGCGGAGACTACGACCTCCTCCTCCCGTACGTGTATCAGGGGTTCACTCGCTTTGCGGTGGTCGACCTGGGCCCTGCAGCCGACCTCCCGAACACATACGTTCTCCGCACACTGGTCACCGCGGTGGAGGACTCGACTCTCGACGTCCGACCCCTCGCCCTCTACCGCGTCTATGCCACGCAAGAGAATGGGCGATGGGTGCTCGCAAACGCGCTCCCGCGCACGACGCGCGATTGGGAGCGGGTGACGATCGGCAAGGTTACGTTCGTCTATCCCCCGAAGCATGCGTTCGACCGACGGCGCGCAAGCGCAACCGCCGCGTTCGTCGACTCTCTGGCTCGAGCCTTTGAACGTCCCACACCCGATCCGATCACGTTCTACTTCACGGACGATCTTGCGGAAACGCTGCGGGCGCTCGGGCTCGAGTTCTTTCCGCTGGGGGGCGACCCCGTCGGCGGTCGGTCGAATGTCGCCGGGCGACACGCGTACGTCGGTTCGGCGACCCATGGCGAGAGCTACCGGCACGAGCTGGCGCACATCGTCCTCGCTCCGGAGATTTCCAGCCAAACACATCGCCTGGTGTCTGAAGGGCTCATGACATGGACCGGCGGCTCGGCAGGTCTCGACTATGCGGAGCTGCTCCCGGCGTTGGCGCAATACCTGTCCGATCATCCCGAATTGTCGCTTCAAGGCGTGCTCGAGAATCCGCCGCTGCGCAGAGGCGGCCTCGATGTGGGCTACAGCGGGCTCGCCGTGTTGTGCAACATGGTCTTCGACGGGGCCGGGCTGCCGGGCCTCCGTGCACTCCTGTCCGCGGGACAGGATCCGGCCACCATCGTGAGCAGCGCGGCAAACCAGCTGCGCCTCTCCCCCGCGGAGCTGGAATCGAGGTGGCGCAAGGAGTGTGGCGTTCGCTGACGGGCAGGCAGCGAGCGGGTCTGGTAATCGGGCCCACAACGGAGTATCTTTGCGCCTCCAATCCCCGTGACTCGACCTGCTGGAGGCCTCATGTCCCTCACGCGTCGTGAATTCCTGCGCAATGTCGGTATTGCGGCGGGGGCCGCGGCCGTCGTGGATCTGGTCGACGGTCCCTTCTGGCTCGTAGAAGAGGTTCGCGCCGAGTCGCTGCCGCTCGCCGACCTCGAGGCGCTCTCCGGCGTGGCCCTGCAGCGCGCCAAAGACCTGGGCGCCACCTACGCAGACATCCGCATCAACCGCTACCGGAACCGCTCGATCTCGCTGCGAACGAGCCCCGAGCGCGGCACCGATCGCGTCAACCATGTTCCGGGAGTGATCGAGACCGGAAGCTTCGGCTTCGGGGTGCGCGTCATTCATTCGGGGTCCTGGGGATTCTCGGCGAGTCCGAACGTAACCAAAGACGCGATTGCCCGCGCCACCGCCGATGCCGTGGCGATCGCCAAAGCCAACAGCGCGCTCAAGCAGAAGCCGGTGCAGCTCGCGCCCGTGCCGGCCTATCGCGACAAATACGTCACGCCGCACACGAAGGACCCCTTCGAGGTCTCGATCCAGGAGCAGATCGCGTTCCTCCAGCGCATTCACGACGGGGCGGGGAAGGTGAAGGGGATGCGGAACATGAATTCCGCGATGGTCTTCCGCACCGAGGACAAGTACTTCGCATCGAGCGAAGGCTCTGCGATTCAGCAGCTCATTCTGCAAACGGCCCCGACGTTCACGGCTACGGCCGTGGACTTCGCGACTCGCAAGAGCAAGAGCCGAAGCTTCCAGAACAATCCCGTCACGGCCGGCTACGAGCACGTGGAGTCGTGCGGCATGCTGGAGCGCAGCCCCCAGCTCGCGGCCGAGGCGATCGAGCATTTGTCCGCTCCCTCGGTGGAGCCCGGAGTGAAGGATCTGATTCTCATGCCGTCGCACCTCGGACTCACGATCCACGAGAGCATCGGACACTCGACGGAGCTGGACCGCGTGCTCGGATACGAGGCGAACTACGCCGGCACATCGTTCCTTGCGCCTCCGGACAAGATGATGGGCAAGTTTCAGTTCGGTTCGCCCATCGTGAACGTGATCGGCGACCGCACGCTTCCGATGGCGATGTCCACGGTCGGCTACGATGACGACGGCGTGAAAGCCACGCGCTGGCACATCATCAAGGGCGGCGTGTTCCAGGCGTACCAGACGATCCGCGACCAGGCGCATCTCGTCGGTGAAACGGAGTCGCGGGGCTGCTGCTACGCGGACAGCTTCGACAGCATTCCGTTCCAGCGCATGCCCAACGTCTGGCTCGAGGCAGGGGCCGCCGGCACGAGCCTCGACGATCTGATCGCGCAGGTCGAGGACGGCGTCCTGATCGACGGCCGCGGGTCCTATTCGATCGACCAGCAGAGGTACAACTTCCAGTTCGGTGGCGATGCGTTCTGGGAGATCAAGAACGGCAAGAAGGGGCGCATGCTCGCGGACGTCGCCTACCAGGCCAAGACGCAGGAGTTCTGGAATTCCTGCACTGCGATCGCCGATCAGAGCCACTGGGAAAACGTCGGACTGACGAACGATGGCAAGGGCCAGCCCGGACAGACCAACGCCATGAGCCACGGCTGCTCGCCCACCCTGTTCCGCCGTATCAACGTCCTGCGCACGGAGTAGCCCATGCTGCCGACCGAAGCGGAATGCCGGAAGATCGCCGAACGGGCCTTGTCGTATGCCAAGGTTGCGGACGCGTCGGTATGGCTCGAGTTCGTCGTCGCGGGCAATACTCGTTTCGCGAACAACGAAATCACGACCGCGGCGTCGAGCGAGTCGGTGAACGTGATTCTCTCAGCCACGCGCGACGGCCGCACGGGTCGCGTCTCGCTCAATGAGACGTCCGCCGATGCGCTCGAGCGTGCGATGCGTCGCGCGGAGGAGATCGCGAGCGTCGTGCCCGCGGATCCCGAATACGTCGGGCCGCTCGAGAAACAGGAGTATCTGAAGATCCCGGCGTGGGACGACGCCACGGCCAAGCTCGATGCGGGCGCGCGCCTGCCTGCCGTGCGCGAAGTCGTCGAGCCCTCCGCTCGCGAGTCTCTCAACGCCTCCGGATTCTTCAACCACAGCGGACGCGTGCAAAGCCTCGCGAACAAGGCGGGCAACTTCGGCTGGCACCGATCCACCGCGTGCTCCTACAGCGCTACGGTGCGCACGCCCGACGGGACGGGTTCGGGTTGGGCCGAAGACAGCGCATGGCGCGCGAGCGAGGTCGACGCGAAGGAGCTGGCGACGCGCGCGCTCCAGAAAGCACGGGATTCACGTCAGCCACGTCCTCTCGATCCGGGCAACTACACGGTGATTCTGGAACCGGCCGCCGTTGCGCAATTCCTTCAAGCGGGCGTGGGCTTCCAGGCCCTGTCCGCGCGCGCGGCCGAAGAGGGCCGTTCGTATTTCTCTAAAAAGGGCGGCGGCACGCGCATTGGGGAAAAGCTTGCTCACGAGTCCGTCACGTTGAAGAGCGACCCGACGGATTTGCGCCGTCCCGTCGCTCCCTGGGCCGGTGTCGGCGGCGGAGGCGGCGGCGGCGGAGGCGGCTTCGGTGGTGGCGGCGCCGACCTGGGAGTCGCGGTGCGTCCGGTCGTGTGGATCAAGGACGGCGTGCTCGAGAACCTCTGGTACGACCGCTACTGGGCAAAGAAGGCCGGGCGGGCGCCGACGGGACCGCCCGCGGCGTTGGTCCTCGAGGGCGGAAAGGAAAGCATGGAATCGTTGATCGCCTCGACCGAACGGGGCCTCCTGATCACGAACTTCTGGTACATCCGAAGCGTCAATCCACAGACGCTCCAGCTCACCGGACTCACGCGTGACGGCGTGTGGCTGATTGAAAAAGGAAAGATCGCCGGAGCCGTCTCGAACTTCCGATTCAACGAGAGCCCCGCTGCCATGCTGCAGAACGTTCTGGGCATGACGCCTGCGGTGCGCGCCGGGAACAGCGTCGTCCCCGCGATCAAGGCTGCGGACTTCACGTTCACGAGCCTCAGCGACGCGGTGTAGGCGGCGGCCGTCGGCCGCACGGCCGTCGCCCACGAATCGCCCTCAGTTCGTGCCCAGGGCCTTGAGCCAGCCCAGGATTTCCCCGACCACAGGGCTCTCGTCGACGCTCCCGCCCGTACCTTTGACCGCGTCCTCGATCCGCTCGTAGCGCACGAAGTGATGGTCGGTGTGCGGGATCGCGCTGAAGCGCGTGTGCCCGGCGTGGCGGCGCGCCGCGATTCGTGCTGCGAGCGCGGCTCCTGCCGCGTCCTCGTACCAGTCGTACTCGCCGAACAGCACGAGCGCCGGCGCATCGACCCGGCCCCATGCCCCCGCCCAATCCTGCTGCTGCGCCTGCTGATGGAACGCCGTCGACCTTCCATAGTGAAGCTCGCCATCGGTCCCGAGAATGAGCTTCGACCACGCGGAGGCGAGCGCGGGATTCTCCTCGGCGATTCGCTTGGGCGACCTGCCCTCGACCAGATACGCGTGAAGGAACGCCTCCACCTCCTTCATCTCGCGGTTGATTTGATCCGCCGGCAGGTCCGAATGCTCGCGACGGTTCCGCTCGAAGGCCATCATGCGCTCGAACCACGTGCGCGCGCCGCCGCCCCACGTCACCACTCCGGCGACCGGCTGGTCGGCGGCGACGAGCGGTGCAAAGTTGCTGCCCATGCTCGCCCCGAACACGACGATCCGCCGCGGATCGACGAACCCGGAGCGCGCGAGGTGCGCGAGCGCATCGCGGTGGTCCGAGAGCTCCGTGAGGTAGTCGAGCGTCGAGCAGGTGCCTTCGCTGTCGCCGACGCCGCGCTTTTCCGTGCGCATCATCACGAGGCCCGACTCGCGAGCGACGCGCTTGAGCATGCGACTCCAACCGTCGTCAGCCGATTCCGGCAGCTCGATCGAGTCACAGGAGAGCCACTGCACGAAAAGAATGCCCGGCAGCTGTTGCCGCGTGCCGGCGGGGCGAGTCACGAAGGTGCGCAGGCGCGTGCCGTCCTTCGTTCGCAGGGCGCCGGGGATCGTCTCGAGCCCCGGATGAGCTTCAAAGGGGCGTCCGCCCTTGCGGGGCAGGTCCCCGGTCGTCGTGATCGTCGATTCGGTCGATTCCATGGACATGGCTCCTCCTCGTGACCTGGCACCTGCCAACGACACGGCTGCGATTGCGCCCAGTCCCTTGAGGAATTCCCGGCGCGACCGGTCGCTCTGTTCAGGTGCGTGCATCGGCTCCTCCTGGTGAGCTGCCGACCTGAGCAACAGGTCTCCCCCCGGGGGAGAGTCAAGAGAGCCCGATGTGAAGGCCGCGTCATTTCTCCAGGTTCGTTGCCTCCGGGTGCGCGCGCGATAGAATGTGGGCCTCATGAGCGCGAACGCCGGTTGGTCCACGCCGATGCTGCACGTCGCGGAAGTCGAGCGCTCGATTCGCTTCTACAGGCGGATCGGCTTCGATCTGGTCGACCTTGAGGGAGATGCCGGATGTCCGGCAGGATGGGCGCGACTGTCCACCGCAGACGGGAGTGCCATCATGCTCCTTCGCGGGGAGGACGGACACGCTGTGAAGCCGGAGTTGCAGGGCATCATGCTGGTGCTGTACACGCCGCACCTCTCGGAGCTTCGCGCGCAACTCGTCTCGGCGGGCGAGGAGCCAACCGAGATCGAACGGCCGGAGTGGATGCCGAGCGGGCACATCATGCTGCGTGATCCCGATGGATATGCGGTCGGCATCAACCAGTGGGGCGACCTCGAACATGATGCATGGCTCGAGGGACTCGAGAGAAAGCACGCCGCCGGGCTCCTCCCTGGGAAGCAGGACTGAAGGGAGACGCCCAATTCGGGCGGAGGTATACTGCCCTCACCCCACGGCACCTGCAACGCAACACAGCCCTAGAGGTCCCGCCGTAGACGATGACCGCAGGATCGATGGCTACGCCCACGCATCAAAAACCTCGCAGAAGAATCAGGAGCACGCCATGACCCAGACCGCTGTTATCCCACCGAGTGCCGGAACGTCCGCCGACAAGGAGGCTCTCCGTCCGTTTCGCGTGAACATCCCGGAGGAAGCACTGGACGACCTGCGCCGCAGAATCACCGCCACGCGCTGGCCAACCCGGGAGCTCGTTCAGGATCGGGCGCAGGGCGTGCAGGCCGCGACGGTGCGGGAGCTCGCTCGCTACTGGACGACTGAGTACGACTGGCGCAAGTGCGAGGCACGATTGAACGCACTGCCGCAGTTCACGACCGAGATCGACGGAGTGGAGATCCACTTCATCCACGTCCAGTCGAAGCACGAGAATGCGCTGCCGCTGATCATGACCCATGGCTGGCCCGGCTCGGTCGTCGAGTTGCTCGACACGGTCGGACCGCTGACCGATCCGACCGCTCACGGCGGCACCGCCGAGGACGCGTTCCATTTGGTGCTTCCGTCACTACCTGGCTACGGTTTCTCGGGCGAGCCGACCGAGCTCGGCTGGGACGCGGCCCGCACCGCCCGCGCGTGGGCGGAGCTGATGCACCGCGTCGGCTACACGCGTTACGTCGCACAGGGCGGCGACGTGGGCGCCCTCGTCACGGACCTGATGGGCCGCCAGGCCGTCGAGGGTTTGGTCGGCTACCACCTGAACCTGCTCACAGCGGTGCTTGCAATCGGCGACAAACTGCCCAAGGAATCCGAAAAGGAACGCGCCGCGGCCAAGTCGTTCGCGACGTTCAGGCAGGACGGCTTCGGCTACTTCCTCGAGATGGCAACGCGGCCACAGACGATCAGCTACTCCCTGCTGGATTCACCGGTCGGGCTGGCGGCCTGGTTGCTCGACCACGACACGGACAGCTACTACAAGATCTCCCGCGCTTTCGTTGAAAACAAGCCCGCGGGCAATCTCACCCGACAGAACATCGTCGACAACATCACGCTGTACTGGCTGACCGGCACCGCAGCGTCGGCGGCCCGGTCGTACTGGGAGGACGGACGAGCGCTGGCCGCAGCGCTGGCGAGCGGCCAGGCTCCTCCGGCGGTCTCGGTTCCGGTCGGCTTCACGAC
>JBOHUC010000059.1:0-3144 GCA_050733935.1 Candidatus Eiseniibacteriota bacterium | reverse complement strand
GGCGCGGGCGCGGCGGGCGCGGCGGGCCCCGCGGGAGACCGCGCGCGCACCGTGTTCATCGGCGACGGGCTGTCCGACCGCTGCGGCGCGCGGGCGGCCGACGTGGTCTACGCGAAGGGCGATCTCCTTGCGTTCTGCCGCGACGCCGGGATTCCAGCGCGGCCGTTCGCGAATTTCGAAGACGTCGCGCGCGCCGAAGGCCTTTCGCTCGCGCACAGGAGTTCGACGTGACGCTCCGCATCGCACATCTCGAGGTCGAAGCTCCCGTCTTCCTCGCGCCGCTCGCCGGGGTGAGCGACGCGCCGTTCCGCCTGCTCTGTCGCGAGCAGGGGGCGGCGTGGGTGTGCTCCGAGCTCGTGTCGTCGGACGGGCTCGTGCGCGGGAGCCAGAGGACGCTCGAGTACCTCTACTTCTTCCCGGAGGAGCGCCCGGTCGGCGTGCAGCTCTTCGGCTCCGATCCTTCGATCATGGCCGAGGCCGCGCGCTATGTGAGCTCGCGCCCGCCGGAGCTCCGGCCCGACTTCATCGATCTCAACATCGGCTGCCCGGTGCACAAGGTCGTGACCCGCGAGGCCGGGTCCGCCCTTCTCTGCAATCTGCCCCTGCTCGAGGACATCGTGCGCGCGGTCGTCCAGGCTTCGACGCTTCCGGTCACCGCGAAGACGCGCTGCGGCTGGGACAACGATCACCGCAACGGGGTCGAGGTCGCACAGCTCCTCGAACAGTGCGGCGTCGCGATGATTGCGATCCACGCCCGAACGCGCGCGCAGAAGTTCGAGGGCCGGGCGGACTGGAACGTGATTCGCGAAGCGAAGGAGAAGGTCTCGATTCCGCTCGTCGGAAACGGCGACGTGACCTCGCCGGCCGAGGCGAAGCGCCTGCTCGACGAGACGGGCTGCGACGCGGTCATGATCGGGCGCGCCGCGTTCGGAAACCCGTGGATCTTCCGCGAGACCCGGGCCCTCCTCGAAGTGGGGGAGACGGTTCCGCGCGCCACGCCGCGCGAGCGTCTCACGGCCCTCGTCCGCCAGCACCGGCTCGCTTGCTCGATCACGAACGAGCGGCACGCGACGCACGAGATCCGAAAGCACGTCGCCTGGTACGTAAAGGGACTGCCGAGCGCCGCGCGCTTCAAGGAGCGCGGGCAGAAGATCGAGTCCGCCGCCGAGCTCGAAACGCTCGCGGCCGAGTTCCTGGCCGAGCTCGAAGGACGCGGAGTCGCGGACCTTCCGCCCGGCTCCGCAACCGGGGGCGACTGGATCGCGGACGACGGATCCGCCGAAGCGGCGACCCTCGCGGCCCAGGAGTCGTGATGCGGCGCACTCCGGCCCAGCGACTCCTCTCCGAAGCGCGGCGCGGGCGCATTCCGCTCGATGCCGCGCTCGAGTCGCTGCTCGAGAGCGCGAAGGACCAGCTCGACTTCGCGACCCTCGATCACGATCGCGCACGCCGCTGCGGATTCCCGGAAGTCATCTTCGGCCAGGGGAAGACACCCGACCAGATCGAAGCGCTCGTGGAACGCCTCCTCGAGCGGAGCGGTCGCGTGCTCGTCACGCGCGCCGAGCCCCGGGCCCGGCGGCGCCTTGCCCGGCGATTCCCGCGCGCGATCGTCAACGACGGGGCGCGCACGGTTCGGATCGGTGCCACGCCGCGCCCGCGCGGACGCGTTGCGGTGGTCGCCGCCGGCACCGCCGACCTTCCGGTCGCCGACGAAGCGTGCGAGACGCTCGCGGCCCTCGGCTCGCGCGTCGACCGGATCGCCGACGTCGGCGTCGCGGGTCTCCACCGCCTTCTGCCCCGGCTTCCGCTCCTTCGGCGCGCGCGGGTCGCGGTCGTCGTCGCCGGGATGGAGGGCGCGCTCCCGAGCGTGGTCCAGGGACTCCTCGACCGTCCCGTCATCGCGGTTCCGACGAGCGTGGGCTACGGCGCGCACTTCGAGGGACTCGCGTCGCTCCTCGCGATGCTCAACTCGTGCTCGGCGGGCATTACGGTCGTCAACATCGACAACGGTTTCGGCGCAGGCTACGCCGCGCACCTCGTCAACACGACGGGAGCACGCCGATGAGACTTGCGCACTTCGACTGCTTCTCGGGCGCGAGCGGCGACATGATCCTGGGCGCGCTCGTCGATGCGGGCTTCGACTTCGCCGAGCTCGAAGCGCTCCCCGGAGCGCTCGGACTCGAGGGCGTGACCCTCGAGCGGCGCGAAGTGGCGCGCGGTCCGTTTCGTGCCTGCCAGGTGGACGTGCGGGTCGAAGGGACTCAGCCCCACCGCCATCTTCGCCACGTGACCGAGATCCTCGAGCGGGGGGCGCTCCCGAAGGCCGCCCTCGAGCGCGCGCACGCCGTGTTCGCGAGGCTCGCGACGGCCGAAGCGAAAGTGCACGGCACCACGATCGAGAAGGTGCATTTCCACGAGGTCGGTGCGGCCGACGCGATCATCGACATCGCGGGCGCCTGCCTGGGCCTCGAGCGGCTCGGGATCACGCGCGTGTTCTCGACCCCGCCCGTCGTCGGGAGTGGAACCGTTGAGGCGGCGCACGGGACGCTCCCCGTGCCCGCGCCCGCGACCGCGCTTCTCCTCGAGGGCATCCCGGTCGACTTCACGCCGGTCGAGGGCGAGCGGCTCACGCCGACCGGGGCGGCGCTCCTTGCGACGTGGGTGACCGACTGGTCCGGACCGCCGCCGTTTCGTCTCGAACGCCAGGGCGTGGGAGCGGGCGGACGCGATCCCAAGGATCGCCCGAACGTGCTCCGGGTGTTTCTCGGATCCACCGACGGCGACGTGGACCGGCGCGAGATCGCGGTCATCGAGACCACCATGGACGACGAGCGTCCGCAGACACTCGCCCACGTCACGGCACGCCTTCTCGAAGAGGGCGCGCGCGACGCGTTCGTGACCCCGGTCGTCATGAAGAAGAGCCGTCCGGGGGCCCTCGTCACCGTGCTGTGCGACCCGCATCGCGTGGACGAGCTGGTCGGGCTCCTCTTCCGCGAAACGACGACGATCGGCCTTCGGGTCCGGCGGGAGGAGCGCCGCGAGCTCGCGCGCGAGGCCGCGGTCGTGCGCCTCCCCGAGGGCGAGGTGGTCCTCAAAGTGGTGACGCTCCCGGGCGGGGGGCGGCGCGCCCGGCCCGAGCACGAG
>JBOHUC010000058.1:0-17630 GCA_050733935.1 Candidatus Eiseniibacteriota bacterium | reverse complement strand
GGCCGCGCTCGCGCGCACGAGCGGCCGGCCGCTCGACGACCTCGCGCGCGAAGCGCTCGCCGCCTGGGAGTCCGGCGCGGCGGGCGGCTCGGGCCGCTGAGCCTTTCCGTGCTCGAAGGCCTCGGGCTCGAGGCCGGCTATCCGGCCGCGCACGGCGATCCTCCAAAATTGATCGGTCCGCTCGGTCCGCTCGGCCCAATCGATCTTGCGCTCACGCCCGGTGAATGGGTCGGGCTCGTGGGCGGAAACGGAAGCGGCAAGACGACCGTGCTGCTCACGCTCGCGGGCCTCCTCGCTCCGCGCGCGGGGGCGGTCCGGATCGACGGCGAGGATGCGGGCGATCCCGGGACCCAGGCCCGCACCCGGCTCGGCTTCGTGTTCCAGGAGCCCGAGAGCCAGTTCGTCTGCGACTCGGTCGCGCGCGAGATTGCGTTTCCACTCGAGAATCTGGGCTGGCCGCGCGAGAGAATTCGGGCGCGCGTGCACGAGCTCGTCGAAGAGCTCGATCTGTCCGCGCTCGTGGACGCCCCGCCTTCCCATCTTTCGGGCGGGGAGATGCAGCGCGTCGCGCTCGCAACCGCACTCGCCGCCGAGCCTCGTTACCTCCTGCTCGACGAGCCGGGATCGCATCTCGATCCGCCGTCGCGGGCGCATCTTCTGAGCCTGACGAAGCGTCTCGCCCGCGAGGCCGGACTCGGTGTGCTGTGGGCGGCGTGCTCGGAGGAGGAGTGCGCGGGGGCCGACCGGATCGTTCGGCTCCCCCCTTCCGCGGGCTCTCCCTCGGCGACGGGACTCGGGACGGTGCTCGAAGTGCCGGACGGGCCCGGCATCGGGCCCGGCACCGGGTCCACCGGGCCCGTTGACTCCGATCCACTCTGGGTGGCACACGGGATCTCGCTCACGCTGCGCGATGCGCGCGGGGGAGTGCGCCTCTGGGGCGGCCTCGAATTCGAGATCGCCCGCGGAGAGGAGGTCGCGATTGCGGGAGCCAGCGGTTCCGGCAAGACGGCCCTGCTCGAGACCCTGATCGGCTGGCACCGGCCGAGCGAAGGCTCGCTCTCCGGTGGCGCCCTTCTCGGGGAGCCTCGCCCGCGTCTCGGCTACCTGACGCAATATCCCGAGGCGCAGCTTTTTGCGGCCACCGTTCGGGAGGATGTCCGGTTCGGCATCCGCCACCGCGCGACTCCCCGTTTCGATTCGAATCATGGAAGTCGTGAGCGGTGGATCGAGGCTCGGGTCGATGCCGCGCTCGAGAGTGTGGGCTTCGAGCCGGCGGCGATCGGACCCCGCGCGCCGGATGCTCTTAGCCTCGGTGAGCGGCGGCGGGTGGCTCTGGCCGGGGTCCTCGCTTGCGAACCCGTTGCCGTTCTTCTCGATGAACCCTTCGCGAGCCTCGATTCCACTGCCGCCACACGACTCCGTGAGATTCTCGAGTCGCTCAGGTCCCGGGGAGTCGCGGTTCTGCTTGCATCCCACGAGCCCACGGATTCCCACCGGCCCGGTGGGAAAAAAATTCGCCTCGGGGACCCTCGGAGGTATGCTTCCGGGCAGCTTTCAACGCTATCCCGAACGCCGTAAACCGCGAAATCCCTTGACACTTCCAGAACCTCCGCCTATCGTTTCTCCCGCACGAGTCAGGGAGGGGCAAAGGCGACCTCAGGGCTCGTTTTGCGGAATCATTCATTGAGCGACCCCAAACTTTCCCCAGTGGGTCGGTCGCCCAACGCAGAACGGTAGACCGAAGTCGACGTCAGCGTCGCGTTCGTCGAAATCGCTCGTGGGATTCGTGCGTGTGCACGGAGACCGCGAAGCGTCTGTTCGCAGGATTCACCTCCGTATTCTTCGCAACAGGAACTTCCAGAGAAAGGGGGGATCCACAACTCGAGAACGCAGCGACGGCCCGCCGGGAGGTCGCGAGGGGTGCCTGACCTTCGCGAGAACGCCCTCGGGCTCTGGAACCTCGCTCGCAGCATCCTAGAGTGATCCTCGCATTGCCCGAATGCATTGCGAATGGAGGTAGTCAGATGAGAAAGGCGTTTGTCGCGTTCCTCCTCCTTGGCCTGGGCGCCGGCATTGCCGGAACGTCTCAAGCCGGAACCGAGAACCTCGGGGCCGACCCCGGATTCGTCAAGGCGGTCAAGAAGATTCCGGGCGCCGGCGGGACGACGTTCGGCACGTCCAATTCGAACTGCGTCGCCGCGACTTGCGACACGGTTTGGATCGGCCACGTAAACAACACGTCCGCCGGAGCCGGCAACAACTGGCTCGGCGTCGGCGTCGGCGGTGTGTGGGATTTCGACACCGACATCGCGGGCACGGACTCGACGCAGGGCTGGAGGCGCTTGTCCCACTTCTACGCGTTTGGTGGTGACCGCGCTTTCACCGCTCGTCCCGAGTGGGCCCTCGACTACGGCAATCACATCAACGAAGGCAACTCGGCTCTGTGGAACGCCCGCACGGGCGCCGGCCGCAAGTTCGTCCGGACCGGTGTTGTGAGTGCCTGGCACGCGGACGACATGGTCGGCGTGAAGACCAACATCAACAACGGTGGTGAGGCCTCTGCGACGCCGATCGCGGGCGCCCGGTCCGCGTGGTGCGGTCTGCGTCAGGCCGGTTACAACGCGGCACAGGCGCAGGACGCCCTCACCGGCAACTACCTGAACGGCGATCTCACGGTGCAGCAGGGTGGCGTGGGAACGGAAGCCGAGTTCCCGGGCTTCTGCAATCTGTGGGATCAGATCATGTACAAGGACTTCGCCTCGAGCGGCACCGGCACGGTGGCGTTCCGGGTTCGCACCGATATGACGAACTTCGTCGATCCGCTCGCGACCGGCTCCGGCTGGTTCAACCCGGATCCGACGGCGATCGGCAACCTGGTGCGTGACACGGCGGACTCGCTCATGGTGTACGTCGGCTCGCCGCGTGAGTCGGGCGTCTACGACGTGAACCGTCGCTGGTTCTCCGAAGTCCTCGACCTCTCGCAGCCGGTTCAGGAGGTCTTCTCGGTCTCGGGCGTGTTCCCGTTCTCCAACCCGGACACGGCGATCTCGCGTCCCTACTCCGGCATCACGACGGTCAGCGGCAACATTCGCGTCGCCTTCCGTGTGAAGACGAACCGCGTCCGCGCTGACAACATCGTGGGCACGACCACCGGTTACAACTCGAAGCAGGGCGCCGCGCTCATCGACGAGGTCCAGGTCGACGGCGGCACGGTGTACGGCTTCAACAACATCGGTGACGTCACCGCCCGCTCGCTGATCGCGAACCTCGTGACCAGCGGCCAGTGGGCAGGAACCGGACGTCCGCCGGGATCCTTCTTCCACATCGAGAACATCGGCGCGCTGCTGTACGAAGACCTTTGCGGCGCCGTCGGCGCGGTCACGCGTACCTGCGATCTCGCGGGCAACGTTCTCGTTTCCGGCAACAAGGACAACGGCAACCTGATCGAAATCGAGAACTACTCGATGTACGAGTCGCCGACGATCAACCTTGCAAACCGCACCGGTCCCCCGGCCACGAAGAACAGCCAGGGCATCGACGGGGCCACGGCAGCCCGTACGTCGGCCATTCTCGACTTCGACTTCTATTCGGGCTTCATGGGTCTGAACGAGTCGATCTTCTACCGCTACGCGTGCCGCGCGTACGCCCCGGCCGTCTACAAGCAGCCGGTGTCCGCGCACCCGGTGTGGTCGAACCGCCTCGTGTTCCCGTTCATCATCTTCAACCCCGATCCGTTCTGCTATCGCGACTTCAGCACGCTCGGCTCGATGGGCGCCCCGGTGGGGGCGATCGACTCGTTGAGAGCGGTCGTCGAGATCATCTCGCAGGGCTACCGGTTCGGCGGCACGAACCTCGGCAACACGCGTGGCTCGTACTTCGACCGGCTCCGGATCGGCCTCATCCGCGGTGGCGAGCTGCCCCCGCTGTCGCAGGAAATCTGGAACAAGTACCAGGATCAGTTCCCGGTCAACGAAGGTGTGGCGCCGGGTGACAACGCCAGCTTCGACACGACGACGTCGCGCGTGAAGACGGGTCTCAACACCGTCGCTCCCGCGAACGCGATCGGCTCGATCCCTGGCGACTCGATCCTTTGCAACTCGCCGTTCGTCGGCACCAGCGCCTCGGGCGTGCGGATGGACCTCATCTTCCGCATCGATCCGGGTCCCGGTAGCTACGTGACGAAGGGCAACCGCGCCTCGGCGCTGGTGAACCGTGATCCCGCACATCCGTTCTTCGCGAGCTACCTGGCCAACAACGGGCCCTTCGGGACCCCGGGCGGCCACGGCGGCACGTGGAACCGTCACGTCTGGAACTCGGCGCGCATGGACTCGGCGGACATCAATCTGTGGCCGATCGAGTCTCGTGGCATCGGGAACCCGGCGACGCCGGTGTGGGCAGGTACGTTGCACGAGTCCGAGTTCGGAGCCGGTGGGCTTCGCTCGAACCTCGGCATCAGTCACAACCTGTGCTACCTGACCGACCCGAACGGTGGCGTGGATCAGTCGAACATCGTTTGCGACGGCACCGTGCCCACGTGGGCGGCGGCCGCCGGCGCGACGAGCGGAACGACGCTCGAGAACACGAAGATCCTGCCCGACGGCTGGTTTACGCCGGGCACGCACGTCGAGTACTTCCTGCGTCGCAGCCGTCTCGATGCTTCTGAGCCCGTGGCCCTTCTGTTCGACACGACCAACGTGTTCCCGCAGGATCCGGCCGGGAATGCCGACACCGATGCCGACCGCTGGTCGAGCTTCGATGTCCTTCCCGACATGTGGAAGTCCACCCGCTACCCGGGTGGATTGGGTCTGGCTTGCCTCCTGATGGTGGACGACAACGACCGTCGTGGCTCGGAGCGCTCTTACATGGGTGCCGCGGACACGATGGGCTTCGGCAAGAACAACGGCGCCAAGAAGGGTTGGAAGCGCGGTGCGAACCCCGACGCCAACGACCCGTCGAACTTCGTTGCTGCGAACCTCGGCCAGGCCGGTCTGAACTTCGACCTGTACGAGATTCGTGCTTCGGAGTCGGCTGAGGCCGGACACCTCGGTGTTCGCCAGGTCACGCCTCCGGGCCTCCTGGCCCTGAGCGGCGACAAGGCGGGCCCGTCGGCCAACCAGCTCGCGGTGCTCTACAGCAACGTGCTCTGGTTCTCGGGTGACCTGAACGACAAGATCCTGCACGACGGATCGGATTCCCAGGAGGGTGGCGCGAATGACGTTGCGCTCCTCGAGGGTTATCTGAACGGCGCGAGCGGCGTGAGCCGTCGTGGCCTGTGGCTCTCCGGCGAAGGCATCATGCAGGATGCGTTCAACAACTCGATTTCGCCGAATCCGTACTTCTTCCTGACCGACTTCACGGGTGCCGACTTCACGTCGGACATCTGGAAGGCCTGGTCGGGTGCGTCGAATCCGCAGGTTGTTCGCTTCCTGCCGACGGCCCCCTGGGCGCACCCCGGGCGGACCTACGGCTTCAACCACCAGTGCACGATCCTCGCGGACGTGTTCGCGGTGATCCCGACGGTGGACGGTGCGACCGAGGCCGCGCAGTACGACCCGACCTATGGTCCGAACCCGCACACCGCGTCGGTGTATCGTCCGCTGGACCCGGGTACCCGTGAGTTCCGGACGCTGTTCGACGGGTTCGACCTGGAGTACTTGCTCTCCGGTAACTACACGAGCAGCGCGGACGTGCAGACGAAGCCGTCGTCCTCGCTGGCGCGTGCCTACTGGCTCGAAGACGCTCTGTCCGGGCACTTCCAGATCTGCGCGCGCCGGGGACCGATCGTCCCGGTGGGCGACCTGCCTGGCGGTAACGCGAACGTGTTCGCCAACCGGAACCTGGGTGCGTTCCCGAACCCGGCCTTCGCCGGACGGAGCGTCAGCCTGCGGTTCACGCTGGCGGCTGCTCGCAACATCACGATCCGCATCTACAACGTGGCGGGTCGCGAAGTGGCGAACTTCGAGCACAAGGGCGTGGTCGGTAACAACACGGTCCTGTGGGATGGCACGCTGTCGAGCGGCGCGAAGGCGTCGGCGGGCGTGTACTTCTACAAGGCCGAGGGCATCGACTTCGTCCGCGACAGCGCTCCGACGAAGATGATCCTGCTGAGCGACGCTCGGTAGAATCCCTTCGCAGCACGCAGCAAACCGGGGGCCGGTGGGATTTCCCACCGGCCCCCCGGCTTTTCCGGGTGGGCCATTCCGCCCAGCCGGAATTCATCCGCCCTGACCCCCTCCGGCTGCCGACCCGAAAGGGTGACAACTCCCGCGTTTTCCGCAATTTCCGAGGCCGGACCCTTGACACCCCTTTTCGGCGGTTGCTATCGTCCTGACACACCGGGAACAAACGAGTAGGGCGTATTGGAGGACGCTGAATGCGTTGGAGCGCAGGGGTTTTTGTTGCCTTGATCGGTTTGGTCCTGGTCGCTGGTCCTGCCTGCCGCAACATCCCCACCGAAAATACGGATCGCAATCGAGCGCCGGACACGTATCTGTCCGCGGCGCCCGTCGATTCCGTTGCCGGCGGTGGATTGACGCGCATCCCGCACCGCTACCGGGCCCATTGGTCGGGCGCTGACATTGACGGCGAGATCGTCGGTTTCTACGTGGCCGTCACCGAGACCACGGTCGAGCAGACGAGCGGCCGTCCTTTCCGGCTTCCCCCGCCAAGGCCGTCGCAGTACCAGTTCACGACCGCGAAGGACAGCCTGTTCACGTTCACGATCCTCGAAGGACGGGGAAGCGACCGTGAGCACGCGCTGTACGTCTTCGCCGTGGACAATCAGGGCAAGGTGGACCCCACACCCGCCGTCACGCACTTCGTGGCCCGCGATCAGAATCTGCCCGAAGTGCGCTTCCAGCTCGCCGAGGGAAGGGGCTCGTTCTTCGCCAGTCTTCCCTGCGGGCAGACGGGGGTGAGGGACAGCGTGTTCACACGCGCGCTCCGCGACACGTTCGAGCTTCCGCTCCACGCGGCCCGGGACACGATTCCCTCGGGCGCGTCGGTCCGCTTCGTCTGGGAAGGATTCGATCGCGACTTTGGCTCGTCCATCTCGGGCTACCTGTACAAGCTCACCGAGACCGAGTTCGTCCGCGTCGACAGGAACTTCACGTCGGTGGACTACGGGGACCCGAACGGGATGAATCCGGCGCCCCTTCCCATCGGCCTTCAGACTTTCCGGATTCGCTCGATCGACGAGGCGGGTGCGACCACGCAGCCGGACGCGCTCCGTCGCTTCATCGTCAATTTCAGCCCGGACACGTGGTTCTCCGGGCCGAATCCGGCGGATCCCGTGATGCTCCCGCACCTCCTGACCGACGAGTTCGGGACCTATTTCGAGCCCCTGGACTCGGTGGGGGGCGTGATCCCGTTCCCCGGCAATCCTCTCACGGACACGCTCGAGCTTCTGCCCGCGGAACGGCCGGCCATGGATGGTCTCAGGGACTGCGCGACGGGGCTCATCAAGCCGAAGACGTTCGTCGAGCGGAGGACCCGGCTCGACCGGAAGATCCGGAATTACATTCGGAGCGAAGACGACACGGTCGCGTTCGGATCGTTGATCCAGGAGCGGCTCGGCGGATTCGACCGGGATTCGCCGTACGTGATCAAGGGCGCCCAGGCCGGACGCGTGTTCCAGAGCGGACCGCCGAACGGCTCGCCCTCCACGTTCCGGGCCCACGTCGTGACGCTGTTCCCGGATGGCGGATCGGAAGCGCCGCCGCTTTCGACGCCGTTCCCGAACTTCGACTTTCTGGATCCGGGTCGGAACGAAGCCGTGCTGTTCACGCTCGATCAGATCACGGCCACGGGGCGCGGCTACCTGCAGGCGCTCGCCGTGGACGGCGACCGAACGCTCGACGGGCGCACCAACGATCCCATTCGCAACGTGGCCGAGTGGGAGGCGGAGGGGAACGATGCGATGCGCTCGAAGATCCTGACGTTCTACACGAATTTCAACCCCGGGCTCCTCGTTCCCGACCCGAGGCCGGACTCGGTCGTCAATCCGCCCGCGAACCGTTTCAACGTCACCGTGCGCGTCACCGATCCCGATCCGGATGTCACGCTGGCTCCGATTTCGGGCTCGCCGTATCGCACGATGTTCCTGACCGTCCGGGCCCGCATCTACACCGCCGGGGATCCGCCTCCTCCGAGCGTGGGCTGGCAGGATCCGGTCCAGGTGCGTGACGTGCCACAGGCGAACTCGTTCCCGTACACCCAACCGTACACGCTCGAGATCATCGTGCCGGACGACCTGCCCGAAGGCCGCGCGATCCTCGAGATCGAGGTGGCCGACAGCAGCGAGCGGAACAAGGCGCGGATCATCAACGTGCCGATTCCCATCTACTGGAGGACCGGTCCATGACCTCCAGGGGCGAGTTCCGCAATGGAAAGGAAGTGAGTCTCATGCGCAATCGCTCTCTCGCGGTCCTCGGGATGCTGCTCGTCCCGATCGCGGTGGCGCTCTGGGGATGCAGCAACGGCGGGCTCAGCGGAGCGCAGATCGACAACCTGCGGCCGAGCGTCGAGATGTCGAACGCGCCGATCGAGGGCGACACGACGTTCTACTCGGTGCGCATCAACTGGTTCGCTTCCGATCCGGACGGCCAGGTCACGCACTATCTGTACGCGGAGGACCCGCAGCCGGGTCAGGACACGACGTGGATCGAGACGAGCTCGAGCGAGATCACGCTCTTCTGGCGTTCACCGGGTCCGGACGATCCGCTCCCGCCGATCGACCGGCCGGTCACCTCGCGCGGCTATCACACGTTCGTGCTCAAGGCCGTGGACAACGAGGGCCTCACCTCGGCTCCGATCTACCGCTCGTTCACGTCGAAGACCGTCGCGCCGTCGACGACCGTCATCCGCCCGCAGCCGACGAACCAGCAGGCCGTGTCGGTCACGCCTTCGGTCACGATCGACTGGCTCGGGACGGATCCCGATGGCGAGATCTCGCAGCGGCCCGTGCGCTATGCGTTCATCCTGGTGCCCGCGAGCGACATCAATCCGGATCAACCCGAGGGCATCACGGAGCTCGAGCTCCAGGAGTACTTCGGCTCGTTCGCGGACGAAGGCTTCGCGAGCTGGGAATCCGTGTCGGGCGACACGACCTCGAAGTTCTATGAGGGGCTCACACCCGGGACCCGCTACTACTTCGCGATCGTCGCGTTCGACGAAGCGGGGGCGTACGAAGCGCGGTTCAACCTCAGCTTCAATCTTCTCCAACTCCGGCCCACGCTCAACAAGCTCGGGCCGCGCATCACGGTGTTCAACGAGTTCTTCCAGCGCACGCAGACGACGGGTGGCATCAGCCTCGCGCCCAGCCGCATCATCCGGTTCGAGTTCCCGGCAGACTCGCCGATCACGTTCAACTGGTTCGCGGAGCCGCCGATTGGCGCCGTGATCAACGGCTACCGCTGGTGTGTCGACATCGAAAACCAGGACATCGTGAACGAGACGCCGCGGGACGGTGAAGACGACATCCGACACTGGAGCACGTGGTCGCTCAACGAGACCGCGGCGACGATCGGACCCTTCGCCGGGAGCCTCGACTCGACGGTCGTGCACTACTTCTATCTCGAGGCCCGGGACAATCTCGGCTTCGTCTCGCTGTTCACGATCCAGCTCACGATCGTGAAGCCTTCGTTCGAGCGGCCGCTCCTCATCATCGACGACATGTACGGCACCACGAGCTCGAATCCCTTCCGGCCCGTCGGCAGCTACCCGATGGAGGCCGAAGCCGACTCGTTCTACTACGCGATCGGCGGGGTGCCGGACGAGATCGGCGCTCCGGGGGCGTTGAGCGAACCGGGCATCTTCTCCGAGTTCGAGTCGGACACGCTCGACTATCGCTTCTTCCAGGAGGAAGGCATTCCGCTCTCCCGGCTCGCGCAGTACAAGGTCGTCGTCTGGTACACGGACGGCACGTCGTCGTCGCGCACCCAGCCCAAGTTCGGAAGCCTCAACCCCGGAACGGCGATCTGGTACGTGAATTCGGTCGGCAAGCTCAACACGCTCGCGGTCTATCTCAGGCAGGCGACGGCCGACGGCGGCAAAGCCTGGATCCTGGGCGACGGCATGACGACCGCGATCGCAAACGGCTACTTCACGCGCATCGGATCGGGTCAGGCGCGATTGCCGTACACGTCCGGGGAGAATCCACGAACGGACATCCTCCGGATCGGGAACTTCCTGTTCGACTTCTGCCACCTCCAGTCCGAGCTCAATACGGCGGGCACGGTGTCAAGCCCGACGCTCTCGATTGCGCAACGGCTCAAGTCGGCCATTCCGTACCTGCCGGAGTTCGCATGCGCCCCGGGGCAGAACCCTCTGCCGGATCGCACGTGCGATCCGCGCATCGGGCCTTCGGCCGCGAAAACTGCGATCAAGTGGAGCGGGCTGCCGCGGCTCACGCTTCGGAACTACCGTGGATCGATCGGTGCGGACCAGGTGTTGGGGCCGCCGAACCTGACCTGGGTCATCACGCGCCCGCTGTTCGTCACGGAAGGCGCCGGAGCGACCTTCCGGTCGGTCATGGACACGCTCTACCTGAACCAGGCCCGGGAGTATGACCCGAACTCGACTCGCATTCCGCCGAGTGACGGCTTTCCGAACGCAGTCCACTACTACGGCTCGCAGCACGGCGAGGTCGTGTGGATGGGCTTCCCCCTGTACTTCTTCGAGCGCGATCAGGCGCGGCTCGTGGTCCACAAGGTGCTGACCAACTTCAATCTCACCCCGGCCACACCTGACAAGAAGGGTGCGCACCCGTTCGATCTGGGCTCGCCCCGCATCATCGCCGACGGAGAGTACGGGACCGAGTTCGTGGACACCCGGAGGAAGAGTCAGTGACGGAAAAGGAAATGGAGTTCCACCGCCGCCCCGCCGCGCGTCGCCCGCACGCGGCCGGGCGGCTCCTCCTCCGAACGCTTCTTGCGATCTCGCTCCTCCAGTGTGCGGCGGCCGTCCCGGTCCGGGCTCAAACCAACGGACCGTGCGGATCGCTGTACCGTGACATGGCGCTGATCGGGGACTTCGACGGCGTGGCCACGCCGGACACGCTCCGACTCGGCATCCTCAATCCGTGCGAGTGGGCGGCGATCATCCATCTCCGCGAAGGGGAGACGCAGTTCCGGATCCAGCCGTTCGAGCAGATCGGCTTCCCTCCGGGATTCATTCCCGACGCGTACGGCGGCGATGGAACGACGGTCCAGCCCGTTCCGGGCGGCCCGTATTCCACCGAGCGTCCCGGCGGCGACGGACAGGTGATCCGCATCCAGGTCGCGGCGGCCGACAGCGGCTGGTACGTGTTCCGGTTCGCCGAGAAGACCGCCACCTGGACGGCGGAGAAGAAGCCGCCGTTCCCCCAGCTCTTCCTGCGGACGTTCCCGGGTGTGCCGGCTTCCAACTGGGCCGACAGCACGGTCTCGCGCAAGATGACCGTGCGCTGGCTCAGGGATCCGGAGGGCGAACGGCTGTCCGCGTTCGGCGGGTACCGCATCTATCGCCAGGCGACCGATCGCGACACGACGAACATGGAGTTGCTCCGTCGATTCACCCGGCGAAGGGTCACGGTCGTGACGCCGGCGGGAGACACGCTGCGGTTGAACCTGGCGGACACGCTTCTATGGCACTTCCCGGCCAACCAGCCCGTGCTCCAGTTCGTGGATCCGGATTCGGCCGGGAATCTCATCAAGGTGTGCCGCGAGGTCGACGAGCGCGGGGATTGCGTGCAGCCCGGCGATTCGGTGTTCGTGCTCCAGGCTCCGCCCGGTCCGCACGATGGATTTCCGCTCTATTACACGATCGTCTACGGCGGGATCGATCAGACGAACCGGGAGACCGCGGACCTCTTCGTTCCGGACACGACGGGGCAGATCGGTCCCTGTCCGCCGCCGGGACCGCCCGCGACGTGTCCGAACCTGAACAACCGGATGACGAACCTGCCCGCGAGTCCTTCGTACGTGAGCGGGGCCGCGCAATCGAACCTGGAGGGCGTGATCGTCGTGCCCAATCCGTACAAAGGTTCGGAGCGATGGGACGAGTCGGGGGTGGCGCGTGTCCAGTTCCAGAACGTCACCGGTCGCGCGACGATCAAGATCTACACGACAGCCGGAGATCTCGTGAGGGAGATCGACCACGACAACCCGCTCTCCTCCGGCGCCGACTGGGATCTCAAGAACGCGAACGGCGAAGACGTCGCGTCCGGGATCTACCTGTTCCACATGAGATCGGAACAGGGCTACGAGAAGAAGGGGCACTTCGTCATCATCCGCTAGCGCCCCGCAGCACCGCCTTGCCCTTCCTGACCGGGCTTCCGTTCCCGACGGGAGCTGTTCCGGGCCCCTGCATGCCCGGACGGCTGGAGGTGTTGTGATGAATCGAATCCGCTACCGGCGCTGCCCGCCCTGGGCCGCGTCGACGCTCGCACTCGGGATGGCACTCGGATCGGTCGCTCTCCTGGCTGGCTGCGGCCGGTCCTCGCGATCGCTTCCGAATGCCCCCGAAGCGCAAGTCGCTCCACTCACCCTATCGATCCGCCTCGAACGTCTCGACGAGGAGCGATTCGTCGCCCAGGTGCGCGCCCGCGGAGGCGCCGGCACCGGAGCGCAGGTGCACCCGGCCGATGGGGCCGGATATCAGTTCGCGATCGATCCGCCGGCCGGGGGCGGAGCGACGTGGACCGCAGTGACCGGGGAGGCCTGGTCCGTTCACTTCGAGCGCCCCGATGCGCTCCACACGTTGATCGTCCGCCGCGCGGGCGCGCCCGACGTTCCGGGAGCGCAGGTGACGCTCGCGCTGCGCGGCGACAACGTTCTGCCGTACGCGCAAATTCTCTCGCCGCGTCCCACGTTCCAGCAGCCGGTGAGTACAACGGTGTCGTTCAACGTGACCTGGACGGGATCCGATCCGGATGCGGCGGACGGCCGTCCGAGCGGCTACCGTTCCCGCCTTGTGACCGGAGCAGAGATCAATCCGATCAACCCCGAAACCATCACCGCAGCACAGGTGCAGGCGTTCTTCGCGAACGATTTCGCGACCAACCCCGGTGCGTGGCAGGAACACGCGACCGACGACACGACCCGCATGGTCGTGAACGCTCCTCCGTCCGTCCGGCATTACCTGGCCGTGACGGCCGTGGATGAGGGCGGCGCGGATCCGATCTACGACCTGAACCGGAACGTGCTCCAGTTCCGGCCGACGAACGCCACGCTCGGGCCGCGGCTCACGATGTGGAACGAGTACTTCCAACGGACGGTGAACCTCGGCGGCGTGAATCCGGTCCCGGTCATCGATCTGCCGCTCGCCGGAGGCGTTCCGATCACGTTCAACTGGAGCGGCGAGGCGCCGGTCGGCCGGATCATGAACGGTTTTCGCTGGGCGCTCGACATCAAGGACATCACCGACGAGACGCCGCGGCTCGGTCCGGACGACCTCTCCCACTGGAGCGAGTGGTCGCTCACGACCACGGCGGCGACCGTCGGGCCGTTCAGTCCTCCGCCCGAGGGCGAGCATCACGTCTTCTACGTCATGGCACGGGACAACTTCGGGGGCGTGTCGCTCATGGCGGCCGCGATGTCCGTGATCTCGTACGTGCCGGGAGCGCCGTTGCTCGTGGTCGACGACCTGTACGGGACGCCGTCGTCGCGTCCGTTCCGCTTCATTGGCGCCTACCCGATGGAAGCGGAGCAGGACTCGTTCCACTTCGCAGTCGGCGGATTCCCGGACGAGATCGGAAGCCCCTCCGCGGTGAGCCTGCCGGGAATGTTCGCCGGGTTCCCGTACGACACGCTCGACTACCGTTTCTGGCCGTACGAGGGCCTGCCCGCGTACTACAAGTACGATGCGGTCGCGATCTACACCGACGGCACGTCGGCGGCCCGGTCCGGAGCCAAGTTCACGACTTTGAACCCGGAGACCGCGATTCGGTTCCTCAACAGCGTGAACCGGGCGAATACGCTCGCGCTCTTCTCGCGCGCCGGCGGAAAGATCTGGCTGTTCGGCGACGGGACGACGACCGCAATCGCGAATGGCTACTACACAAGGATCGCGACGGGAGGGGCCCCGCTCCCGTACACCTCGGGCGACGATCCGCTCCACGACATCCTGCGTCCCGGCAACTTCCTGTGGGACATCTGCCATCTGCGCTCGGAGCTCAATACCGCGGGCACGGTCCAGGCGGCTACCGCCGGTCAGCGCCTGCAGGCGTGCATTCCATACCTGCCCGCGTTCCGGTGTGACAGTCCGCCGCCCGTCAACCGCACGTGCGATCCGCGCATCGGACCTGGCGCGGAACGAACGGCCATTCGCTGGTCGGACCTGCCGTTGCTCACGATCGCGAACTACCGGGGCGCGCTCGCGGATCCGGCCGCGCGGTCCATTGGTCCGCCCAATCTCACCTGGGTGATCAAGCAGCCGCTCCACGTCCAGGAGGGGGGCTCGCCGGTGGCCGACACGCTCTACCTGTGCGCCGCGAAGGAATACGATCCGCTCGGCCTGGCCACGCCGGGGAGCGACGGATTCCCGAACGCGATCCACTACTACGGGAGCGAGAACGGGCAGGTCGTCTGGATGGGCTTCCCGCTCTACTTCTTCGAGCTCACGCAGGCCCGGCAGGTGGCCGCGAACGTGATGGAGGTCTTCGGCATCGAGCCACTGCCTCCGGGGGTCAAGCGCGGCGCGGGATCCGCCCACACGCAGGAGATCGCGGGCGGCAATCCCGGAGACGGAACGACCGGGCCGCCGGTCGCGCGTGGCCCGTAGAGCCCTTCGCCGGCACGCAGCATCGGGTGCCCCCGGGGGTTGTCGCAAGTCGCTGAAGCTGCAATAATACCAGCGACTTTCGGCCGCCTCCCGGGGTGGCCACCCGCCTTGCGGAACGACCGCCGTCCCGGATCCGGGCAGTAGGTCACGCGCCGGCCGGAGGGTTCACTTGAAAGCCAGAGCGCCCCATCTCAAGTCGCGGCGATTGCCCGGCCCGAAGGCCGAGGCGTGGGTCACGCGCGACCATTCCGTCATCTCGACGTCCTACACGCGCGCCTATCCGCTGGTCGTCGACCACGGCAACGGTGCGGAGCTCACGGACGTGGACGGGAACGTCTTCCTCGACATGAACGCCGGGATCGCGGTCGGCGCGACCGGGCATTCCCACCCGGCCGTGGTCGAGGCGATCAAGTCCCAGGCCGAGAAGTTCCTCCACATGTCGGGGACCGACTTCTACTACCCGCAGGAGATCAAGGTCGCCGAGCGCCTGAACGAGATCGTCCCCGGGAAGAAGCCGAAGCGGACGTTCCTCTCGAACTCGGGCGCCGAGGCGATGGAGTGCGCGATCAAGCTCGCGCGCCATCGCACGGGACGGCAGCAGTTCATCGCGTTCATCGGCGCGTTCCACGGCCGCACGATGGGCTCCCTCTCGCTCACGGGCTCGAAGGCGATCCAGAAGAAGGGCTTTGCGCCCACGATGCCGGGCGTGACGCACGTGCCGTACGGCGATTGCCGGCGCTGCACGTTCAACCTCAAGTTCCCCTCCTGCAACCTGTACTGCGTGAGCTACATCGAAGAGGTCGTGTTCAAGAAGCTCGTTCCGCCCGAGGACACGGCCGCGATCGTGGTCGAGCCGATCCAGGGCGAGGGCGGCTACATCATTCCGCCGCCGGGCTACCACCAGAAGCTTCAGCTGATCGCGCGGAAATACGGGATCCTCCTCGTCATGGACGAGGTGCAGACCGGCATGGGCCGCACCGGCAAGTGGTTCGGCATCGAGCACTGGCCGGGAGTGGAGCCCGACATCGTGGCGATCGCGAAGGGCATCGCCTCGGGGCTTCCGCTCGGGGCGACGGTGGCTCCGAAGGACCTCATGACCTGGCCGCCGGGCTCGCACGGGAACACGTTCGGCGGGAATCCGGTCTCGTGCGCGGCGGCACTCGCGACCATGGACCTGATCGAAAACGGGCTCCTCGAGAACGCGCGCAAGATCGGTGCGCTCCTCGCGAAGGAGCTCGCCGCGATGATGGAGCGTCACGAGCACATCGGATGGGTGAACGCGATCGGGCTCATGATCGGAATCGAGATGGTCGCGAAGCCGGGCACGAACCTCCCCGCGCCCGAGATGCGGGATGCCGTCGAGCTCGAGTGCTACAAGCGCGGCGTGCTCGTGCTCGGCGCGGGTCCGTCGGCCGTGCGGATGGCGCCGCCGCTTCTCCTCACGCGTGCACAGGCCCAGGTCGCGCTCGAGGTGTTCGAAGACGCGGTCACGACCGTCGAGCAGAGCAAGCTCGGCCGCACGCAGCGGGCCGCGAAGCGCCCTGTGGGGCGTAAGGGCTGACGGTGTCGATCCGGGTCGTCGAGCTGCGCGGGAACCTCCCGGAATCGGAGCACCGCGTTGAAGGGGTGGTCGTCGACGCGGAGGGAAGCATCCTCGCGGCGACGGGGCGCCCGGATCTCGTCACGTTCTTCCGCTCGTCCGCGAAGCCGCTCCAGCTCGTGCCGCTCGTCGAGCGCGGGCATGCGGATGCGCTCGGGCTCACCCCGCGGCACCTTGCGCTCATGTGCGCGAGCCACAACGGTGAGCCCGCGCACATCGAGGGCGCGCGCGAGATTCTCGCGGCCGCAGGCCGCACGGAGCGCGATCTCGAGTGCGGCTTCCACTTCCCGGAAGATCCCGAGACGGCCGAGCGGCTCCACGCAGCACCGCGTGAGGAGCGGAGCCCGATCTACAACAACTGCTCGGGCAAGCACGCGGGGATGGTCGCGCTCGCGGTGCGCGAGGGCTGGCCGGTCGAGGGCTACACGCGTGCGGATCATCCGGTGCAGCAGCTCCTCGTACGCACGATCTGCGAGATCGCGGGCGTGGATCCCGAGCGCGCGCCGCTCGGCGTGGACGGCTGCAGTGCGATGAACCCGGCGATGACGTTGATCGCGATGGCGCGAAGCTTCGCGCGTCTTGCGACGGCGCGGGCGGACGGCGCAGGCGGCGGGAAGCCCGCGAGCGCGCGCGAGCAGGCGATGGCACGCATTCGGAACGCGATGTCCGCCCATCCGGACATGGTCGCGGGGCGGAAGCGCTTCTGCACGGCATTCATGAACGCAACCGGGGGCCGCATCATGACGAAGACGGGTGCCGAGGGAGTGCAATGCGTGAGCGTCCCCGCGCGGGGGCTCGGGATTTGCGTCAAGGCGCGGGACGGGGGCGCGAGGCGCGCGACCGCACCCGCACTCGTCGGCTGGATGGCTTCGCTCGGGCTCCTCGAGCCCGCGGAGGTGGCCGCGCTCTCGGAGTACGCGACGCCCGTCGTCACGAACCACCGCGGTCTCGTGACCGGATCGCTCGTTGCGGACGAGTTCCCGGGCTGGACGCGGGAGCCCGCGCGGCTTGCGCTGGGGGCGGCCTGATGCGGCGTGCTCCGATCATGGCCTTCGCGGTCTTTGCCGCGTCGTTCGCGTTTGCGCCCGCGCCCGCGCACGCGGGCACGATCGCTCCTTCGCTCGCGCGCGAGGCCGCGGCGCATCCCGACGCCCGCGTTCGAGTGTGGGTGCGCTTCACCGACCGCGCCGGTGCCGAGCGCGATCCCGCGGCGTTCGCGGCCGAGCGCTCGCGCCGTTCCGCGGCTTCGCTCGAGCGGCGACGCCTGCGC
>JBOHUC010000057.1:0-35338 GCA_050733935.1 Candidatus Eiseniibacteriota bacterium | reverse complement strand
GATCGAGAGCGTGCGTGCGCACAGCGACGGCGGGCGGGACGGCGGTCGCGAACCGCTCCTCCTCACCGGCTGGCGGCGCGAGCTCGTGGGCGACGAGCTGGTCGCGTTCCTCGAGGGACGCGCGGCGCTCAAGGTGGACGGCGTCACCGGACACGTCCACGCCGTCACGGGCTGATCGCGCGGCCCGCCCTGCGCGAAGTGTTCTCGGCTCGCGTTCCGGAATCCCTCGAGCCCGGTCCGTGGGCCCGCCGCAGGGCGGCGCTCGAGCGCTCCGGCCGACCGCTCCTCGACCTCACCGATCACAACCCCACGAATCTCGGACTCCACGATCCGGAGGACGGCGGATTGCGGGCGCTCGCGTCCGAGGAGGTGCGGGCCGGAAGCCTGCGCTACGCACCGGATCCGATGGGCTTTGTCGGCGCGCGCGAGGCGATCGCCGCGTACTGTGCGGAGCACGGCGCGAGCGTGTCGCCCGCGCAGATTCTTCTGACCGCGGGCACGAGCGAAGCGTACGCGCACGCGTTCCGGCTCCTCGCCGATCCGGGTGAATCGTTCCTCGTGCCGCGCCCGAGCTATCCCCTGTTCGAGCCGCTTGCCGCCGCGGAGGCCGTGCGCCTGCGCAGTTACCCGCTGCGCTACGAAGCGCGTCGCGGGTGGCGGTTCGACCTCGCGGCAATGCGCGCGGCGTTCGAGTCCGACGTCCGGTCGGAAGCCCGGTCGGGCGTGGACGGCGCCACCCGGGGACTCGTCGTCGTCCATCCGAACCATCCGACCGGATCGAGCCCGACACGCGACGAGGCGAACGAGCTGGCCGCCTTCTGCGCGCGCGCGAACATCGCGCTCATCGCCGACGAAGTGTTTCTCGATTCACACGACGACGGTCCGCGCGCGGGCGAGGTCGCACCCTCCTTTGCGGCGCTCGCGGACGCGGCGAGCGCGGCGAGCGCGAGCGCGGGGGCCGACGGGCCGCTCACGCTCGTTTTCTCGGGGCTCTCCAAGGTCTGCGGCTGGCCGCAGCTCAAGTGCGGATGGATCGTCGTGACCGGTCCGCAGGCGGTCCGGGACGCGGCACTCGAGCGACTCGCGTGGATCGCGGACACGTTCCTGACGGTGGCGACACCGGTCCAGTTCGCGCTCCCTGCCATCCTCGCCGGTCGCGAAGCGTTTCAGCGGAACGTGTGCGCGCGAATTCGAGAAAACCGCGCAGCGCTCGATGCGACGCTCGAGCGTCTTCCGGAATGCGGACGGCTCGAGACCGACGGCGGGTGGAGTGCGGTCGTCACGTTCCCCCCGGAGCGGAGCGACGAGGAGTGGGCGCTCGCCCTCCTCGAGCTCGAGGTCGTCGTCCATCCGGGCTACTTCTACGACTTCGAAGAGCCGGGCCGGATCGTGCTCTCCCTCCTTCCCCCGCCCGATCGCTTCGCGGAGGGCCTCGATCGCATTTCGTCTCTCGTGAGGAAGTCGTGAGGGGATTGACAGGCTCGATCCGCCAAGCCCAAGATGGGCCGCGATGAAACGCCGGCTTGCGATCGGACTCCTTTCCCTCGCGCTCGCGATCTCGAACCTGACTGCGGCCGTCCATCACCATGCCGCATTCGCCGAGAACGAGCGCAATTCGAGCGGCGCCCCACACGCTCCCTCGCACGCCGACGCGTGTGCGATCTGCACCGTCCTCCATGCACCTGCCGTGGCTTCCGAACCGGTCCTCGGACCTTCGGCCCCGCGGCTCCATGCTCCGCTCGCGCCGCTCGACCTCGAGAGCGCCCCGCATCACTCGCTCGTCCATCTCGCGCCGAGCCGCGCGCCCCCTTCCGCCTAGCCTCCCTTCTCCGCTTTCGGACCTTCCTGCGTGCGCCGCCTGCGCGGCACGCGCGACATCGTCCATCGCCGTCGGATCGCGCCTTCGAGCCGATCCGCGCCGGAGGCTTCCATGCGGACCCCTCTTTCTTGCGCACGGCTCGTGCTCCCATGCTCGCGCCTCGTGCTCGCCCTGGCGCCTCTGCTCGTGCCCGCGCTTTCGCCCGAGGCCACGTTCGCGGCCGAGCTGAGCGGGCGCATCACCGACAACGACCGCCATGCGGTCTCGGACGCCCAGGTCACGGTGATCGAGGTCGGCCGCTCGGTGCTCACCGGAGCCGACGGGCGCTACGCGTTCACCAATCTTCCGGCCGGCGTCTACCGGGTCTCGATCCAGCGCATCGGCTACGCACCCGTCGTGCGCGAAACGCGGGTCGGCGACAGCACCGTTTCGCTCGACGTCACGCTTCGAACGTCGCTCGTCGAGATTCCGGCCGTCCAGGTGACCGCCTCCGCGCACGCGACGACGGCGCTCACCTCTCCGCAGCCCACAAGCGTGCTCGACGGCGACGCTCTCCGGACGGCGCGCGCGACGAGCCTCGGGGCCACGATCGCGACGCTCCCCGGACTTCGGAACTGGAGCACCGGCAGCGACGTCGGGAAGCCCGTGATCCGCGGCCTGCGCTCCGACCGCGTGCTCGTGCTCGCGGACGGACAGCGACTCGAGAATCAGCAGTGGGGCGACGAGCACGGGCCCAACGTGGACATGGAGGACGTGAACCGGATCGAGGTCATTCGCGGCCCGCAGAGCGTCCTCTACGGGTCCGACGCGCTCGGCGGCATCGTGAACCTGATTCCGCACGAGCTCCCGACCGCCTACGACCGCCCGGCGTTCTACTCGGGACGCGTCGGCGGCGTGTTCGAGACGAACGGCAACGCGACGACCGGACACGCGGGAATCGAGGGCGCGACCGGCGGGCTGGGCTTTCGCGGATCGCTCTCGGGAAGGCTCGCGCGCGATCTCGAGACTCCGGACGGCAAACTCGTGAATTCCGGCGGGAACGACGGCAGTGCCACGGCCGAGGCGGGACTGCGCGGCGGATGGGGCTCGGTCCGCGGCTCCTACGCGCACTCGGAAGAGAGCCTCGAAATCCATGAGGATCCGGCCGAGGATCCCGCGGCCACTCCTTATCAGAACATCCGTGCCGACCTCGCGCGCGTGACGGCCATGCTGCCGATCGGTGGCGGAAGCCACGTGGACGCAACGCTCTCTCACGAGCGAAACCTCCGCCGCGAATTCGAGGCGGCCGAGGACGCGGACGTCGCGCTCGGACTCGACAACCGCACGTGGACCGGCGATCTCCGATTTCATCACGCGCCACTCGGCCGGTTTTCCGGGATCGTGGGACTGGGAGGACAGGCGATGGACTTCCGGAAATCCGGCACCGAGTCGCTCGTTCCGGCTTCCGACGTGTGGACCGTTGCCGCCTACGGGTTCGAACAGGCGGATTTCGATCGCTGGCACGTTTCGTTCGGGCTCCGCTACGACCACCGTGAGCTCTCGGTCGAGGACGACTCCGACCTGGGCGTGAGCGCGCAGACGCGCACGTACGACGCGGTGACGGGCAACGCCGGAGTCCTGTACCGGCTCGCCGAACCCGCGGCCATCGCGTTCAACGTGGGCCGGGGCTTTCGGGCGCCGTCGTCGTTCGATTTGTTCTCGAACGGCGTGCACGAGGGGACGGTCTCGTTCGAGGTCGGAAACCCGGCCCTCGGAACCGAGACCTCCCTCAACACGGAGATCTCGCTTCGCCTCCAGTCGTCAAGCGCCCGAGGAGAGATCGGCGGCTATCACAACCGGATCGCGGATTTCATCTACACGCGGCCCACGGGCACCTTCGATCCGGGCTCGGGGTTCGAGATCTTCGAGACGGTGCAGGGCGACGCGACGTTCACGGGCGGCGAGGCCGCCGTCGAATGGCACCCGACTTCGCTCCTTCACTTCACGGGTGGCGCCGACTACGTGCGTGGCCAGAACACGGCGACTGACACGCCTCTGCCGTGGATCCCTCCGTTTCGCGCGACGTACGGGCTGCGCATCGAGGGCGGGCAGATCGGGGCGTTTGCGGAGCCGTACCTGTCGCTCGCGGGCGAGTCGAACGCGGCCCAGGACCGGCTCGATCCGAACGACACGCCGACCGGCGCGTACACGCTCGCGCACGCCGGCGCGGGCTTTCGCGTTCCGACCGAAGGACAGACCCTCTACGTGGACGTCGGCGTTCGGAACGTGTTCGACGCGGCCTACCGGGACTTCATGAGCCGTTACAAGGCGTACGCGCTCGCGCCCGGGAGGAACGTCGTTCTGCGCGTGACGAGCCGCTTCTAGCGGCGGAATCGAAGGTGCTTGCGGAGCGCGCGGTCAGTCGCCCGCGACGAAGGCGGTCATGCGCCAGCCGGAGGACCCGCGATTGAAGATCGCGCGATGGTCGATCGGGCTTCGAACGTAGGTCGAGGAGACGTAGCCGGTCCGGCCATCCGCGAGGCGGATCGCCGTGAAATCCGCGGACCCGTCGTTGCCGTCGCGGGCCATCCGCACGATGGCGAAGCTGAGCGCGCTCAAACGTTCGGCATCGAGTTTTGGCGCCGCGCGCACGCGGACGTCGGAGCCGACGATCGCGACGTGCTCGAACGCGTCCACGTCGTCCGGCCACGCGCTGTACACGTAAGGTGCGGCGAATGTGGTCTCCGAGCTGAACCGTCCCCCCATCGCGAGCACGAGACCGAGCTCCGGCCACAGGCCGCTCGCCGTATCGGTGATCTTCCACATCTTCCTGAAGTTCTCGATCCCGTCGTCGCCGCCGAAGGAGTTCTTGATGTGGGGGTCGATCATCGAAAGGAGCGCGCTCGTATCGCGGGCGGCGATCGCTGATTGAAGCCGTGCCCGGAACTGGAAGAACTCCGGATTCCGGACTCCTTCGTCCACCGGAAGAAGACGCGCGACCCCGGATCCCGCGCGCGTGGCCGCCGCGGTGGCGGCCGGCGTTGACGTCAACGTCGACTCGGCGCGCGCGAGCATGGCGCGGCCGAGCCAGAGCGCGAGCAGGAGGATGATGAGTGCAAGGAGCGCTATCTGGATCGCACCCAGGTTCGATCTGCGGCGCGTCCCGGGCGGAGTTGCGGAGGAGGCCGGTGCGCCCGGCTTGCTGCGGGCGTCCTGCCCGGATCCGAACGTGATGGAGGCGTGGAAACCGGGAGTCGCGCGCTCGTGCCCGACCGCTTCAGGACCCGTCTCCCCAAGGAAGCCCGCGATCTGTGCGCGCTGCTCGGGAGGGAGTTCGTCCAAGCTTCTGAATTGCTTTCCGTTCACGATGATGCGGTTCGAGGTGGCCACGATGACGTTGGCACCGATGCCCGAGCGCTTGCCCTGGAGGACGTCGGGGATGCCGTCGTCATCCTTGTCCTCGAGCATGCGAAGCGTCTCCTCGTAGACGCGGCGATCCTCGGGGGGCATCTCCTCGATGCTCGAGTAGCTCCGCCCGTTGACGAGGATGCGTATCATCGCGCGGGCGTTCCGGCCGTCGCGCTCGGATCGACGCCCGCGCGCGCGAGCGCGCCCGCGAACGCTGCGTGTGCATCCGGGTGCCACAGGACGAAGCGCACCTCGCGCACGCGCGTCGCCGCTTCGAGCACCGCGCGGACCGCAATCGGTGCAGCCTCGGCAAGCGGATAACCGAAGGCACCGGTCGAGATCGCGGGGAACGCGACGGTTTGAGCCCCGAGCTCATCCGCGATCGCGAGACATGTCGTGTGACAGGACGCGAGCAATGAGGGGGGATCGGCGTCGAGGCCGTAGACCGGTCCGACCGTGTGGATGACCCAGCGTGCGGGAAGATTGCCCGCGGTCGTCGCGACGGCGCGGCCTGCAGGCAGGCCGTCCGGATGACTCGTGCGACGGAGCGCGCGGCAGGCTTCGAGGATCGCAGGGCCTCCCGCGCGATGAATCGCGCCGTCCACGCCGCCGCCACCGAGCAGGCTCGAGTTCGCGGCGTTCACGATCGCGTCCACGGCCTCGCGCGTGATGTCACCCTGCGTGAGAACGATGCGGGGAACGGACATGGCCACCTGCCTCTCAGGAACGGGTTCGGGCCTTCGCCGACCGTACCCGCGCGGACGCGATCGCCTTACCGATTACGTCGAGCGGAGGGTCCTCGAGGCTTCGGAAGCGCACGCAGGACTTCCCCATGTCGAGCTTCTTCCCGGCTTTCTTGAACTCCCCGGCAAACCACTCCGTGCGCCGGGAATCCACGTACAGGCCCATGAGGTAGAGCCCGTAGTGATTCTTCTGGGCCGCGAGGCCGGCGTAGCAGAGCGGCCTTCCGTTGTGCGTGTCGGAAAAGCGCGCGAGCGGCACTTCGTAGTTGATCATTCCCCAGCCGATCGTCTCGACGTAACCCTTGGGAAGGTTCCGACGCACGACGTCGCGCACCTTCGAGACGACCGCGCGACGCTCCGCCGGAAGGGACGCGAGATACTCGGTGACGGTCCGGGCTTTGCTGTCGAACATGATGGGCCTCCGTCAGGATCCGTTCTTGCGCTCGAGCTCGAAGAAAACTCCGTCCCACATCGTGAGCGCGCGATCGGGGCCGGTCCACAGGAGCCGCGCACCGGGCGCGATCCAGGGATCGTGACCGCAGGTCACGTCGGTGAGTCCGACCCGGCCGCCTTCGGCAACTTCGAGCCCGAGGGCCCCCCGGGTCAACCGGAAATCATTGGCGAGCAGACTGTCGGCGGAGACTTCGCGGAACACGTAGGCCGGCGCGTGGCAGGTGTCACGTCCGAACGTCGCAAGGTCGGGGCCGAAGCGCATCTCGCGCCCGTGCCAGACGCGAGCTCCTGCGTCATCCATCGCGCTCATGCCGGGGATACGATGACCGACGACCACCCAGCGGCCGGTCGGGTCTCCGGGCCGCGACTCGGTGGACGTGCCACGCGGCATGCACCCAAGCATGCAGCCGGAGACGCCGCCGAGGAAAAGGAGAAGGCTCCCCGCCACAAGGGCGGAGAGCCTCCCCGTCTTTCCGTCAAGGCACGCGAATCGCTTTGAGAGCATCGTCGCCCGCCGGCGTGATCGCGTGCACGTAGTAGAGACCCGGCCCGGTGTCGGCTCCGCCGTCGTCCCGGCCGTCCCACACGAGCGTGTGCAGGCCGGCCGGCATCGGACCGTCCACGAGTCTCCGCACGTGTCGTCCGCGCGTGTCGTAGACGGAGAGCTTCACCGATCCCGCCTGCGGGAGGTCGACCGCGAAGCGAAGACTCGAGCGGAACGGCATCGCCCCGAGAAGACGCAGCACACGCCCTCCCGCAACCGGTCCTCCGGGTCCGGTATCGAGCGGCGGCGACGTCGAAAGCCGCGTTTCGACGATCAAGGTCCGGCTCTCGTTCACCGGCACGGATCCGAAGTTGAATCCGAGCGCGAGCGCGAGCGGTCCCGGTCCGGCTTCCATCGAGCCGGTGAGCGCCTGATCCCCGGCGATGCGCGGCTCGAGCGCCGCCGCGAGGTCCACATCCGAGGAATACGTGACCGCTCCTCCGGGCACGATCCCGCGCTGCGCGAGATAGCGTGCCGGGGACGTCGCATCGTGGAGAACGAGAAGGGCGCTCGTGTCGCCGCCCGCGGGGACGTACGTGGCACCGACGTCGTCGTCGCCCTCGAGGTACGGCGCGATCACGTCGCGGAAGTCGAGCTCCTGCGCGGAGGCCGCGCGATTCGTGAACGTGAGCGTGCGCGTGAGAAGCGCCTGGGCGGGATCGACGCACGCCTCGTAGTCGAGATCCCACGTCCCGATCCGGAGCGGTGCGGTCAGGCAATCGCCCGCAACCGTCACGCACCCCCGCGGGACGGCGTTTCGGAGATAGCCGACGCCGCGGATCCGGCTTCCCGCGTCCGCAAACGGGACGAGGCCCGGCGTGAGCGCGTTGCCGTATCCGGTCGAGCCGAGAGAATCGCCGAGCGCAGTCGCAACCTGAAGAACCGGCTGATCCGCCTCGACCACCGGCACGGCGGGAATGACCTTGAACACTTCGCCGCCCAGGTCGCAGATGTAGAGCTCGCCCTGCGCGTCCTCGCCGAAGCTCGAAATCGAGTTGATTGCGATCGTGCCGGGCGGATCGAGCTCGACCGTCCGCGGAATGACCCCGGTGAGAGCCCCGCCGACGAACCGCCCGCTGTAGATCTGATTCCCGCAGTGGTCCGCGAAGAAGTAAGTCCCGCGGAGGTCCGGAATTGCGCAGCCGCGGTAAACGTACCCGCCCGTCACTGAGCATCGTCCCAGGGAGTGATCGTACTGATGCGCCGGGAACGTGAAGCAGGCCGTGTTCGAGCACGTCGTACAGAGCGGAGTCGGTCGTCCGAGAAGGTAGTCGTTGCCTCCTTCGTAGCACGGCCAGCCGTAGTTCCATCCGCGGCCCCGATTCGGCGCCGGAGCGAAGTCGATCTCCTCGATCACGAACTGGCCGACGTCTCCAATGATGAAATCTCCGGTCAGGCGATCGAAGCTGCAGCGGAACGGATTGCGGAGGCCGAGCGACCAGATCTCGTCCGCACCCGAGATGCCGACGAACGGATTGTCGGGCGGGATCTTGTATGGGCCCGGATCGGACACGTCGATCCTCAAGACCTTGCCGAGCAACGAGTCGGGATGCTGCGCCCGATTTCCCGGGTCGTCCTGGCTTCCGCCGTCGCCGGTCGGGATGTAGAGATAGCCGTCCGGTCCGAAGCCGAGGTAGCCGCCGTTGTGGTTCGGGAACGGCTGCGAGATGCTGAGAAGGAGCTCGCCCACGGGATTCGCGGAGTCGGGATTCGCCGTCGAGGCGGTGTGGCGCACGATGCGCGTGCGGCCGATTGCGTCCGTGTAATTGATGTAGAAGTTGCCGCTCGTCGCGTAATCGGGGGCGAACGCGAGCCCGAGCAGTCCCTGCTCGTTTCCGGTTGCGAGCGGTGCGGTGGTCAGAAACGGCGTCGGGAGGATCGCGCCGTTCTTGTAGATCTTGATGCGCCCACGCTGATCGCTTCCCCGCTGCTCGACGATGAAGATCCGGGGATCCCCCGGCGGGGACCCCACGAACACAGGGCGACTCAATCCGGAAGCGATGCGCACGGTCGTGAGCGTCGTGGCCGCGTGCGCATGCGCCGCCCAGGCGGCGAGTCCGACGAGAGCCAGCGGCAGAAGAGCAGATGGTTTCGCGAAGGGATGCGGGAATCGACGCATGGGGGGTACCTCCGTGTCAGGGCATCGGCCGGACGGTCATTCGAGCCCGGCCTTCTTCAATCCCGCGCGCAGCGTCGCTCCCGATTGGGCGCCGACGTAGTGGGCGGAGACCGTTCCTGCCCGATCCACGATGAGGACCGTGGGGATGCCCTCGACGCCGTACTGCTCCTGAACGGCGCCGCTCGTATCGAGCAGAATCGGAAACGTGTACTTGTTGTTCGTCACGTAGTTCTTCGCCTTGGCCGTGCTCTCGCTGCAGTTCACGCCGTAGACCGAGAGCCCCTTTCCCTTGAACTCGTCGTACAGCTTCTGGATCTCCGGCATCTCGCGCCGGCACGGACCGCACCACGTCGCCCAGAAGTTGACGAGCACGACCTTGCCCTTCTGCGCGCTCAGCTTGTGCGACTTGCCCGCGAGGTCCGGGAGCGTGAAGTCGACCGCCGCCTTCCCCGACCACTTGCCGTCCCCCGCGGCCGCCACCGCTCCTCCGGCGCCGATCTGCGCGACCGGAACCGACCCGGCCGGCGGACGAAACGCGAACGTCGTGTCGGGCAACGGCTCGTCCCAGGAGGTCACCTTGTAGTCCGCGGACTGGCGCATCGTGAGCGTATCGGCCACACCCGGCGAGTGGCGCTGGATGACGACGGCATCGCGGAGGACGTGCCCCGTTCTCGCGTCGATCCAGAACGTCTTTCCCTGGATCGTCGTGAGACTGTCCGAGCCGATCGAAGCAGGGTCGTACGCGACGCTGACGACCCACGCGGGGGCCTGCCGGCCGCCGACCTCGAGCGTGTCCATGCGCTCGACGCTCGCGCTCACGAGGTTCTCGTCCATCCGCTCGTAACCCGAGAACGGATGTCCCCCGCCCGGATCGAACCCGGGAAGGCTGTGGCGCCCGCCTGGATTCGGCGCGACCCACGGCGAGCGCGAGTACTGGCCGAGCTGACCCGAGTACGTGGTCACGCTGTCGCCGTCGCTCACGAACGCCGAGCTCCCGGCCTGGCTTTCGAGCATGAGCCGGTACTTGCCGGGGCGCTCGAACGCGCCGCGCACGTCGACCGAGATGTTCTGGTACTGGCCCTGATACGTCATGTCGGTGCGCAATACGCCCTCGAACGCATAGCGCGCGACCCCGCGATAATTATCGGCGGTCCGCGAAAGGATCTGTTGGGCCGTGGGTGGCGGCGCCGCGAACGACGGCAGGGCGCGCCCGGCGGCGAGCCCGAGGAACGTTCCGGCAAGAATGGCCATAACTCGTTCTCTCAGGCTGCCCTGGCTCTGCAATCGATCCTCCTGTAAGGCCCCTGGGGCGGGCGATGGCGGGTCGAATGGGAATCGGTTCGAGTCTAGGTCACCCGACCCGAGGCTGTCGACCCGCGAAGCGCGGCGAATCCAGGAGGCCCTCGGCCGCATCCCATGGGTGCACGTTTCCAATCGAATGGCCCGCTCCGTGCGGGCCCGGAGGTCATGGTGATCACCCTCAGGAAGGCCGGCGAACGCGGCCACGCCGACCACGGCTGGCTCGACACGCGGCATGCGTTTTCCTTTTCGGACTATTACGATCCCGAGCACATGGGATTCCGGACGCTGCGCGTCATCAACGAGGACCGCGTGCGCGGCGGAGCCGGATTCCCGCCGCACGGGCATCGCGACATGGAGATCCTCTCCTACGTGCTCGAAGGCGGTCTCGAGCATCGGGACAGCACCGGAACGGGGTCGGTCATTCGTCCGGGCGAAGTGCAACGGATGAGCGCCGGGACCGGTGTGACGCACAGCGAAGCGAACGCGTCGCGTACCGAGGAAGTCCACTTCCTCCAGATCTGGATCGTGCCCGAAGTGCGCGGCGGGAAGCCGGGCTACGAGCAGAAGGCGTTTCCGCTCGACGAGCGGCGCGGGAGGCTCAGGCTCGTCGCGTCGCGCGACGGGAGCGATGGATCGCTCACGATCCGGCAGGACGCGAAGCTCTACGCGACCGTCCTCGGAGGCGGAGAGCGCGTGACGCACGAGCTCGCCCCCGGACGCGCAGCGTGGCTCCAGGTCGCGCGCGGGAGTGTGACGCTGAACGGCCAGTCCCTTGCCCAGGGCGACGGGGCCGCAATCGAGGATGAGTCCGCGCTTCGCATCGAGGCGACCACGCCGGCCGAGATTCTGCTGTTCGATTTGAAGTAGAACGACGGGGGCGCGGCTATCCCGCGCTCGACGCCTCTTCACCTCCCGGCAGGAATCCCTCCGGGAGGTTCTCGATGGTGCCGCGGAAGAGGCCGTACAGGCTGGGATCGAGCCAGCCTTTTTTCATTTCCCCGTCCATGAGCTCGAGCGCGTGGTCGCGCGTGAGCGCGCCGCGGTACGGCCGGACGGTCGTGAGCGCGTCGTAGACGTCGGCGATGGTCGTGATCCGCGCAAGGAGCGGGATCGATTCCCCGGCCAGGCCCTCCGGGTAACCGGAGCCGTCGAAGCGCTCATGGTGGTGGTAGACGATCGGGATCGCGGCTTCGAGCGTCCGCATGCTGCGCAGGAGATTCCGTCCGACGACCGGATGACGCTGGACTTCGGACCGCTCCTCCGGCGTGAGCTTGTCGGGCTTCAAGAGAATCGCATCCGGCACTGCGACTTTTCCGATGTCGTGGAACAGCCCGCCATAGTGGAGGATCATCCTCTCCTCCTCGCTCACCCCCGCCTTCCGCCCGAGAAGCTCCGCGTAGTACGAAACGCGCTCGCTGTGGCCAGAAGTGTACGGGTCCCGCGCGTCGATCGTCGCGGCGAGCGCGATGATCACCTCGCGCGCCTCCTCAAACACGTCCGTGTAGCGCTTGAGCCTTACGAGGGCGCGGATGCGCGCAAGGAGCTCCTCGGTGTCGAACGGCTTCGACAGGAAGTCGGTCACGCCCGCGGCGATCGCGTCGAGCTTGTCCTTCCGGGCGGCGCCTCCGGTGATGAGGACGACCGGCACGAACCGCGTCCGGGGGTCGTTCCGGAGCATCGCGACCACGTCGTGGCTGAAGCGGCCGTCCAGGTGGAGGTCGAGCAGGATCACGTCCGGGGCATGCGCGCCGAGGCGGTCGAGCGTCTCGTCGCCCGTCGCCGCGTCGTCGACCTCGTAACCTTCCGCGGTCAGGAGGTAGCGGAGCAGGTAGCGGACCTGCGGGTCGTCGTCGACCACCAGAATCCGCCCGAGCTGGCCGGGCGGGGCGGCGGACTCTGCAGAGGCGCGCTCTTCCATGGCCCGCATCTTCCGGGAGACGCCGCGCGCTGGCAAGCGTTCGGTTGCGTCCGGCCGCGGGGCAACGGCACGCGCATCCTTGTGCCCAACAAGGGCTTCCGAACCCTCGACGGCCCGTTTGCGGTCCGCGGCGGCCGCGATCTCCCGCGCTCGCGGCTTTCGGAGCGCTCTCGACACCCGCACCGAGCGCGGCTCGCGGCGCGGGGAACGCAAAGCTTTCGTCACCCGCCCGGATTCCCATTTGCGTTCCATGCACCCGCCTGCATAATCATGCGTCTCGAAAGGAGGATTTCCGATGTCGCGCAGCCGCCGCCTGACCGCCCTGACCCAGCTTCTCTCCGAGCGCCGCTTCACGAGCCAGGAGGCTCTCGCGCGTGCGCTCGGGCGCCAAGGTCACGACGTCACCCAGGCCACGCTGTCGCGGGACCTTCGGGTCCTCGGCGTCGGCAAAGGACCCGGGCCGGACGGAGCGACGTTCTACGCGCTGCCGACGCCCGCGGTCGAGGCATTCGACCGCGCGCGCATGCGGCTCGACCTCCAGGCCTTCGTGAACGCCGTGGACGTGGCGGAGAACCTGGTCGTCGTGAAGACGCCTCCGGGACACGCGAACGGTGTCGGACGCGCGATCGATCTCCTCGCGTTCCCGGGGACGCTCGGGTCGGTGGCGGGTGACGACACGCTGCTCGTCGTCATGCGCGATACGAAGCACGCGCGGCGGTTCAAGCATCACCTCGATGATCTCGCGGCCGGAAACGGCCACGGGACGAACGGCAAACGGGGGGCCACGAAGTGAACGCCCCCCTCCCCACGGAGTCGGCGACCACGACGGCTGCCGCGACGGGTGTGCCGGCGACTGCGCCGGCCGCGGGCGGGACCCGCACCGCGCGCGCCGTCGTGCTCGGCGCCTCCGGGTATTCGGGATCGGAGTTCGTCCGCTTGGCACTCGGTCATCCGGGTGTGGAAATCGTGGCGATCGTCTCACGCGACGCCGAAGGCCGGACGGCCTCCGACGTGCTCGCGGGCATCGATCCCCGCGCCGGACATCTCCCGCCGGTCGTGGATGTGGCGGGTCTCGTGTCACGGCTCGAGGACGGCGCCTGCGACACTGTCATCGCCTGTCTGCCGCATGGCGGGTGGCGCGGACTCCTCGCGGAGAGTGCCGCGCTCGCCTCGGCCGTCGAAGGCGCGCGCACCATCGACCTGTCGTCGGATCACCGGGACGGCTCGGCCGGCTACGTGTATGGACTGCCCGAGGCGTTCCGCACAGAGATTCGCGACGCTTCGCGCATCGCGAACCCGGGCTGCTACGCAACCGCGGCAGCCCTTGCGCTCCTGCCCGCCGCCGAGCAGGGCTGGCTGGGTGGAGACGTGGTCGTGAGCGCGCTTTCAGGAGCGAGTGGCGCCGGGCGTGCTGCAACACTCCGCACTTCGTTCGTCGAGCTCGACGGCGGGGCGGCGTTCTACAAGGTGGGCACGGAGCACGCGCACGTTCCCGAGATGGAGCGCACGCTCGCCCGGACCGCGGGCAAGGGAACTCGGGCTCCGCGGGTCGCGTTTGCGCCACAGCTCGTCCCGATGGCGCGCGGGATCCTGCTTACGGCCCAGGCGCCGCTCGCGCGCCCGGTGACGCAGGAGGAAGCGCGGCGCGCGTACGAAGCGCGCTACGCGGACGAGCCGTTCGTGCGCGTGCTCAGGGCCGGCGAAGGGCCGGAGACCCGGAACGTGCGCGGATCGAACCGCGTCGACGTGCAGGTCATGACGCTGTTCGACGGCACCGTGCTCCTTGCAACCGCCGCACTCGACAATCTGGGGAAGGGGGCGGCCGGACAGTCGATTCAGAACCTGAATCTCATGCTCGGCTGGCCCGAGACGACGGCCCTTCCCCGCCACGGGAGCCCCGTTTGAGCGCGGCCCCGTTGGTGCTCAAGGTCGGAGGACGCGCGCTCGAGGAGACGAGTGCTTCCGAAGAGCTGGGGCCTGCGATCGCGGCGCTGCGCGCGCGCGGAGTCGACGTGATCGTCGTCCACGGCGGCGGCGCGGAAGTGAGCCGCTGGTCCGAGCAGCTCGGACACGCGCCACGCTTCCACGGAGGCCGGCGCGTCACCGATCCGCGGACGCTCGAGGTCGCGACCGCGGTGCTCGCGGGTCTTGCGAACAAGCGGCTCGTCGCGGCACTCCGGGCCCACGGTGTCGACGCGGTCGGGCTCTCGGCGCTCGACGGCGGCATCGCACGGGTCGAACCGCACGCGGATGCGGCGCTCGGAGAGGTCGGAAGGGTCGAGAGCATCGAGGCGGGCCTCCTGCGCGATCTCCTCGCGAGCGGACGGACGCCGGTGCTCGCGAGTATCGGCGCAACGGAGAGCCGGCTCCTGAATCTCAACGCCGACGATCTGGCGGCCGCCGTCGCTCCGGCCGTCAGCGCGCGCGCGCTCGTGCTCCTGTCGGACACGCCCGGGCTCGTGCTCGACGGCGCGGTCGTGCCGGAGCTCGATCGCGACGCGCTCGAGGCCGCACTCGCCAGTCCGCAGGTCGGCGGCGGCATGGGACCGAAGCTTGCGTGCGCGAGGACGGCACTCGACCGGGGAGTCCCGGAAGTTTGGATTTCCGCGTGGTCGGGAACGAGCACGCTCGAACGGATTCTCGCTCGCGAGACGGACGCCGCGGCCGGGACCGAGGTCCTGCGCGGCACGCGTCTCACGCTCGAAGGCGGCGCCTCTGCGCCCGTCGCGAGCCCAACGAACCGGATCGTTCCGGAGGGGGTGTCCCCTGGCTGAGACCTCGATCGTGGGACAGGAGGCCGCGTTGCCTCGCGCCGGCGGCACGTCTGCCGGCGCGCCTTCTCCGGCCGACGTTGCGCCGAACCGGGCGCTCGCCGATGCGGAGGTCGGGCTTCTCGCGCCGCTCTATCCGCTGCCCCGGCTCGAGCTCGCGCGCGGCTCGGGCGCGTGGGTCGAGGACCGGACGGGCCGCCGCTATCTCGACTTCGTGAGCGGGATCGCGGTCAACCCGTTCGGCCACGCGCCGAAGGGCCTCGCGCGCGCGGTCGCGAAGCAGATGAACGTGCTCGGCCACTGCTCGAACTTGTTCGCCCACGCGCCGGGCATCGAGCTTGCGAAGCGACTGACGGAGCTCACGGGCTACGAGCGCGTGTTCTACGCGAATTCGGGGACCGAGGGGATCGAGGCGGCGCTCAAGTTCGCGCGCGCCCGCGCACACGCGCTCGACCGGCCGGGCCGCGACATCGTCGCGTTCACCGGCGGGTTCCACGGGCGCACGGGCTTCGCCCTCTCGGCGACCTGGAATCCCCCCTATCGCGCGCCGTTCGAGCCGCTCATTCCCGGCGTGCGGTTCGCGCCGTACAACGATGTTGCGGCGATCGCGGACGCCGTGGAGGAGCGCGCGTGCGCCGTCCTCGTCGAGCCCATTCAGGGCGAGGCGGGCGCGGTTCCGGCGACGCGCGCGTTCCTCCAGGCGTTGCGGAAGCGCTGCGACGAGGTCGGAGCCCTGCTCATCTTCGACGAGGTCCAGTCGGGGGTCGGCCGGACAGGCCGCTTCCTCGCGGCCGAGCACTTCGGCGTGCGCGCCGACATCACTGTGCTGAGCAAGGCACTCGGCGGAGGCTTCCCGCTCGCTGCGGTCCTTCTCACGGCCGCGTCGGCCGCAACCCTCGGTCCGGGCCAGCACGGGACGACGTTCGGCGGGAATCCGGTCGCCGCCGCGGCCGGTCTCTGGATCGTCGAGCGGACGTCGAAGCGCTCGCTCCTGGCGCGCGTGCGCCGGCAGGGCAAGGCGCTCCGCACGGGACTCGACGCGCTGGTCGCAAAGCACCGAGCGACGCTCCGCGAAGCGCGCGGCCTCGGGCTCCTCACGGCGATCGAGCTCGCGCCCGATGCACTCTTCGATCCGTCGGCGCTCGTCGCGGCCGCACGGGCACGCGGGCTTCTCTTGATTCGCGGAGGCGAGCGCGCAGTGCGCGTGCTGCCGCCGCTCAACGTGACCGACGCAGAGATGGCCGAGGGCCTCTCGCGCCTCGACGGCGCGCTCGATGATCTCGAGCGCGCGCATGCCCCAAAGGAGGAAGCTGCCTCATGACGAGGCCGATTCGGAAGGTCGCGCTCGCGTATTCGGGCGGACTCGACACGAGCATCATCGTCCACTGGCTCAAGCAGAAGTACGGCTGCGAGGTCGTCTGCTATTGCTGCGATCTCGGCCAGGGCGACGATGCCGCCGAGGTCGAAGCGCGCGCCCTAAGGATCGGCGCGTCCGAGGTCGTGATCGAGGACTTGAGGCTCTCGTTCGTGCGCGACTTCGCGTTTCCAGTGCTGCGCGCCGGCGCGCTGTACGAAGGCGTCTATCTCCTCGGCACGTCGATGGCCCGGCCGCTCATCGCAGCCCGCCAGGTCGCGGCTGCCCGTCGATTCGGCGCCGATGCGCTCGCGCACGGCTGCACCGGCAAGGGCAACGACCAGGTGCGCTTCGAGCTCACGTACCTGGCACTCGCGCCCGACCTCGCGGTGCTCGCGCCGTGGCGCGACCCGTCGTGGGGGATCGCGTCGCGCGAGGACGCGCTCGCGTACGCGGCGAAGCACGATCTTCCGGTGCCCATGACGAAGTCCGACCTTTTCTCGCGCGACGGAAACCTCTGGCACTTGAGCCACGAAGGCGGCCCGCTCGAGGATCCGGGTCAGCCGGCTCCGGAGAGCATGTATCACCTGTCCAAGGGACCCGCGGATCGCCCGTCGTCGCCCGAACGGGTCACGATCGGATTCGAGCGCGGATGGCCGGTGTCGGTCGACGGGCGTGCGCTCGATCCGGTCAGACTCCTCGAGGAGCTCAACACGCGCGCCGGAAAGCACGGCGTCGGACGCGTCGATCTGGTCGAGAGCCGGATGGTCGGCATGAAGTCGCGCGGCGTCTACGAGACGCCCGGCGGCACGGTGCTCCACGAGGCGCTCGAGGATCTCTGCCGGCTCACGCTCACGCACGACGTGCTGCGCACGCGCGCCGAGCTCGCGCCACGCATGGCCGACCTCGTCTATCAGGGGATGTGGTTCGCGCCCGTCCGGACCGCCCTCACGGCGTTCACGGATGCCGCGCTCGAGCCGGTGACCGGAACGGTCACGGTCGAGCTGTTCCAGGGTTCCGCGCGCGCGATCGCGCGCACGAGCCCGCGCTCGCTGTACGATCCGTCGCTCGCATCGTTCGACATGACCGGCTACGAGCCGCGTCATGCGGAAGGCTTCATCCGCGTTCTCGGCATGCCGCTCGCGAACGCGATCCGGGCCGGAGGCGGTCTCGATCCGGAGGAGGTGGCAGGCGCCCGTGGCTAATACGACGACCGGCATCACGCTGCGCCGCGCGCGCGTCGAGGACGTGCCCGGGATTGCGGCGGTCATGGCCCGCTACGTCGAAGACGGCTCGCTCCTGCCGCGCTCGACCGGTGAGCTGTACCGCTCGATCCGCGAGTTCCACGTGGCGCTCGACGAGGTCGGCTCGATCATCGGCTGTGCCGCGCTCCGCATCCTGTGGCGCGACATGGGCGAGGTGCGCTCGCTCGCCGTGCGGCCGGACGCGCACGGGAAGGGGCTCGGCGCCGCTTTGGTCGCCGCCGTGGTCGAGGACGCCCGCTCCATCGGCCTGCCGCGCGTGATCGCGCTCACGCGCGAAGTCGGTTTCTTCGAGCGCGTCGGCTTCAAGGTCGCGGACCGCGAGCACATGCCGCGGAAGGTGTGGACCGATTGCGTGATGTGCCCGCGGCGACATGCGTGCGACGAGATCGCAGTCGAGATGGACCTGGTTCCCGGCGCGTCGCAAAAGGCGCGCGAGCGAGCGAGCGCGTGGCGCGTCCCGGTGGGCGGGCCGACACAGGCCGCACCGCAGACGGCTCCAGAGCCGTCGCAAACCTGAAGGAGACGAACGGAGTGACGCACGTGACACCCCGGCATCTCGTGGACCTGATCGGGCTCGATCGGGGCTGGCTCGACAACCTGTTCGTCCAGGCGGAGCGCCTGCGCGACCTGCGCGGCACGCGGAATGCGCCGCGCCCGCTCGCCGGGCGGACGGCCGCGCTCGTCTTCCACAAGCCGTCGCTTCGCACGCGCGTGTCGTTCACGGTCGGCATGCACGACCTGGGGGGCGACGTCGTGGATCTCGGGGCGGCCGAAGTCTCCGAGCACGGACGCGAGTCCATCCCGGACGTCGCGCACGTCCTGTCCGGGATGTGCGAGCTGATCGTGATCCGCACGTTCTCGCATCACCTGGTGACCGAGCTCGCGAGCCACGCGACGATCCCGGTAATCAACGCGCTCACGGACTTCTCGCATCCGTGCCAGATCCTGTCGGATCTCTACACGATCCGTCGGGCAGGGCGGGATCTCGACTCGATCAAGGTCGCGTGGGTCGGCGACGGCAACAACGTGCTCCACTCGTGGCTCGAGGCGGCGACCCTGTTCGGGTTCTCGCTCTCGGTCGCGGTCCCCGACGGCTTCGAGCCCGACGCCGGTCTCTTCCTCAAGGCCGAAGGCCTCTCGCGCGGCGGGGTGCGCCGCGTGCGGGACCCGTTCGACGCCGTGCGCGACGCGGACGTGGTCTACACCGACACGTGGACGAGCATGGGACATGAGATCGAAGCCGACTGGCGCCGGGTCGCGTTCGCCGGCTATCAGGTGAACGATGCCCTCCTGGCGCTCGCGAAGCCGGATGCGCTGTTCATGCACTGCCTCCCCGCCCACCGCGGCGAGGAGGTCACGGATTCCGTCATGGACGGTCCGCGGAGCATCGTGATCGAGCAGGCCGAAAACCGGCTCCACCTGCAGAAGGCGCTCATGGCCGAGCTCGTCGCGGCGAACGTCACGCTGCGCACGGCGAAGGCGAGGGAAAAGGAGAAGGCCGCCGCGGACGTCACTCCGCCGGCGACGACCTCGCCGACACCGGCTCCGCCCGCTCCGCCCGCTCCGCCGGCTCCGGCGGCGGCTCAGGTCTAGCCGGCCACGCCGAGAGGTCCACGATAACGCGCGCACCGCGCGCGTACGCGAAGTACGCCCACGCCCACTGCACCATGACGATGATCCGGTTTCGGAATCCGATGAGCCACAGGATGTGGACGAACGCCCAGATCGCCCACGCAATGAACCCCGAGTAGTAGCGGCCGAAGATCACCGCCACCGCAGCCGAGCGGCCGATCGTCGCGAGGAGCCCGAGATCCTTGTAACGGAACTCGCGCGTCGGCTCGCCCCGCACGAGCCGAAGAACGTTCGCGGCCGCGTGCTTCCCGCCCTGAATCGCAGGCTGCGCCACGCCCGGAAGCCACGCCCCGTCCTGCTGGAACGCCGCCATGTCGCCGATCACGAACACCTCCGGGTGCCCCGGAATCGAGAGATCGCGCTCGACCAGGACCCGTCCCATGCGATCGAGCGGCACTCCGAGAGAGCGGGCGAGGGGCGAGATCGAAACCCCGGCCGCCCAGAGGACCGTGCGGGCCTCGATCCGGCGCTCGCCGAGCGAGACGCCGAAGGCGTCGATCCCGGTCACGCGCGCTTCGAGCAGAACCTCGACTCCGCGTCCGGCGAGCGTTCGATGGGCGTCGCGCGAGTTCCGCTCCGGAAACGTCGCGAGCACGCGATCCGCCGCGTCGACCAGCACGATGCGCGATTGCGACGGATCGAAGCGGCGAAAGTCACGCGCGAGCGTGCGGCGAGCGATCTCGACGATCGCCCCGGCGAGCTCGACACCGGTCGGGCCCGCGCCGACGACCACAAAGGTGAGCCACTTCTGCCGCTCGGCGGGGGCGGCCTCCCGCTCGGCCTGCTCGAAGGCGAGCAGGATGCGGTTTCTTATCTCGAACGCATCCTCGACGTCCTTGAGTCCGGGCGCGTACGGAGCCCACTCCTCGTGCCCGAAGTACGAGTGCGAGGAACCGGCGGCAACGATCAGGTAGTCGTAGGCGAGCGATCCGCGATCGAGCACGACCGTACGGGTCTTCGCGTCGACCGCGCGCACCTCCGCGAGGTAGACGGTCGCGTTCCGCTGGCGTGCGAGCACGCTTCGAATGGGAGCCGCAATGTCCGGCGCGGAAAGCCCGGCCGTGGCGACCTGGTAGAGAAGCGGCTGGAACAGGTGGTAGTTACGCCGGTCCACGAGCGTGAGCCGGACTGGCGCGTTGCGCAGAGCGCGGGCCGCATACAGGCCGCCGAATCCTCCGCCGAGGATGACGACCTGAGGAGCCGGGCCGCGGGACGCGTCCATGGAAGGACGATACCAGAGGCAAAAGCGAAGGGGCGGCCTTGCGGGCCGCCCCTCGGCGTTCGTTCTGCTGCGTTCGACTAGTGGTACTGGGCCTTGATCTTGCCCCAGCTCGACTGCTGCGCGGGAACCGGGCAGTTGAGATCGAGCTTCCCGTCATGCCGGAAGATGTAGCCCGGAATGAGGACCGACGTCTTCCACGTGATGCCGCCGGTGAAGAGGCCCGGGCAGGGCTGGCCGCCCCGGAACGTCAGGTCGTACAGCGAGCCGCCCGTGAAGTTCAAGTTGCCTTCCAGGTTCCCCACCTGGAACGCGGTGAAGTTGTTCGTCTGCGTCTGGAAACTCGTGAAGTTTCCAGAGAGCAGCAGGGTTCCGTCGATGAACGTCGAAGGGACGCTCGCGTTCGGCGGATTCGGAACCCAGTCGGAGTTGCGCGGGGTGCCTTCGTACAGATCGAAGTTCCCGCCGTTGTAGTTCGTGACGTAGAACTGCTGCGCAGGCGGCCCGAACGAAACCGAGCCCTGCGAATCCAGATTGTAGATGTAGAACGTGTATTCCTTCGTGGGATCGTTCGGATCCAGGAAATCGAACGGAGGACCGAACGAGCTCACAAGCCCGACTCCGAAGAAGTCGCCGCCAACCGGCGAGTTCGTGGGCGTCGCTCCGGCTTCCCAGGTAAACATCGGGTCCCAGTCCAGCGCGGGCCCCGCCGAGACGGGCGCAGTGAGGGCCGCGCCCAACAGAACTGCGCACATCAGTGAAATCAAGACTCTCATGCTTCACCCCCGTGGTCGCTTCGGACCGCTCCGAGCGAACTCATTGCCGATAGGACGCCTTGATCTTTCCCCAGGACGTTTCCTGCGCAGGCACCGGCCGATCGAGGAAAACCTGTCCGTCGACCTGATGGAGGTAGCCTTCCGGGACTTCCAGGGAATTCGCGGTGGCCCCGGCGAACGTCCAGCCCAAACGCTGATTCGCGGGGATGTTGGCGAACTGCGAGCCGCCCGTGACCGTGAACGCGGCCTCGAAGCTTCCCGAATTGCTCGCCGTGTTGAACACGAACTGGAACCCGCTCAGGGCGCCTTCCAGGAACAGCGTGCCGTCCGTGAACGTGGACGGCGACGTCGCGTTCGGCGGATTCGCACCGTAGTCGAACGGGGTTCCGAGCGTATTGGAGTCCTCGTACACCTGAATCGTGCCCGGTCCGTAGTTGACGATCACGAACGGGCCAACCGGGATGCTCCCCGTCGGGGTGAGGCCGAAGATGTGGTACGTGTATTCGTTGTTCACCTGATCGGGAACGAGCGGCGCGAAGAGCCCCGGCACCTCGCCTAGGCTGTGGTACTCGCTGCCCGCTTCGCCGAAGTTGGACGGGTCGGGATTCGGATCTTCGTAGTCGAACCCGACGTAGTCGAGCAGGAGGATCTGTGCGGTCGCCGTCGGCACCTTGAAGGCGAGGATCGCAAGCAGACCGAGGGACAACGCGATGGCCGATCTCTTCATGAAGCACCTCGCAGGTCGGCAGGAAACCGTCACGATGAGGATTAGGCGAGTCGCCCCGCACGCGACGAGTGATAAAGCAGAACGAAAAATCTGATCGATCCGAGGGGGAGGGATAGCGCGGATCGCGGAGGAGATCGTCCACGGGACTAATCTCAATTCCACGTCCCGGTGACGCCTACTCCATCGGGGAAGCCGACAACCATTATGCAACACGGGCCCCGAACTGCGCAAGCCCTATGATTTTCCGGGCGCGGGAGCGCCCCTCTGGACCCCCTCCGGAAGCCCGACGGCGTCCCGAACCGCGGCCAGCGCGTCCGCGAATCCCAGCAATCGCCCCGAAGAGAGCGCCATGGCGTATCGATCCGCCCCCAGAACAGCTTCCAGACGCGCCAATAGCGCGTTCCGATCCTTTCGTTCGGTGGGCACGAGCGGGGACCCGATGGCCTCCCGAAGGGCCCGCGAGGCGCCACTCAACCGAACCGCGACCTCCTCCTGTCCCCCCGCTCCCGCCAGCTCGGCGGCGGCCTCGAGCAGGTACGCCCCCTCCCGTCGCGCGCCCAGTTCCTCGACGATCTCCACGGCCTCGGCGAGCCGCTCGCGCGCCACTTCCGGCATCGCACGACGCGAGGCAATGATCGCGAGGTCGGCCAGCGTGAGCGCGATGTATTCGCGGTCCCCGACTTTCCGAAAGAGCGCAAGCGCTTCTTCGTATTCCTTGAGGGCGACCTCGTTCTCCGCCTGACAGAGCGCGACGAATCCCAGGTTGTGGAGCGTGACCGCCGTGCCCCGGTCGTTGCCGCTCGCGCGATACATGGCGATCGCCTCGCCTCCGAAGCGCCGCGAGTCGTCGAACTCTCCCGTGCAGGCCGCGATCGTCGCAAGGCCGCTGAGCGCCCGGGCCTCCCCCTTTTCGTCTCCGAGCGAGCGATAGATTCGCAGGCCTTCCTCGACGAGCTGACGTCCCGCTGCGTAGTCGTCCTGGTACATCGCGAGAGCTCCGGCCCTCACGACCGCCTTCGCCCGTCCAGGTGTGGCTTCGGCCGCGCGATCGCGCGCGAGCGCCTCGCTCATCGCGCGGCGCGCGATCTCGTAGTGGCCGCGCGCGGACCAGAAGCGTGCGACCGCCCCCGAGAGGCGAAGCCCTTTCTGGATGCCCTCGGACGAATGCCCCGACCATTCGAGTGCCGTGAGAAGATTCTCGTTCTCGAGCTCGAGCTCGGCGAACCAGTGACCCTGCTTCGGCCCGAGGAGCTCGGCCTCCGCCTGCTCGCCGACCGACAGGAAGTAGTCGAGATGGCGGTCCTTCACTGTCTCCGCGTCCGTTCCGGCATCGAGCATCTCGCGCGCGAACTGACGCACGGACTCGAGGAATCGGTAGCGCGGGTGATCCGCGTTCGAGCGGTCCACGACGACGAGTGACTTGTCGACGAGCAGCGTCAGGAGATCGAGCGTCTCGAACTCGTCGCCGTTCTCCTCGACCACCGCTGTGGCGGTCTCGAGCGTCCAGCCCCCCTGGAACACGGAGAGGCGGCGCAGGAACTCCTGCTCGCGCTCGGCGAGCATGTCGTAGCTCCACTGGATGGTCGCCCGCAGCGTCTGCTGGCGCGGGAGCGCGGTGCGGCTTCCGCCCGTGAGGAGACGGAACCGATCGTCGAGCTTGGCCCGGATCTGCTCGACGCTCAGGATCTTGGCGCGCGCGGCCGCGAGCTCGAGCGCGAGCGGGATGCCGTCGAGGCGCCGGCAAATCTCGCCCACGACGCCGGCGTTCGCGTCGGTCAGATCGAACGTCGGTGCGACCTGACGCGCGCGCTCGATGTACAGACGCACGGATTCGAACGCCCGGTGAGCCTCCGCTCCGCGGGCCCTCTCGCCCGGCAGCTCGAGCGAGGGGATCGACTCGACGTGCTCGCCCTCGACGCCGAGGGCCTCGCGGCTCGTCGCGATGAGCCGCACATCCGGACAGGCATGGAGCAGGAGAGTCGCCATGTTCGCACACGCGGCCACGAGGTGCTCGCAGTTGTCGAGGACGAGGAGGACGCTCCGCCGCTCGAGATGCTCGATCAGGGTTTGCGTGAGCGGGCGTCCCGGCTCCTCGCGAAGGCCGAGCGCGACCGCGGTCGCGAGCTCGACGCGGCTTGCGTCGGAGAGCGGCGCGAGATCGACGAGCCACACGCCGTCGGGGAACGAAGGCAGGACGTTCTCGGCGAGCTTGAGCGCGAGGCGCGTCTTTCCGCTTCCTCCCATGCCGACGAGCGTGAGGAGACGGATCTGGGCCAGGCGCTGCTCGAGCTCGGCGAGGAGCCGCTCGCGTCCGATGAAGCTCGTGAGGGAGCGCGGCAGGTTGTGCGGTGCGGCGACGGGCGCTTCGCCTGCGCGCAGAGCCGCGGCGCGGCGGATGCCGAGCACGTCCTCGAGCTCGGTGCGCGCGCTTCGAACGTCCGCGAGGCGGCTGTCCCGATCCTTCGCGAGCGCGCCCTCGAGGAGCGTGCGCACGCGAGCGGGCAGGCCGGGCGGGAGCAGGTTCCAATCCGGCTCCAGATCGAGCGGTGCGCGCAGACGGTCGAGCACCGTCTCCCCGTCGAACGCGCGCTGTCCCGCGAGGCATTCGTAGAGCACGCACCCGAACGCGAACACGTCCGTGCGTTCGTCCTGCTCGGCTCCCATGATCTGCTCGGGGCTCATGTAGCCCGGCGTGCCCTGCATACCGCCGCTCGCCCCGCTCCCGCTCGACGTCTGACCCGTGTGCGTGCCGATCGGGGCGTCGGACGAATCGATCGTGGCGTCGGATGAATCGATCGTCATGTCGGACGTGTCGATCGTCGCGTCGGACGATCCCGCGGCGGGCATGCGGGGGGCGGTCGGGGTCCGTCCCCCGGCCCCGAACGTGCGCTGCCGCTTGCCGAGCGCGAGCCCGAAGTCGAGCACCTTGACGAGCCCGCGCGGCCCGATCATCACGTTGCCCGGCTTGAGATCGCGATGAATGACCCCGCGCTCGTGCGCGACCTCGAGCGCTTCGGCGACCTGCGCGCACACCTGGAGCGCGTCCTGAAGCGGCAGGCGCCCGGCTTCCAGGCGGTCCTGGAGCGTCTGCCCCTCGACCAGCTCGAGCGCAAGGAAGAGCGTCCCGTCCCCGGCTTCCTCGAAGCCGTAGATCGTCGCGATGTTCGGATGATTGAGGGTCGCCAGGTTCAGGGCTTCCTGGCGGAAGCGCGCGAGCTTCGTCGCATCGCGCGCGAACTCGGAGGGAAGAAGCTTGAGCGCGACTTCGCGGTCGAGCCGCGTGTCGAGCGCACGATAGACTTCGCCCATCCCGCCCGCGCCGAGCTGACCGCGGACGGTGTACGGTCCGAGCTGAGTTCCGGGTGCGACCAAAGGCCTCTCTCTCCTGGGAAGAGAAGTGCTGGTGCTGGCCGCAGTGTAGCGTGAAACGTCCCGGCTGTGGGAAGCCTCAGCGTTTCGCGAGCACGCGTCCCACGGGCTTTGGCTTCTGCTTCTGCCGCTCCTTCGCGGGCACGCGCCCGGCGATGGCGGCTTCCACCTCGCGCCAGTCGCCCTCCGTGAACATGAGCTCGCCGGCCTTCAGATTTTCCTCGAGCTGCGCCACGCTCGCGGCCCCGACGAGGACGCTCGCGACTTCCGGATGCTTGAGCACCCAGGCGAGCGCGACCTGCGCCGGCGAGCCGATGCCGCGCTTCGTGACCCATGCGGCAAAGCGCTCGGCGGCCGCGACCGTCTCGGGTGTGAGCATCTTCTCGGTCTCCATGAACTTCCCGAACCGCGAGGCCGCGCGAGTGCCGTCGGGCCGCGCCCCACCCGCGTATTTGTTCGTCAGCACGCCCTGCGCGAGCGGCGAGTAGACGAGGAGGCCGACTCCCCACTTCCGGCACAGCGCGAGGTGCTCCTTCTCGATGTGGCGGTCGATCAGGTTCCAGCGCGGCTGGCTCGAGACCATGAGGTCGAATCCGCGTTCGTTCTGGAACTCGAGGATCTTCCGGGCGTCGGGCGGCGCTTCCGCGTCGTAGTTCGAGTACCCGACGTAGCGCACCTTCCCCGAGCGCACGAGATCCTCGAACGCCCGCACGCTCTCCTCGATCGGCGTGTCGGGATCGGGCGCGTGCAGCTGGTACAGGTCCACGTAGTCGACCTTGAGCCGCATGAGACTCCGGTCGAGCGCGGCGAAGATGTGCTTGCGCGAGAGGCCCCCGCCGTTCGGACCGGGCCAGACCTGGCGCATGCACTTGGTCGCCACGATCACTTCATCCCGCGGGAGATCCGCGAGCGCTTCGCCCAGGACCTCCTCGGCCTTTCCGCCGGAGTAAATGTCGGCGGTGTCGAACAGGTTCACACCGAGCTCGAAGGCGCGACGGATGATCGGGATCGCTTCCGCGCGATCCACCGATCCGCCGATCGTCGTCCACGTGCCGAGCGAGAGCTCCGAAACCTTGAGCCCGCTCCTTCCGAGTCTGCGGATGTTCATGGTTTCCTTCCGGAATCGGGGGAGTCGAAGCCGGACACTCACCGTGTCCGGAGGGGGGCGGCAATTCGGGAAACATGGGTCAATCGCGCGCCGGGCGCAAGTCCGGCGGCCGGGCCCGGCGCGGGCGCGGGCTGCGGGTGATGCCCGCCCGGCTCCGTGCCGATAACGACGGGACGCGGGCCGGTCGCCGGCTGCCCTTCGCAAGGACGGCGCCGCCCTGGAAAGCTCGTCGATCGGTCTGTGTCTATAATGCGTGTCTCCGCGCCGCCCGATTGCGCGCGGCGCCGCACCCGGGCCAGGGGGTCCCTCCATGCTCGCCCTTTACGTCGCGACCGTGTTCGTCGGCGCGAGCCTTCTCTTCGTCGTGCAGCCCCTGTTCGGGCGCATGATCCTGCCGCGACTGGGCGGCTCCCCCTCGGTCTGGAACACGGCCCTCGTCTTCTATCAGGCGGTCCTGCTGCTCGGCTACGCGTACGCGCACGTCGCCACGCGCCGGCTCGGAGTCAAGCGGCAGTCGCTCCTCCACGGCCTCGTTCTGCTCCTCCCGATCGTGTTCCTGCCGCTCCTTCTCCCGGCGGACCGGATTCCGCCGACGACCGAGAACCCGATCCCCTGGATCCTTGCGCTCATGGCCACGACCGTCGGCGTGCCGTTCTTCGTCGTCTCGACGACGGGCCCGCTCCTCCAGCGCTGGTTCGCGGAGACCGGTCATCGCACGTCGCACGATCCGTACTTCCTGTACGCGGCGAGCAACCTCGGAAGCATGCTCGGCCTGCTCGGCTATCCGTTCCTGATCGAGCCCATGCTCACGCTCCGGCAGCAGGGCTTCCTGTGGGCGTGGGGTTACGGGCTGCTCGCAGTCCTCACGGCGCTGTGCGCGCTCACCCTGTGGCGGCGGCCGGCGACCGCACCCGCGACCACGGAGACACCGTCTGCAGCTCCTCCTCCTGCTGCACTTCCGTGGAAGCGCAAGCTTCGCTGGGTGATGCTCGCGTTCGTGCCGTCGAGCCTCATGGTCGGAGTCACGACGCACCTCACCGCCGACATCGCCGCGGTTCCGCTCCTGTGGGTGATTCCGCTTGCGATCTACCTCATGACGTTCACGCTCGCGTTCGCGGGACGTCCGCTCATTTCGCAGGCCAAGCTGCTTCGCGTCCTGCCCTATCTCATCCTGTCGCTCGTGATCGTGCTCGCGTCCCGCAGCGTGGGCTCGGTGCCGCTCCTCCTCGCGATCCACCTGATCGGGCTCTTCGTGATCGCGTACTTGCTGCACGGCGAGCTCGCGGCCGACCGTCCGCCGGCGTCGCAGCTCACCGAGTTCTACCTCTGGATCGCGTTCGGCGGCGTGCTGGGCGGGGCGTTCAACGGGCTTCTGGCACCGGTCGTCTTCTCGTCCGTGCTCGAGTATCCGATCGCGCTCGTCCTCGCGTGCATGCTGGCCCCGCCGCTCGCCGAGGTGAAGCCGGGCACGCGCGCGCGGGTGCTCGATTTCGCCCTTCCGCTCGTGCTCGGCGTGGTCATGTACGGGCTCGTCTCGCTGTTCCAGAAGGCGGGTCTGTCGGCCGAAAAGGCGACGTTCTTCGTCCTCTTCCCGCTGCCGGCCCTGTTCGCTTTCTCGTTCTCGCGCAGGCCCCTCCGGTTCGCCCTCGGGATCGCCGCACTCCTCATCGGCTCATCCCCGTTCGAGCCCGACGGGCGGAAGCTCCTGATCGAGGAACGGAACTTCTTCGGCGTCCTGCGCGTGCTCATGACCGACAAGAACCAGCACGTCATGTACCACGGCAGCACGGTGCACGGGATGGAGTCGCTCGACCCGGAGATGCGGAAGGAGCCGCTCAGCTACTACCACCGGAAGGGGCCACTCGGGCAAGTCTTCACGGCGCTCGAGGACGTGGGGCGCGTGCAGACGGTCGGCATCATCGGCCTCGGCGCCGGTGCGCTCGCCGGCTACGCGCAGCCCGGACAGAAGTGGACCGTCTACGAGATCGATCCGGCCGTCGTGCGCGTCGCGCAGGATCCCGCGTACTTCACGTTCATGGCCAAGAGTCCCGTTCGGATCGACGTTCAGGTGGGCGACGGACGACTCTCCCTCGAGGCCGATCGGGACGCGCGCTTCGACATCCTCGTGCTCGATGCGTACAGCTCGGATGCGATCCCCGTGCACCTGCTCACCCGGGAGAGCCTGAAGCTCTATGCGGACCGGCTCTCCGATCACGGGGTCATGCTGTTCAACATCTCGAACCGGCACTTGAACCTGATTCCGGTCGTCGGCCGGCTCGCGAAGGATGCCGGGCTCGTGTGCCGGATCCGGACCGACGTGTGGCTCACGAAGAAGGCCTACGAGGCGGGACACTTCCCGTCGGTGGGCGCGATCCTCGCCCGCAAGGCGGACGATCTCGGGCCGATTGCGCTCGACGACGAGTGGAAGGAGCCCGTGATCCCGGCGTCCGCACCGCTCTGGACGGACGACTACTCGAGCCTCGTGAGCGTCCTCGAGCTCAACCAGGATCGTCTCAAGAACACGGTCAAGCCGGGCGTGAAGGAAGCCCGCAGGGACTCCGGTCAGAACGCTTCTTCGAGTCCGAAGTAGACGCCGTTCGTGTGGGGCCCCGCGCCGAAGTCGACGCGCAGGTTGACCTTCTGCTTGGGCTGGAACGCGATTCGAAGACCCCCTCCGTAGCTCGAGCGCGCGGAGCGAAGCCGAATGCGCGAGAGCTCGCTGCTCATGTCGCCGAGTCCGTAGAACGCGACCGCCCCGACGCGCCAGAAGAGATGGGTTCGGAACTCGACCTGGCCGGTCACGTAGTGGACGTCGCGATAGCGCCCTTCGTAATAGCCGCGCATGCGGGACCCGCCTCCGAGCTTCGGAAGCTCGTAAAACGGCGGACCGCCGACGACCGACCACTCGTAGAACTGCGCCGCGAGCGCCTGCTCCTTCCCGACCTTAAAGTACTTTCTCAAGTCGAGCCGGTAGCGCGTGAAGCCGTAGTCGCTGCCCAGGCCATGACCGTACGCCACGATCTCCCCTCGATAGAGCCCGCCCTTGTCGGGGACGAACGTGTGATTGCGCGTGTCGATGACCCACAGCGCGCCGAGGCCCGAGACCCAGCCTCCTTCCTGCCCGGGGACGCCTCCTGCGATCAGGTAGGGATTCGTCTCCACGTCGCGAATCTTGAGATACGAGAGGTCGTAGATGAAACCCATTCTCGTCGCGAGGCCAAGCGGGGGGGGAATCTGCACCTCGAGCTCGAGTCCCCCGGCGCGCGAGACGTACTGGGCCGCATCCTCGATGTCCGGCGTGTCGCGACCGATTCCGTAATAGCGGTCCACGTAGTTTCCGTAGTCGAGCGTGCCCACCACGGCATACCGGTTCTCCCGGAAGTACAGTGTGGGAGTGAGGGTGAACTTGTACTGGCCGGTTGTCGCGTAGTAGCCGGAGAGCGCGATCTTCGACGGGCGGAGCCCTGAATCCTCGGCGGTGTAGAACGTCACGATGCCGCCGGCGCCGAAGGCGAGCTCGGTCTCCGGCGTGTAGTAGACGTAGGGATACGCGCTGATCTGCCTCTTGCGCGACGTCGTGTCCGAAAGAACGAGCGGGGTGACGGGAACTCCGGGCGCGAGCCCGACACTGTCGGGAGCCGCCTCGGAGGTCTGGGCCCGGGCCGGCCCGGGCGCCACGAGGAGGCCCGCGAGAGTCAGAAGCCACGCGGCTCTCCGCGCGCGTTGCGAGTTTTCGAGCCTTCGCGGCGCAACCACCATCCCTGCCTCCGCCTTCCGATCGACTCCGGATCCACGACATTCGGGCGGGCAGTGTAACTCATCCGACGATCTTGACCCCCATGCGCTCGCATGCGATGGATAAGGTCATGTCCAGGACCGATCCGACACTGACCAAGCTCCAGGCGATCTGCCTCGGGCTCCCCGACACGAAGCTCACGATGACGTGGGGCAAGCCGCACTTTCGCGTCGCCGAGAAGATCTTCTGCGGCTACGGCGAAGAGGGCGGAAAGCTCGTGATCGGGATGAAGCTCGCGATGGAACACGCCGCCGCACGGGTCGCGCACGATCCGCGGTTCACGCGCGCGCCTTACGTCGGCCACAAGGGCTGGGTCTCGATGGACGCGACGAAGGTCAAGAACTGGACCGAAGTCGCGGATCTCGTGCTCGAGAGCTACCGGCTCATCGCTTCGAAGAAGTCGCTCGCGCGTCTCGAGGGCGGCGTGCCGGCACAAGCCAAGGTGACGGCGAAACGCCGCGTCAAGCGGGCGGGCAGCGGCGCAGCGCGACGATCGTGAAGTCGTCGTCGAACTCGAGCGCCCCGGAGAATTCGCGCGTGAGAAGCACGAGTCGCTGGACGAGCTCCTGCGGCGCGAGGTGCCGGAGCCGTGCGGTCACGTCGGCCAGGCGCTCGGCGCCGAAGTGTGTGCGCGCCTGATCGGCGCTCTCGACCACCCCGTCGGTGTAGAGCGCGAGCACGTCGCCGGGCACGAGCACGACCTCCCCCACCTCGTAGTCTGCTTCCGGGAAGATTCCGAGCACGGTTCCGCCCTGATCGAGCCACGCAAGGTCGTGGCTCTCCGACAAAGCGGAGCTGCGGACCACGAACGGCGGATTGTGCCCGCAGTTGATGTAGCTGAGACGGCCACTCCGAGGCTCGAGAATGCCGAAGAACGCGGTCACGAACACCGCTCCCGCAAGCGATTCCGGAAGGTGCACGTTCACCGCTCGCGCGACCTCCGAAAGCTCCACTTCCCCCCTCTGAAGGTGACTCCGAAGCAGCGAGCGAAACGCGGACATGACGAGCGCTGCCGCCACGCCCTTCCCTGCGACGTCCGCGACCGTGAGCGCGAGGCGCCCGTCCGCGAGCGGCAGGTAGTCGAAGTAGTCGCCGCCGATCCGGTGCGTCGGGATGCAGAGACCGGCGAGCTCGTATCCGGGCACGTCCGGTGCGCACGCGGGCAGGAGCCGCGACTGCACTTCCTGTGCGGTCCGCATTTGCGTCTCGAGCCGCTCGCTCTCGACCAGGCGCTCGTGGAGCATCGCCATCTCGATTGCGATTCCCGCAGCTTCGGCGAAAAACGTGAGCACGTCGATCTCGCGCTCGCCGAACGCGTCGAGCTGGTCGCTCTCGAGGTTGAGCGCGCCGACCGTCCGACCGTAGCGACGAATGGGAACCGCGATCTCGGAGAGCGTCGCCTCCCGTCCCACCACGTAGTGCCGATCGTGCCGGACGTCCGGCGCGACATGGATCTCGCCGGACTGGATGACGTGACCCGTGATGCCCGCACCGTGATGGAGCATCGGGTCGAATCCGGCCGGGTTTGGGTCGTACCCGCGCCGGGCGACACCGGCGATGAGCTCATCGGGGGCGGTTCCGCGCGGACGGACGAGATCGCTGTGCAGGACGAAGATTCCGCCCGCGTCGAAGTCCACGAGCGTGCACAGGGTCGCGAGCAGGCGATCGAGGATCTCGTCGAGATCGAGAGTCCCGCGGATCTTCCCGGAGACCTCGAGCAGGAGTCCGACCTTGGTTTCCGCCGTCAGTTGCCGGCGGTCGATTTCGGGTTGCATCACGACGTCTCCCCGGTCCGAGCCCGATCGTGTCACGAGCCGCCAGCGTAGGGGGAAAGCCCCGTCGCCGACAAGATGGACCCCCGAGGTTTGACCTCGACCCCACGAAGCTCGGGGGTGCTAGGATGCGCCGACTTCGGGCCCGGAGGAAGGAATGCCGAGACTTCTCGATGCCGGTCTTCGCATCGCGTCGTTCTTCTACCTGGTGTTTCAATTCCTGCTGCTCGGCCTCGCCCTCCTGCCCGCCGTCCTCTTCGTCCGGATCTTCTGGGAACGCGGTTCCCTGCCCTGGCTCGCCCTCTCCTTCGGGGTGGGCTACCTGATCTTCGGGCTCTCGTTCCTCCTCCTCATCGTTCTTGCGCGCCACGCGCTCGTGTTCCGAAACCGCGAAGGCGACTATCCGTTCATCTCGTTCTATGCGATTCGATGGGCGTTCCTGGGATCGCTGGTCGGACTCGCGAAGATCCTGATCCTCTCGCACCTGAAGGGCATGCCGGTCCTGAACACGTTCTACCGGGCGATGGGCGCGCGCATCGGCCGGAACGTGATCATCAACAGCTGCAATCTCTCGGAGTTCGATCTCCTCTCGATCGGGGACGACTCGTTCATCGGAGGAGACGCGGTCGTGATCGGACATGCCGGCGAGAGCGGCCTGCTCAAGATCCGCTCCGTCCGCATCGGCTCGCGCTGCACGGTCGGACAGTCGTCGATCGTGTTCCCCGGCGCCGTGATGGAAGACCGATCGGTGCTCGGCGCGCTCTCCCTTCTTCCGAAAGGCCGCGTCCTTCCCGCGGGCACCGTGTGGGGCGGTAATCCCCTTCGCGAGATCCGCTCCGCCGGGGATCGGGCCGAAACGGCCGAAACCGGCGAATGAGCACCGCACGGCGCCTCTCGCTCGGCGATCATCTCGCGATCTCGTGCTTCTGGCTTGCGTACAACTTCCACTGGGGGGCGCTGCTCGGCATCGTGCTTCCGCACCAGATCGCCGCCCTCGTGGGCGACGCGCAGAAGGAGCTCTACAACGGGCTCATTCCCGCGCTCGGTGCGGCACTCTCGCTCGTCCTCACGCCGATCGCCGGGGCGCTCTCGGATCGCTCGCGGAGCCGCTTCGGCCGCCGCCGTCCATACATCGCGCTCGGGACGCTGATCAACGTCGTCTTCCTCCTCTTCCTCGCTGCGATCGGCAGCACGGGGGGAATCGCGCTCTTCGTCGTCTGCTATCTGGGCGTCCAGTTCGGGAACAACTGGTCGGGCGGTCCCTACGCGGGCCTCATCCCGGACGTCGTGCCCGCGGACCAGCGCGGCACCGCAAGCGGATGGCTCGCGCTCATGACCGCGGTCGGGTTTCTGCTCGGGGCGATCGCGGCCGGGCGCCTCCTCGTGGGCGAGAACTACCATCCGATCTACAACACGATCGCGATCGTGCTGCTCGTGTTCCTCGCGATCACGCTCTGGCGCGTGCGTGAAGCGCGGTCCACGGCGGACCCGGGACGCTTCGATCTCGGGCGGTTCGCGAGCTCGCTCCTCCTTCGTGGACCGGAGTACCGCAATTTCTATTTCGTCCTGTTCACGCGCGCACTCGTCATGATGGGCATTTACTCCGTGTTCACCTTCTTCCAGTTCTTCCTTCGGGATGTGATCAAGACCGAGAACGCCGTGCTCCAGACGTCGTACCTGATCGCGATCATCATCGCCACGGGGATTCCGTCGAGCCTCGTGGCCGGACGGCTCTCGGACCGCCACGGACGGAAACCGCTCGTCTACGCGAGCGGCGGACTCATGGCACTCATGTCGATCGTCTTCATCGTGGTCGGCTACTTTCCCTCGCTTCAGTTCATGTTCGTTGTCGGGGCCGTCTTCGGGCTCGGCTACGGCGCGTATCAGGCCGTGGACTGGGCGCTTGCGATCGACGTGCTTCCCAAAGGCGAGTCGGCGGCGAAGGACATGGGCATCTGGCACGTCTCGCTCGTGCTCCCCCAGATCCTCGCCCCCGCGCTCACCGGGATCACCCTTTCGGCGTTCAAGGGAACTTCGCTCCTCCTGGGCTATACTGTCGTCTTCGTGCTGACCGCGATCTGGTTCGTGCTCGGAACCGTGTTCGTCCGCCAGATCCGCGGAGTCCGCTGACCCGGCCGAGCCGCCGGGTCCCCCCGAGGAAACCCGGGCTCCCCTTCGAGCGTAGAAGCCCCGTATCCGCGCTCCACCCGTCCCCCCGAACCTGCCGGAGGCACCCCGTGCTTCGGATTCAAAGTCTGGTCAAGGTCTATCCCGGTCCCGTCGCCGCGCTCCAGGGGATCGATCTCGAGGTGCCGAACGGGATGTTCGGTCTCCTCGGGCCGAACGGAGCGGGCAAGACGACCCTCATGAAGATTCTCGCCGGTCTCCTCGAGCCCACGTCGGGAACCGTGACGCTCGACGGCGAGGACATCGTGAAACATCCCGAGCAGGTCCGCTCCAGGCTCGGCTACCTGCCGCAGGACTTCGGCTTCTACCCGCATCTCTCGGGTGAGCGGATGCTCGTCCACCTCCTGCGCCTCAAGGGCGTCGAGTCGCCCGTGGGGCTCAAGAAGCTCGCGCGCGAGCTGCTCGAGCGCGTGAATCTCGGCTTCGCCGCGAAGCGCCCGCTCAAGTCGTACTCGGGCGGAATGCGCCAGCGCCTCGGGATCGCGCAGGCCATCGCCGGGAATCCGCGGCTCGTCATCGTCGACGAGCCGACCGCGGGCCTCGATCCCGAAGAACGCCTGCGCTTCTATCACCTGCTCACGGAGCTCGCCCAGGATCGGATCGTCATGCTCTCGACGCACATCGTCGAGGACGTCGCGGTGCTGTGCCCGCGCTTCGCCGTCATCCGGAGCGGGCGGTTGGTTGCGCTCACGACGCCGCGTGCCGCGCGCGAAGCGATCGAGGGCAGGATTTTCGAGGGCACGGCCGACGCTGCCGAGATGGGAGACCTGCGCGCGAAACGAAAGGTGACGCAGGCGATCCTCGTCGAAGGACGGCATCGCGTGCGCATTCACGAAACGGACGGCGTCGCGCCCGCCGGTTTTGCGCGCGTCGCGCCGACACTCGAGGACGCGTACCTCGTGCTCATGCGGAGCGAGCCTGCGACGGTGTCCGGGATGGCCGCGCCGGCGGGAAGCACTCAAACCGGCGTCGGGCCGACGTCCGCAGGCACGGGTGCGCCGACGCCGGACGCCTCCCGGGCCCCCGAATCACCGGAGCCGGCCGGAGTCCGTCCGTGAGCGCCGCGGCCAGTGCCGC
>JBOHUC010000056.1:0-10252 GCA_050733935.1 Candidatus Eiseniibacteriota bacterium | reverse complement strand
GGGACTCCTCTACATCGCGGACGTGGGCCAGGATCGATGGGAGGAGGTGAACGCGGTCGCCGCCGATTCGGCCGGGCTCAACTTCGGATGGAACATCCTCGAGGGCCGCCATGACCTGCGGGTGCAGGGGCGAAGCCGGGAGGGACTCGTCCTTCCGCTCGTCGAGTACTCGCATCGCGACGGCTGCTCGATCACGGGTGGCTACGTGTATCGCGGCCGGGCGGTTCCCGAGCTCGTGGGTCACTACTTCTTCTCCGACTACTGCTCGGGCTGGATCCGGAGCTTCCGCGTGTCGAACGGGCGGGCGACCGACCTCAGGGAATGGACGGGGGCCAAGACGAGCCAGGTGACCTCGTTCGGAGTGGATGGAAACGGGGAGCTCTACGTCCTGAGCGGCTCCGGGGAGGCCTATCGTTTCGCGCCCGCGAAGTGACGCGGCCCGGCGCGCGACCGGGTTGACGATCCGACCCGTATCCGTATAATCCCGATCGAGTTGCCCCTTTCCGTGGCGGTATCGTCTAGGGGTCAGGACAGGTGGTTCTCAGCCATCAGACCGGGGTTCGAATCCCCGTACCGCTACCAGCTTTCACCCCCGGGCCCGGGTTTCCGATCCCGGGGTTTTGTTTAGTGCGCGAGCGAGTCCGCCAGCGACGCGATCTTGCCCGATCCGCCTCCCGTTCGCCGCACGAGATCGATCAGCGATACGAGGAGACGGTCGCGGTCGCGCTTGCCGCTTCGGGACAGCGCCAACGCCGCGCCGCGGACGGGCCCGAGCTCCGGGAGCAGCAGCACCGCCCGATCGAGCGGCTCGGTCGCCCCGGCCTCGTCCCCGCGTGCGAGTCGAGCGAGCCCGAGGTCGAACTGTGCCGCCGGATTCGCGGGCTCGATCGTGGCGGCGTTCGCGAACGCCCGCTCCGCCTCCTCGAGCCGGTCCTGGCGCGCGCGCACCGTTCCGAGCAGCAGATGAAACGGTGCTGAAGGCCGCGACATGCGCGCGATCACCCACTCGCAATCGGCGGCTGCGCCGTCGAGCTGACCGAGCTCGACCCGCGCGAGCGCGCGAAAGCCCACGGGCTGAACGGCGGACGGAGCGAGCGCGATCGCCCGCTCGAGACAGACGAGCGCTTCGTCGTACTTGCGTTCGTCGATCAGCATCGCCCCCACGTAGGTCTGGAGGTCCGCGGACCCGGAATGCCGCTGTGCCATGCTCCGGAGAGCCGCGAGCAGGGAGTCGGAGAACCCGGCATCGCCCGTCGTGTCGGCGGAGATCCGGTAGATGGTGTAGAAGTGCAGCGGGTCCATGGCTTCGTGCCCCAGGCGCTCGAAGCCCGGAAGGGCGACCTCCGCTTCGTTCAAGAGCGAGAACTGGGGCCTGAGCGAGGCTTCGATCCCGGAGAGGAAGAGATACTGCGCGCCGAGCCGGCGGGATTCCGCGAGGAGCTCGCGCGTCGTTTCGACGTTCGGAAGCGGCACGAACTCCATTCCGGCGAACCACGCGACCTGTGGCTTGCGCGCGAGGAGGCGATCCCCGGGACGCGCGAGCGGATGGAGCTTGCGACCGGCGACCCGGATCTCGTACGGCGCGTCCGCGAGGAGCGATCGCATGGCGAAGACGGTTGCGATGCCCGAGCCCACGAGGGCGAGCGCGGCCGCCCCGACGAGGATCGGACGGAACCGTTTCGCCCACGACGCTTTCGGGAAGAACGCGAGTGCGGCCGCGGCGAGGTAGAACGGCACCAGATAGAGAAAGAACCGCGGCGTGTAGAAGACGAGCGCGAGCGTCGCGTAGCAGAGAACGAAGTGGAGGAGGAGCGGCCCCACGCTGCGCACGTCCCGCGCGCGCCCCACGGCGCCGGTGATCGCGCCCAGAACGGCGGCGACTCCGAGCCAGACGGGAACGAGCTCGCGGATATCGGACAGCCACCGCGTGGCCAGGTTCCGGATCCAGTGCCGTAGCGCTCCCACCGGGTCGTAGCGCAACACCTCCACGAACGAGGAGAAACGCGGCGCCACGTCCGCCCAGAAGACGTCCCAGCCCATGCCTTTTCCGTAGAGCTCGTAGGCCAGGTTCGCGTAGTTGCGATTCGTGAAGGCCGAGCCCGTGAGGCGCTGATTGACCACGAGCCACGGGCCGACGACGGCCACGACACCTGCGGCATACGCGAGCAGGCGCCGTGTGCGCTGGCGCGGATCGGCCGCCGCGAAGAAGACCGCGACGAGACCCGCCGGGACGAGGAACGCCGCGTTGTACCGGCAGAGGATCGCGAATCCCGCGAGCGCCCCCGCGGCGAGCGCACCACGAGCCCCCGTAGACTCGAGCGCGAAGTAGGTCGCAGCGATCGAAAGGGCGAACGCCGGCATGTCGGTGCCGGCTTCGACCGCCGTCCGCCAGTACAAGGGGTTCAGGCAGAGCGCAAGCAGGAGGAACCGAGCAGCCCCGAGCCCCAGAGACCGCCGGAAGAGGAGGAACGCGAATCCGGCACCCACGACCGCGGCGACGACGTTCAAGAGTCGCGCGCCGATCCACGCGTCCCCGAGCGCGAGCAGCGTGGCGCCCGAAAGGAGCAGCGGGTAGCCCGGGCCCTTGAACTCGTAGTGCGCGGCGCGAGGCGCGCCCTCGAGGAGGCCGCGCGCGGCGGGGAACGCATCGCCGAAGAGGTCGGTCTCGACGCCGTAGCCCGGTGTGCGGTGGAAGAGGAAGACGGTGAGGAAGAGCGCGACCGTGAAGAGACCGAGCGTGAGGAACGCGATCCCGTTCGGTCCCCCGGGCGCGGGACGAGCGTCCCGCGTCGGGGAGACGGATCGCTGGACCTTCGGGCGGGCCGCGGACCTCGAATCCTTCCTGGATTTCCGGACCAGTCGAGACCTCCGTTCGGGCTAGACGGAGCCTACGGCAGCCGGACGATGCGCTCCCGCGCGGTGGCTCCAGGGGTCGAGAGGAAGAGGAAGTACACGCCGGCTCCGACCGGGCCGCCGGACGCATCCCGTCCGTCCCAGGCGATCGAGTGAGCGCCCGCGGGCAGCTCCTCGCCCGCGAGCTCGCGCACGAGCCCGCCCCGGGAATCGTACACGGAAACCCGGGCCGTCGCGGCATGCGGAAGCACGAACCGGATCGTGGTCGACGTCCGGAACGGCATGGGCTGGGAGGGGAGGAACGCGACTCCCGTGGATCCGGCCGCGCCGTCGGGGAGGTCGCCCACGCCGACGATCGGATCGCTCACTGCACGAAACGCGTTCACCTTCCTACCGATCGGCTGGTCGTAGACCACGTCGTCACCCGTGTCGATCACGCGCTGGATCGCCTGCGACGCGGTCATCCACGGATAGTGCGACCGCACGAGCCCGACGACGCCCGCCGTGATCGGACACGCCATGGACGTACCGTCTGCGAGCATGTACGGGTTCACTTCGTCCCAGCCGAAGAAGAACGCGTAGATAATCGCGGTCACCACGTCGAACTCGTAGTTCTGCTGGATGCTCGAAAAGATGATCGTGCCGGGGGCCGCGACCTTGACCCACGGACCGTAGTTCGAAAAGAACGCACGCGCGTTCGTCTCGTCCGACGCTCCGACCGAGAGGACTCCGGTGTTCGAGGCGGGCACGACCGGTGAACTCAAGCCGTCGTTCCCGGCGGCCGCCACGCACGCGACGTCGGCGCCGACCGCCATGTCGACGAGCGCCTGGAAGAAGTCGCCGAGGCCCGAGTCGGGCGGGGCGCCGAAGCTCATCGAGAGCACGTCCGCGCCATTGTCGGCCGCGTAGAAGAACGCCTCGCTCGCGTCCGAGACCAGCATCGTCCCAGCCGTGCTCGCGATCTTGAGCGGCATGATCGTGCAGTCCCAGCCGGTTCCGGCGATGCCGATCAGGTTGTTCGTGGCCGCACCCGCAAGGCCCGCACAGAACGTGCCGTGGAACGCGACGTCGATTCCGATCTCGTCGAGGATCGGATGGGGCTTCGGGTCGTTGTCCTCGTCGCCGAAGTCCCAGCCGTTTACGTCGTCCACGAATCCGTTCCCGTCGTCGTCGATCGAGTTGGCCGGAGTCTCGCCGGGGTTCGTCCAGATCTTCGAGACGAGGTCCGGATGGCTCGTGTCGACGCTGTTGTCCATGATCGCGATCACCGTCGAAGGGCTTCCGTGGGTGATGTCCCAGGCTTCGGTCATCGAGATTGCCGGCGGAAAGCCGAGATCGAGGTGCCACTGGTAGATCGCGAACGAGTCGTTCGGCACGGTCGAGAACAGGCGCAGCGACGTGTTCGGCGTCGCGGCGCGCACACCGGCCGTGGCGCGGAGGACGGCTGCGGCGCGACCGGCATCGAAGTCGGGGCGCGCGCTCGTGAGTCGAACGAACGCCTGTCCGGTCGCCTGGCGCGTGCGGCTCGCGGGGCCGAGAGCCGTGATCCGGTCGACGCCGACCTGCGCGAGGGCGGACGCGATCCCGGGATCGCGCATCTCGAGGAGCTCGATCGTCCGTCCCCGGGCTCCCGTCCCCTGGGGCGCGAGCCCGGCCACCGTCCGCACGGCGGACTGATCCACGATCGCGAGGACTTCGCGCGCAGGCACCCTAGCCGCCGTTGCGGACGGAGTGCCGGAGAGGAGCTTCGGCGAGCCCTGGGGCCGCGCGGGAACCGCTGCCGATGCCGGCAGAGCGCTGCCCGCAAAGCCAAAGCCGATCGAAGCCAGAACGAAGAGACGGGACGCAAGTCGAAGCATGGCGACCTCCGGGTCGAGGCACGCGCGAGTGTCGAGGGGCGCGCCGGATGCGGCGCAATAATTTTAGCATCGGCGGGCTCCGAAGGCTCACGGGATCCGCGCTGACGAGCCCGATCGGGCAAGATGCAATGCCGGCTACTTGCTGCGCAGCAACCGCGTTGCACAGTGGGTCGCCTTGAGGTGTATGGTGTTGCGTCGCTCGAGGCATGGACCCGGAGGTGAACGCGGTGCCCGAAGCCAACGCGGTCGAACCCGACGAGCCTGTTCCGTTTCCCATCCTGACCATTCGTCCCGCTCAGCCCTTCGACGTACTGGGCGAAGTGGAAGCACGTCTACGCCTGATGGGGGACTGGGCGCCCGAACCTCGCGAGGATCGCCTCCATCCGCGCCTCGAAGCGCAGGCGCGCGCACTCGAGGCCGATGCGGTGATCGAGGTTCGCTTCAGTCGCACGGTCGAGGCGATGTACTCGAAGGTGCTCATAGCACGCGGAGTCGCGATCCGCTATCGCGGCGGACGCGCGGCCCGAACGCAGGGCCGCGGGGCGCAGGCCGCTCAAGGCTCGCACCCCGCGCAAGCCCCGCATCCCGCACAAGCCCCGCACCCCGCGCAAGCTCCGCACCCCGCGCAAGCCCCGCACCCCGCGCAAGCCGCCCACACGCCAAAGCCGCGTCCGGTTCCGGCAGCCCCGGCGCTCGACGTGCCCTTGGCGTGGATGCCGGTCCCGCCGCCGGTTCGTCCAGAGCCGCGACCTTCCAGGCAAACGAGGCCCGCTACGCCGCCCGCGCGCCCCACGCCTCACGCACCGGTGGCACCGGCTGCCCACGCGCGTCCACGTCCTTCCACTCCCGCTTTCGTCCCGCCGATCGTCGCGCGATCGGGTCCCAGCCAGTGGTCCACGGTGCCGACCGGCACGCGGGCAGCAGACGTCGCGCGCGAGTTCGCCCGTGTGCTCGAGACCGCTCGACGTTCGCGGTCCGAGTCTTCCCCGGCTGCCGAGACGAAGAGGGCCCAGCTCCCTGTGGGCTGCGCGATCCTGATCGGAATCTTCGTCCTCTTCTGGTTCGTCAACATCGTGGGCGGGATCCTGAGCGCCGTGTTCCGAATGTTTCGCTGAAACACTTCGACTGTGTCGGACGACGCACTGGACAGGAGTGCGCGCCCCGGAAGAGCCGCGTAACCGGCTGCGGGCACGCATTCGAGTAGAGCATAGGTCCGGTGGCACGAAGCATGCGAGGTACGGCAATGGCACGATTCGCGTGTCTGCCGTGCCACCGAAGCGCTTTCACCGCGACCGGGAAACCAGGGAGGTTGCCATGCGTCCGTCCCGTCCAGTTCGAGTTTCCCCCGCCCTCCGAAATCTCATTCCGTTCGTCGCGACGCTCGCCGTCGCGTATGTCCTGGCCGGTGCGCCGGCTTTCCTGAGCGCGCAGGGTGCACAGGGGGCTCAGGGCACGCTGGGCACCGAGGTTGGGCCTGCGAGCTCGATGCACCTCGCGTCGCTCGCGACCGACAGCCCGGCCGGCTGGCTCGCCCGCTTCGAGCGCGCGTACGAATCCCGCGTGATCGACGAGTACGCCGCCCTCTTCACGACCGATTTCCGTTTCCACTTCGGCGATCCGGAGAATCGCGCCAAATATCCGAACGGGTGGGGGCTCGAGGACGAGCTCCTTTCGGCGCAGCATCTGTTCGAGGGATTCGTGAACGACCAGGGCGTTTCGATGCCGGCAGCACGAGGCATCGAGCTCTCGCTCGGCAAGACGGCGATCGAACCCGATCCGAGCCGGCCCGGCGACGCGCGCTACGCCGTCATCCGTGCACCGGCCGTCACGCTCGCCGTCGACCTGGGCGGTGCCGGCTACTTCGTGGACCGGGATCCGCACACGTTCTGGGTCGTGCGCGGGGACGCCGCGAAACTCTCGGCCGGCCAGGCCGCCGACCCCGACCACTGGTACGTGTGGCGCTGGGTCGAAAGCCCGGATCGCGAATGGGCGAGCGCTGAGCCCGCCGAGGAGCCGGTCGCGGCCCGGTAGTCGAACCACTCCATCGCCTCGCTTCTGACGCACGGGAACCGCCGGTCACACGACCGGCGGTTCCTTGTGCGAGAATGCGCCCGTGCGCCCCAAACGCCCAGGCCGCAGGCTCTCCGCATCGCTCGTCGCTCTCGAATCCCGAAACTTCCGGCTCCTCTGGCTCGGTCAATTCGTCTCGATCACCGGGACCATGATGCAGACGGCGGCCGTGCTCTGGCACGTGTCGCTCCTCGTCGCGCCGGACCAGAAGGGGATCGCGCTCGGGCTCGTGGGGCTCGCGCGGGTCGTTCCGATCATCGTTTTCTCGCTCATCTCCGGCGTGGTCGCGGATGCGCTCGACCGGCGCCGGCTCATGCTCGTCACGCAGTCGCTCATGGCACTCCTCGCCGCGGCACTTGCGTACCTCACGTTCAGCGGGCTTGCGACGGTCTGGCCCCTGTACGTGTTTTCCGCGCTCTCCTCGGCCGCCGGGGCGTTCGACGGGCCCGCGCGCCAGTCGCTCATTCCGCGGCTCGTCCCACGGCAGCACCTCCCGAACGCGATCAGTCTCAACACGATCGTCTTTCAGGCAGGGGCCGTGCTCGGACCCTCGCTTTCGGGTCTCGTGATCGCGACCGGCGGGCCGGGCTGGGTCTACCTCATGAACGCGTTCTCGTTTCTCGCGGTCATCGGAGCACTCCTCGCGATGCGCGACATTCCCGAGCCCGCGGCGGCCGAGCGAAGCGAAATGAGCCTCGCCGCCGCGATCGAAGGGCTCCGGTTCGTGTTCCGGAATCCGCTCATCCGCTCGACGATGCTGCTCGACTTCTTCGCAACGTTCTTCTCGTCGGCGACCGCACTCCTTCCGATCTTTGCGCAGGACATCTTGAAGGTGGGGGCGACGGGATACGGCTGGCTCTACGCCGCGCCGTCGGTGGGGGCCGTGATCGCTTCGCTCGTCATGGTGCGCGTCGCCGACGGGATCGAGCATCGCGGGCGCGTGCTCCTGTGGGCGGTCGTCGGCTACGGTCTCGCGACCGTCGTGTTCGGGCTCTCTCGCTCCTTTGCGCTCACGTTCCTGTGCCTTGCCGCCACGGGGGCAGCGGACACGGTGAGCATGGTGCTCCGGAACGTGATCCGACAGCTCGCCACCCCCGATTTCCTGCGCGGGCGGATGACGAGCGTGAACATGGTGTTCTTCATGGGGGGCCCGCAGCTCGGCGAGCTCGAGGCGGGGCTCGTGGCGCAGCTCTGGAGCGCGCCGGTCTCGGTCGTCACGGGAGGAATCGGCTGCCTGGTGGCGACCGCCTGGACAGCGTGGCGGACGCCGGCGCTCAGGCGCTATCGAAGCTCAGATCCGCTCGAAATGGCGACGGCCGCGCCCGCATCCCCTGCGCGCGCGGCCGCCGAATGACCCCCGGTTGGGGACGCCGAGTCTAGTGTGAGCCGGGTCCGTGGAAAGAGCAGCCCAGGAACTCGCCTCCGAGCCCAAGAGTGGCCCTGAGGTTTCCTTTCTTGCCGTCGTTCCCGATGACTTTGCCCTGCACCTTGCCCGAAACCATGTTCACGTAGTCGATGCCGACGATCGCATCGCTCCGACCGCCAAGCTCGCCGAGCAGAAGTCCGCCCCAGCTCGCATTGAACGATCCGCTGGCGCGCACCTTGAGCTTGGGATCTTCCTCGTTCGTGCCCTCGAAAGAGACATCGTAGCCGCTTCCCGTCTGGACGATCGTGACCTCGCCCAGGTAGATCTGCCGGACGAACGGATCGACGCAATCAGGAAGGCCGCCGGGGACGGAGATTCCGGGGATGTACACGACGCTCGCCGGATAGACGCCCGGCGTGGTGATTCGGCCCTGGGCGTGCGCGGGGGCGGCCAGCGCGAACGCGACGACCGCCGTGGCGACAGCCGGAAGGACCACTCTGGAGAGGGACTGAAGCAGGCGCATGAGAATCCTCACGAACGAATGAGCAGCAATACCCGGGGGACCGGGACGACTCGATGGGGCGAAGCAGGATGAGTATAGCATCCGATCGTGTTCCGAATGGAAGCGCCTCGTCGCGCGGCTCCTCCAGCGCGTGCTTGCCGGGCCCGGCCTGGTCCTGCCGGATTCGGGGCCGGGGAGGCCTGTGGCTATCGCTTCCGGCCCGCGAGGAGCAATGCTGCCATGGACTTTGCGTCCTGGATCTCGCCTTTTTCGACGAGCGAAAGGGCCACGGCGAACGGCATGCGGACGACCGTGAGATCTTCATCCGGCTCGGTGGACGCGCGGGTGGGGGTGAGGTCGTAGCCAGCGAACAGGTGGATCACCTCGTCGGTGAAGCCGGGAGTCGTGAGGATCGCGCCCAGTCGCTCGAGCCGGCCCACGCGGTAGCCGACCTCCTCCTCGGTCTCCCGGCCGGCGCAGGCCTCGGGAGCCTCGCCGGGATCGAGCTTCCCCGCGGGAATCTCGAGGATGTAGCCGCCGGCCGCGTGGCGATACTGACGGACGAGCAGGATATCGTCAGACGTGACGAAGGGGACGACCGCGGCCGCACCCGGGTGATGGATGATCTCGAGGGTCGTCGTGTGTCCGTTCGGCAGGGTCACGGACTCGACGAACAGGTGGACGACCTTGCCCTTGTAGATCTCGCGCGCGTCTTCGCTCATGGGCGCGCAGCATACGGGGCCGGGGGACGGGCCTCAAGGGAGGTGCGAATGGCGGGCGCGCGTAAAGCTTCGAAGGCTCCGAGATCGTCCGCATCGTCGCGGGTCCGCAAGTCCGCGGCTTCGGCTGGATCTGCGGTATCCGGCGGGGCGAAACCGAAGGCCCCGATCCGGCGTTTCGACGTTTTCGCCGAATACAACCGGCTCAAGGCGATCGCGGAAGAGGGCCTGAGCGACCGAGTCGCGAAGGGCCACGGCCTGTGGATGGCCAAGATCGTGGCGGCACGCAAGTTCTCGCGCGCAGCCGGAGGCGCGGCCCCGGTCGAGCACGGGCTCGAGAAAAAGACTCGGGGACCCGGACCGAACGAGTGGCACGTCCTGAGCGACGAGCCCCAGACCGACGAGCTGTTCGACAAGCAGATCGTGGACCGCATGGGCCGCGCGTTCTACCGGCGCGTGTTTGCGCCGGCGATCCGCGCGGCCTACGAGCGGGGTGAATCGTACGTCGCGATCCGGGACGTCATCCGTGGCGCCTGGAGACCGTAACGCCGCTTCCCCGTTTCGCGTGGGGCGCCAAATCAGGGAAACGTGGTCATATGTGGGTCGAGTTCCCCAACTCCCGGAACCACGACGCTGAACTTCCATTCGCGTCCATAGTAAGGGCCTGGCTTCGGAGGTCCGGAATTGATGCGCCGATCGGCCGGGATTGATCGCGCCGGGAAGTCCCTGTAGAAAGGGTGCCCGTCGTCGAAGCGGTGAACCGCGCCGGGATTCCCGGAGGCTCCATTCCTTGAGAGGATGGGGTCATGACCCGACCGAGCAGGTTCTCCCCGGAGGTTCGCGAGCGTGCCGTGCGGATGGTCTTCGAGCACGCTGGGCAGTA
>JBOHUC010000055.1:0-96062 GCA_050733935.1 Candidatus Eiseniibacteriota bacterium | reverse complement strand
TGGGACCCCGCTCTCCGTAGCGAAACCTGGGGCGATCCAGACCCCGAATAGACGCGTGGTGAGCGGCGGCCGTGGGAAGAGGACACCCCGTCGACCTTGACAATCCGTCTTCATAGACGCAGCAAGTAGGTCGGACCGGTCCTAAGGACCAGTAGCCCCATCACCCATCCCGATCCGGTGCGACCACCAATAACGAAACCCCCGGCCGATGTTCCGGCCGGGGGTTCGTGTTCGACCCTGGCTTTCGGGGGGAGACGACTCTTAAGGAGCCAGGACGAACTTCCTGACGGCCCGCCCGGTTCCAACCTCGAGTTGGCCCAAATAAATGCCGGCGGCGGCGAGGCTGCCACCATTCGCGCGGCCGTCCCACGACAGGCGCTGCGGTCCCTCGACGCTCGATCCCGGAACGACGGCGACTTCACGGCCGCGCACGTCGAGGATGCGAAGCTGGACCCGACCACCGCTCTGCGCGATCGCGTCGCTCGACAGCGTGAAGTCGAAGTGCGCCACGCCGGCCGCGGGATTCGGGAACACGGGCGCCATCTGAATACCTGAGATCGTGGCCCCGTCGCCCACGCCGACCGAACCACCGGGCATGAGGTCGAGCTTGCCGTGGCCCCACGTCGCGTTCGGCACCGAGCCGGTGTTCGAGTCGATCCGATTCCGCTGAATGATCGTAAGGCGCGCCTTCGACGGGCTCATGTTCGTCGTCTGCTGGAGCAGGAGCGCCACCGACCCTGCGACGTGCGCAGCCGCCACGCTCGTGCCGTAGCGAATCCGGTGGACGTTGTCCTCCGCGATCCAGACGTTGCTCGTGTTCGCGCGCACCTGCTCGGACAGCGCGGCCATGACGCCGAAGCCCGGAGCCGTGATGTCGGGGCGCTGCGCCCCGTCACGGCGCGGGCCGGGGGCGGACCACGGCGCGATCGTCTGCAGCGGCGGGGCGCCGACGTACGAAGACGTCGAGCCGTTCACGTTCGTCCATTGGGTCTTGACCGTGTAGCCACCCACGGCGATCACCGAGTCGCCGGTCGCCGGCGTTCCGACCAGGTATCCCGGCTGGATCCCGCTCGTGAACACGGGCTCGAGGTTGCCGGGCAGGCGGCGGTACGCGACCCAGCCGTGGAGCGGTGACGACTGAGTGCCGCTCATGCGCTGGACGTCGATGCGCCACGTTCCCGGATAGGGATACTTGCCCATCTGGTCGTCGTAGATCGCGAGGTGGATGAGCTTCCCGCCCTTGACCGACGTCGTCAGGTCGTTCCGCACTTCGATCGGACCGTCGTTCGTGATGATGATGCCGCTGCCGGCGTTCGGGTTGATCCAGTTGCTCGTGTAGCCGCGCGGGCTCGTCAGCTTGACCTTGTAGGTCGAAGTCGCCTCGTGCCAGAACTCAAGCTCGACCTGTTCCGGGTCCCAGGTGATCTCGTTGTAGGTCGGGATCGAGAAGTTGACGACCGTGCTCTGGTTGTTGCTCAGGTTGACGAGCGCATGGTAGTTCGAGCCGCCGTAGTTGCCGGCCGCCGCGACCACGACCTTGCCCGGGCCCGTGAGGGCCGAGATCGAGCGGTCGAGGTCGTAAGATCCGTCGTGTCCACCCCGGCGTCCGGAGATGGCAAGCAGGACGACCGCCGGCCGGCCGAGCGAGGCCGCGCGCTGGAAGATGTAGTTCACGCCGTTCAGCACGTCGGTCTCGAAGAGCGTGCTCTTGACCACGATCAGGTCCGCTTCGGGGGCGATGCCGACGTAGCGGTAGGCCGCGAAGCCGTTCCCGGTGGCGCGGCCGTTGCCGGCTGCGATGCCGGCGATGTGCGTGCCGTGGCCATCGGTGTCGTACTGGATCGCGAGACCCTGATCAATCTGCGTCGCCGTGTACTCAGAGCCGTACGTGAAGCCCGGCGGGCGCGTTCCGCCCGAGTACGTCTGGTGCCAGACGTACTTCACGCGGGTCTTGTTCTGCGAGTTCTTGAAGTCGGGGTGTGTGAGGTCGATTCCGGTGTCCACGATGCCGACAACGACGTTGCGTCCGGAATAACCTGTGTACGTGGGCGGCGAGCTGACCCAGATGTCGTCGGCGTCGACCTCGCGCGCGCTGAGATTGAGCATCGGCTCGAGCTGGACCGCGGCGCGGATGCCCGCGAACCCCGGCTGATCCAGCAGGGCGGGAACCGAGCCGAGCGGGAGTCGTGCGGAGACGATGTCGCCGGCCTTCGTCTCGACCGAAATGCCGAGACTCGCGAGGGTCGCTTCGTCGACCGAGCCCTCGATGAAGACCGGAACCCCCTCCGGCATGGCATTGAGCCCCGTGCCTTCGTCGTCTCCCGCGAGGACTCCCGGGGACAGTGGAAGCCCCGCCTGGGCGGAACGGAGCATCGCCGAGAGCCCGGGATCCACGCGGGGATCGGAGGCCGCCTCCGCGAACGTACGGACGTGCGTTTGCGCCTGGACGAGCGAAACTGGCGCCAGAACGCCCAGAAGGGCCACGGCAACCACCCGGGAGGCAGTCTGGATTCGATTGTCCTGGGGGCGGGGGGAGTCTTGCCGACGCGCCATAGGTGTTTACGCCCTTTCGTCCTTGAGCCGGTCGTCTGGACTCATGCCCGGGATCCTGGACGAAGGGTCGTCCTGACCTCGGGCTCCTTCCGCGAGTTTCGTTGAGAGAGAGTCCAGCCAGTCAAGACGCTAGGCAGCAAGTATGCCACCGTGCATTCCAGATGTCCAAGCTTTGAAAGCGCGCCACTTGCGCGGCTGTGGGGGGACCCGCTTGTCGCGTCCTGCACGTCCTCGCATTGCGTTCTCCCGCTTGCAGCTACGGGCGACTTACGAGTCGTGCGAATGAACCGATTCACGGATCACAAGTCGGTCAAAAAGCCGGATGGGTCTCCCGAATTGCAAGAGTCCCAAACGGTATACTTGACGAACTCCGGCGCTAGGAAATCGGTGGCGGCGGGAGGGCCGCGCCGGTGTGGCATTCTTGCATTCCAGATCGCGAGATGCAGTGCCGGTATGGCATTCTTTCCCTGCTGGTGTCCAGGCTCCTTCGAGCAGGCCTCGCGTCCTGCAATCCGGCCTCGATTTCCCACCCGGGGTCGACCCTGGAATCACGCCCTCGCGAGAGACGAGGATGTCGCGCATCGTGAATCACCCTTCCGCCCTCTACCGGACACTGTGCGTCGTCCTGTGGACGCTCCTTTACGCCCCGAGCGCCGGGGCCTGGGTCGGGCCCGGTGCCGGGGTTGGGGCTTCGGGGGCCTCCACGCCCCTCCTGCCGGACCGGCAGCGCCCTTCTTCCGTCGTCGTCCGTCTCAAGGCCGGGGTCCCGGTTCCGTCGCGGGCGCTCGCGTTCGGGGCCGTGGCTCGGGTTCCGCCGGAGGCCCGTCCTTCCGGGGCGTCCCTGGAACTCACCGCGCAGATCGGGAACCTGCCGGGCCTCGCGGCCCGGGCGCAGGCGACCGGTGCGCTCGGGGTCGAGGACATCTTCGGGGACCTGCTCGGGGACTTGCTCGGGGCGCCCGGGGAGCTCCCTCCCATCTACCGACTCGTCTATCCCGAGGGCACGGATCTCAAGGCCGCCGCGCTCACCCTCATGCGCGCCCCTGAGGTCGAGTGGGCGGAGCCGAGCGTGCGGTTCCGGGTCACCTGGGACGACGCGGACCGTTTCCTCGCCCCCGTTTCGGACCTGTCCCTGCCCTCCCGCCCCTTCCCGCCCTCTCGCGTCACCGGTGACTCTCTCTTTCTGCCGGACGACCCCCTTTTCGAAGACGGATCGCAGTGGGGCCTCTGGAATCTCGGGACCGGTCCCTTTGGCGGCGTCGCGGGTGGGGACATCGCGGCCCCCGCGGGATGGTCGATCACGACCGGCTCGACCGCGACGCGGGTCGCCATCGTCGACACCGGCACGGATCTCGGGCATCCCGATCTCGCCCGAACCCTCGCGGACGGCACCGCGCGCATCGTGCGCGCGTTCAACGCGAGCGAAGACGGTCCGGGCGCTTCCGCCTGGGACTCGGTGGGGCATGGCACCATGGTCGCGGGCGTGGCGGTTGCCCTTACGAACAACGGGCCGTTGCTCGACGGGCGCGGCGTGGCCGGGGTGTGCGGCGGCGCGGGCGGAGACTCGGCGGGCTGCCGCGTCATCGCCATCAAGGCGACTCCCACGCGACTGATCGACGCGCTGGGAGAGGAGCTCGCACGCGGCATCGTGTTCGCGAATCTCGTGGGCGCCCGCGTGGTCAATCTCTCGTTCGGCGGGGACGAGGACAGCCGGGTGGTCCTTGCGGCCATGGAGGATGTAGCCGTGCGCGGAACGGTCGTCGTGTGCGGCGCGGGAAACGGCCAGGACGCGCGACCCCAGTATCCCGGCTACTATGCGAGCTACGGCGTCGGCGTGTCGGTGGCGGCCATCAAGTCGGACGGGACGCTCGCCCGCTTTTCGACGCGCGGGCCCCAGATCGACGTGGCCGCGCCGGGAGAGAACATCTACTCGACGTATCTCACCTACGAAAACGCCTACCAGAACCCGCGGCGCAATTTCGAGTACACGTCCGGCACGTCGTTCGCCGCCCCGCACGTGGCGGGCCTCGCCGGCCTCGCCATGACGCTCCAGCCGAGTCTCACGGACAACGAGTTCCAGCAGTTCCTGCGCTGGACCGCCGAGGATGCGGGGGCTCCGGGCCGCGACGACACCTTCGGGTGGGGCGTGCCCCACGCGCGGCGGCTCCTCGAACGGCTCGCGCCACCTCGTTCGTTCGAGCGCGGGTCCGTTCAGGCCGAGACGTGGACGCTCATCGGAACGGACAGCATCACGCTCGCGAAGACGGGCCTCGACGCGTTCGGATGCAGCATCGACGGCCGCCATCTCGCCGAGCGCTGGGAAGGACGGGCGCACGTCACGCTTCCTCCGGGGCGCTTCCTCGAGACCCCCGAAGTTCTCGTGCGTACCCACGGCACGCGGGGTTACGGCGCAGGGAACCTGCACGAGTACGACATCGATCAGGGAGAGGTCGTGCCCGGGACCGTGACGCACGACGGGTTCGACGTGCGGACCTACATCTATCGGATCGCGGCTCCTCCCCTGCTCTGCAGCGTGCATTCGGAGCCGATCGGATATGTCCCCGGTCCGCCGCACCCGGGGCTCCCCGGCGAGAGAGAGCAGGCGGGACAGATCGCCTGGACCGCGTTCGGTTTGCGCGACGAGCCGCCGGTCGTCACGATCACGTTCCCCTCCGCGGACGGCCAGGTCTGGAGTGTCGACACTCCCGAGACGCTCCGCTGGGAGGCGAGCGATCCGGACCAGGTCACGGGCTTTGCGATCGCCCGCTCGATCGACGGTGGTGCGAGCTGGCAGTCCCTGACGAGCGAGGAGCTTCCGGGCACCGCGCGGGCCTTTGCCTGGAAGGCCCCATGCGGCGAGGTCGACGCCCCCTACCTCATCCGGGTCACCGCGTTCGACCGGAACGATCAGGTCGACGAAGGATCGGCCGCCCGACAGATTTCTCCTTCCCGTCGCTGTTTCCCCGGCGAGAGTCCGGAACACATTCCCTCGTTCACGGTGTTCCCCGTGATTCCAAATCCGGCAAGCGGCCAGGTCCTTCTTCGGTACGCGGCCGGGGTCCCGACGGCCACACCCGCCGGCGGGACGTGTCGCCTTTCCCTGCACGATGTGCGGGGCCGACGGGTGCGCTCCTACGACGTCCCGCCGGCCGCATCCGGGCTTGTCGTCTGGGACGGCCGGGACTCGGCTGGCCGGGCCGTCCGACCTGGCCTCTATCTGCTTCGGATCGAAGGCGGGGGTTCGGTGGCCGGCTCCCGATTCGTCTATCTCGGGGTCGAAGCGGAGTAGGTGATCGTGCGCCGGCGCGCGATTCCCGCCGGGCGTCCCAAACTGAACCGATCACGGTTCAGTTTGCATCACAAACACTTACAGCGTTGAAAGTGCGTTCGCAGAGAGCCGATTGACGTTGACCCCTCAATTATTCAGGCATAGATTCTCTGCCATCTGTCCATCAGCTCATCGGCCGCCCGCCCCGACCGTGAGACGCATTTGCACAACGCGCGTGTCGCACGACGCGACACGAACCAATCGACGCCATGACGGCGGGCGGGCTCCTACCGGGCCATCTCGAAGATTTCGTCTCCGTTCGAATCCGATTTCGAATCGACACCATTGCTCCCGCACCGGGATTGGTTTCGAACGTCATTCATGCATCCAGTGCAATTCAGGTCTCCTCCCCCGGAGGTAGGGATCATGCGCTTCTTCCCCCTTGCGGCTCGCGATTTCCCTGCGAAGCGCCGAGGTCGGACACGTCTCCCGCTCCCGGAGCTGTGTACGATCCTCGCACTCGTTGCAGCCGGAATTGCGGCCGCAATCCCGACACAAGCACAGACTCGCTCTTCGGTGAGCGAGCAGGGAGGCATCGAAAGCCGATCGGCGATCGGCGCGGGTGCACCTGCGCCGACGATCGACGGCAACATCGCCGACCTCATCAGCTATGGCGTCTCCCTGAGCCAGGGCTGTCTCGACACCGAGAGCCTCACCCCGGATCTCCGCCCGAGACCCGGTGACGTCTGCAAGACGAACGCACTCCTCATTCCGTGCACCGCCCCCCAGGTCGCTTGCACCGCCGGTGGCGGCACGTACTTCCTGAACGGCTTCGATCTCCTGCGCGCGGTCGTGGCCTACGACCGTTCGACACAGACCCTGTACCTCGGCCAGCGAGTCGCGGGCATCATCGCCGACTCCGACGGCGACGGCACGGTCGGACCGGGCGTCGGCTGCACGCCGCCGCTCAATATGGGTCAGCAGCGCATTCAGGACGCACCCGGCATCGGGCTCCAGGAGAGCTACTCCTGGGGTCTCGACACGGACTGCAACGGCAAGAGTGACATCCTGATTCGCACCCAGACCGGCACCGGTGGCGTCGTTGGCATCGAGGTGCTCGGCATTACGGCGGGTGCGACCCAGGGTGCGTTCAACGGCAGCGACATCGAGGCCAGAGTCGAGGGAATCGATCTGCCGTTCATCTTCGCGATGACCGCGTTCTCCGGCTCGACGACCGATGGTCTGTCGGAGGATGCGACGAACGCCGTTCAGTGCGGCGAGCCGAACGTGGATCTCGAGATCACGAAGTCGGCCAACCCCGTCACGCTCTGCCCCGACGGAACGACGACGTTCACGATCCAGGTGCGGAACACCGGCGGGGCTCCGCTCACGACGGTGCTCACCGATCAGCTCCCCGCGGATCTCACGTTCGACAACAACGTCACGGGTGACTTCACCGTCGACACGGTCGTTGGAGGACTCATCACGTTCGATCCGCTCGTCATTCCGGCGGGCGCGACTCGGACCGTGAGCTTCCGTGTGCTCGCCGGCCCCACGTGCTTCGGGGTCGTGCGGAACAATGCGTCCGCGACCGGCACATTCACTGAAGCGTGCATCGAGACCGGTGGCAAGGGTCCGCTCAGCGTCACCCGGACGGCCTTCTTCGACGTGACGTGCAAGGACCGCCCGTGCGTCGAGCTCACCGTGAACCCGCTTCCCCCGCAGTGCGAAGGCACGCCGGTGACGATCACGGGTTCGGTGCTGAACTGCTCGCGCGAAGCGGAGACGATCGTCGTCAGCGTTCTCGGTGGCGGGTCGCAGAACCTCGGTTCGGTGCCGGCGGGTCAGACCGCGAACTTCTCGATCCCGGCCGGCAACCTGGTCTGCAAGACGGGCTCCGAGACCTTCACCGTGGAAGCGACCGCGACCGGCGATTGCGCGCCACCTGCGACGGACAAGACCACCGTCACGGTGGAGTGCAGCGACACTCCGTGCGTCGAGCTCACGGTCAATCCGCTCCAACCGCAGTGCGAAGGCACGCCGGTGACGATCACGGGCTCGGTCCGGAACTGCTCGGACGACCCCGAGACGATCGTTGTCCAGCTCCTGGGCGGCGGCTCCCAGAACCTGGGCGTCGTGGCCGCAGGCGGGTCGGCGAACTTCTCGATCCCGGCCGGCAACCTCGACTGCATCGAGGGGAACACGCGGACCTATTCGTTGACGGCGACGGCCACGGGCGCCTGCGCTCCGGCCGGGACCGACACGGAAACGGTCACGATCACCTGCCAGGTGGCTCCGTGCGTCGAGCTCACGGTGAACCCGCTCGCGCCGCAGTGCGCAGGCACGCCGGTGACGATCACGGGCTCGGTCCGGAACTGCTCGACCGCTCCGGAGACGATCGTCGTCCAGCTCCTGGGCGGCGGCTCGGCGGACGTCGGGACGGTGCAGCCCGGTCAGTCGGCCAACTGGAGCATCCCGGCCGGCGACCTGGTCTGCGATGGCGGTTCGCGCACCTACTCGTTGACGGCGACGGCGACGGGCGAGTGCCCGCCGGTGGCGACCGACACCGAGACGGTGACGATCGAGTGCCAGGTGCGTCCGTGCGTCCTGCTCACGCTCGATCCGCTGGGCCCGCGCTGCGAAGGCGCTCCGGTGACGATCACCGGTTCGGTTCGCAACTGCTCGAGCGTGCCGGAGACGATCGTCGTGCAGGTCGAGGGTGACGGTTCGCAGAACCTGGGGAGCGTCGGCCCGGGCCAGACCGCGAACTTCTCGATCGATGCCGGTCCGCTCGATTGCGGCCCGGGCAACACCCGGACGTACAACGTGACTGCGACCGCGACCGCGAGCTGTCCGCCCTCCGTGTCGGACACGAAGTCGGTGACGGTCGAGTGCCAGTCGCCGCCGTGCGTCGAAATCCAACTCGATCCGATTCCGCCTCAGTGCACCGGAACTCCGGTCACGATCACGGGTCGGGTCCTCAACTGCTCGGACAGCCCTGCGACGATCGTGGTCGGGCTCCTGGGTGGCGGCACGCAGAATCTGGGCGTCGTTCCGCCGCACACGACCGCGCCGTTCAGCCTGCCTGGCGGAAACCTGGACTGCGGCGAGTTCGAGTCGCAGGCGTTCACGGTGGTGGCGACGGCGCGCGGTGCGTGCCAGCCGGCGGCGACCGAGTCCGAAGTGATCAAGGTCATCTGCCTCGAGCCGCCATGCATCAAGCTCAAGCTCAACCCGATCGATCCGACGTGCGAAGGCACCCGCATCACGATCACGGGTCTGGTCGAGAATTGCTCCGACGAGCCGCAGACGATCGAGGTCAACCTCGTCGGCGACGGTTCCGTCAACGTGGGAACGGTTCCGGCCGGTGGAACGGCTCCCTTCTCGCTGCCTGCAGGCGTGCTCGATTGCGGCGCCGAGGGCTTCTTCGTCTATACCGTGACGGCGAAGGTCTCGGGCGATTGCGGCGGAGTTCTCGATTCGAAGACGCTCACGGTCGCGTGCCGCCAGCCTCAGCTGCGTGTGCACAAGTCCGCGCCGGATCGCGTCGAGAACGGTGGGACGATCCACTACTCGATCACCGTCTCGAATCCATCCCTCACGGTGGACCTCGAGGATGTGGTCGTCCGCGACGAGCTCTGTAACTACGTCCGCGATCCGCGCAACTTCGGCGGAACGTGCCCGACGGGTGCGCCGAGCGTGGTCAACGGCACGATCACCTGGCCGGCGTTCGACCTGCCGCGGAACACGAGCTGCACGTTGACGTTCGACGTGACGGCGAACGTGAGCCCGGCGGTGACGGCCAAGCTCGACGCCGTGTCGAAGGACGAGTGCGACGGCTCGGTCCACTGCGAGAACACCGTGCGCGTGTACGGGTTCTGCGGTGACGCGCGGGTCGACGCGAGCGACAAGGCGTCCACCGAGATCGGCTGCCCGCGGGACAACGAGAATTGCCCGCGGCCGGCGAGGTGGTGGAAGGATCAGTGCTCGCTGTGCGACTACGGCCTCGGGAAGTTCACCCGTGAGCAGCTGGGCCAGATCGCGCGCTGCGTCGACAACCGCTCGTCGTTCTTCAACTGGACGGACGGTTACGAACGCACGAAGTTCTGCAAGATCCTGAGCCTGTACTACGGGACCAGCGTACGGTGGGTGGCGAAGAAGCAGTTCGCGGCGCTGCTCGCGAACCTCTGCGCCGACTACCTGAACCTGACCCCGCGGGACGGCTGCTCGCTCCGGCTCGATCCGAACACGCCGATCCACTGCGACGGACTCGAATCCGACACGATCGGCGAGCTCGTCGGTGAGGTCGACCGGATTCTCGCGGAGCTCGAAGGACGGAGCCTGAGCTACTCGTGGGTGGTAGACAAGTACCGGAAGATCATCTACTGCCTCGACGGTATCAACTCCGGTCGGACCATCCCGATCGACGACGACTGCGACTGCATCGAAGATCATCACGACGATGCACGCGCCGGCGAGACCGGTCTCGAGTTGCAGGATGACTCGCAGATCCCGGGCGAGCTCGAGGCGTCGGACGAGATCGGTACGATCGAGCTCTATCGAGCGGTTCCGAATCCGTTCTCCGGAGTCACGCAGTTCGCGTACGCCGTGACGGCGGACCGGGACGTGCCGGTCGACATCGGCGTCTACAACGTCGCGGGTCGGAAGGTCCGGAGCCTCGTCAACGAGACCCGGTCGCCCGGCCAGCACGTGGCGTCGTGGGACGGCAAGGACGACACCGGAGTCAAGGTGCCGCAGGGCGTGTACTTCGTGCGGACGATCATCGGCAGCGAGAAGCAGTCGGTGATGCGCGTCATCTACGCACGGTAGCGACACGAGGACCCCGGGGCCCGGTTTGTCGACCGGGTCCCGGAGGGGAAAGCGAAGCGGCCCCGGAGGAGACTCCGGGGCCGTTTCTTTGTGGGCGTGGATCGGAGCGCGCGGTTCGGAACCCGCCGTTCGGCTAGTACAGCGGTTCGCTCCAGCCTTCGAGGAAGTCGCGCACGTCGTTCATGAAGTGATCGGCGCTCGCGCCGTCCACGACGCGATGATCGAACGCCACCGACATCAGGCAGATCGAGCGGATCGCGATCTTGTCCCCATCCTCGTCGCTCACGACCACCGGACGCTTGACGATGCCGCCCACGTCGAGAATCGCGACCTGCGGCTGGTTGATGACCGGACAGCCGAACAGGGACCCGAACACGCCCGGATTGGTGATCGTGAACGTGCCGTGCTGGACGTCGTCCGGGGAGAGCTGCTTCTTCCGTGCCCGGTCGGCCAGATCCACGATGGATCGCGCGAGACCGAGGAACGACTTCTCCTCGGCCTGCTTGACGACCGGCACAATGAGTCCCGGATTGAGGTCCACGGCGATGCCGATGTTCGCCGAGGCGTGGTACACGATCTCGTTGCCGCGCACCGAGCTGTTGAGGATCGGATTCTTCCGGAGCGCGTGCACCGTGGCGCGCACGATGAACGGCAGGAACGTGAGCTTGACGCCGGCCTGCTGCTCGAACGCCGCCTTCTCACGTGCGCGGATCGCCGCGATGCGCGTGAGGTCGAACTCGAACACGGTGTAGACGTGGGGCGAGGTGTGCTTCGAGAACACCATGTGCTGCGCGATGAGCTCGCGCATGCGGGGCATGGGTTCGACCCGATCGCCCGGCATGACCTGCGGAAGCCACGACGGCGACGGAGCCGGAAGGCCGAACGCCGCGACTCCGGCGGCGGCACCCGTTGCACTCGCACCAACTCCCGCGGCCGCGGCGCCGCTCTTGCGGGCTTCGATGTAGCGCGTGACATCCGTCCGGGTGACTCGTCCGCCCATGCCCGTCCCCGGAATCGCACGCAGATCGACCTGCTCCTCCTTTGCGATCCGTTTGACGAGCGGAGACGTGAGAACACGTCCAGAGGTTGGGTGGACGAGAGTCGTGGCGGCTCCGTTCCCCCCGCCACGGGCGCCCGAGGATCCTGCGCCTGCGGGTGCGGCTCCCGCGGATCCCCCGCCGGGCGCTGCGGTCGCCCCCAGGGCAGCCGAAGCGGCCGCGGCCGCCGCGGCCACGCGCGGTGAGGTCGGCTGTCCCGCCGGCGCGGCCGGTCCCGGTGGGGTCGTTCCGGTCGGCAGGATCGAAAGCGGCACGACGATCGGCTTCACATTGAGACCGAGCGGACTCGTGTCGCGCGGCAGTGTGTCGGCCGGTGCCGGAGCTTGCGCCGGAGCCGCTGACGGGGCCGCTGCAGGAGGCTCAGGGGCCGCACCCGTCCCTGCACCTGCCGGGCTCGCATCGATCACGCCGACCACGGTGTTGATGTCGACAGTCGTGCCTTCCGGAACGCGGATCTCGGTCAGGTAGCCCGCCGCCGGGGCCGGGATCACCGAGTCCACCTTGTCGGTCGAGATCTCGAACAACGGCTCGTCGCGCTCGATCCTGTCGCCGACCTTCTTCAACCACTTCGTGACGGTGCCCTCGGCGAGGGACTCCCCCATCTGCGGCATTACGACTTCGGTCGCCACCGATCGGCCCCCCTTCCTAGAACGCCATCAGCGCGCGCGCCGTGGTCACGACGTCCGCGGTCTTGGGCAGGAACGCCTCCTCGAGCGTCGGCGCAAACGGCACCGGAGCATCGGGCGAGGCGATGCGCTTGATCGGCGCTTCGAGATACGTGAACGCTTCATCGGCCAGCCGGGCCGCGATCTCCCCGCCGATGCCACCGGTGAGCGTGTCCTCGTGCAGGATGATGCAGCGCGACGTCTTCTTGACCGACTCCATCACCATGTCGATGTCGAACGGCAGGATCGAGCGCAGATCGATGATCTCGAGCTCGATGTCGGGCGCGAGCTGCTCGGCCGCTTCGTACGCGAGGTACAGCATCGCGCCGTAGGTCACGAGCGTGATGTCCTTGCCCGGCCTGCGGAGTGCGGCCTTGCCGATCGGAACGATGTATTCCTCGGCCGGCAGCTGCTCCTTGATCCGCCGGTAGAGATACTTGTGCTCGAAGAACAGCACCGGATCCGGATCGCGGATGGCCGCGCGGATCAGGCCCTTCGCGTCATAGGCCGTGGCCGGCGTGAGGACCTTGAGGCCCGGCGTGTGGGCGAAGTACATCTCGGGATTCGCGGAGTGGAACGGCCCGCCGTGCACGTTGCCGCCGCACGGACCGCGTACCACGAGCGGTACGCCGACCCCCCACCGGTACCGGCTCTTGGCCGCATAGGAAGTGATCTGGTCGAAGGCACAGGTAATGAAATCAATGAACTGCATCTCGCATACCGGGAGATAGCCGTTCATGGACATGCCGATCGCGGCGCCGACGATGGCGGACTCCGAGATTGGTGTGTCGACGACGCGCGTCGGGCCGAACTCGTCGAAGAGTCCCGCCGTCACCTTGAACGCGCCGCCGTACTTCCCGATATCCTCGCCGAGGAGGACGACGCGCTCGTCCTTGCGCATCTCCTCGAGCAGGCCCTGGCGGATGGCTTCGAGATAGGTCGTGGTGGCCATCAGTCCGCCGCTCCTTCCTGATTCACGATCGGTCGCGTGGGGTCGTAGTACACATCGGTCGTGGCCTCGGACGGATCGGGGAACGGGCAGGCCTCGGCCTGCTCCACCGCCTTGTCCACGATCGCCCGAATCTCCTCGCTCGTGGTCGCGACCCAGGCCTGGTCGATCACTCCGCGCTCAACCATGCGGTGCATGAGGCGGGCGATCGGGTCGCGCTTCTCCCACTGCGGGAAGAGCTCGTCGGGCACGTAGTGCGACGGATCGTCGTGCGCCGAGTGGCCGGTCATGCGGAACGTCATGCACTCGACGATCGAGGGCCCGCCGCCGGTCCGGGCCTTCTCGCAGACCTGGAGCGCGGTCCGATACACGGCCTCGGCGTCGTTGCCGTCGATCAGGTAGCCGTCGATGCCGTAGCCGATCGCACGGTCGGCCAGGTTCTCGCAAGCGTACTGCGAATCGGTCGGCGTCGAGTAGGCGTACGAGTTGTTGTTCACGACGAACACGCAGTTTGCCTTCTGGACCGCGGCCAGGTTGATGCCTTCGTGCCAGTCGCCGCGGGACGTCGAGCCCTCGCCGTTGAAGGTGAGTGCGATGCGGGGTTCCTTCCGGAACCGGAACGCCATGCCCGCCCCCGCCACGATCGGCACGGAGTCGGCCAGCATCGAGACGAACGACACGAGGCCGAGGCGCAGGTCGCCCATGTGCATGTTCCCGTCCTTGCCGCGTGCCGGTCCGTCCCTGCGGCCCAGGTACTGGGCGAAGATCTTGTAGAGCGACATGCCGCGCGTGACGTACACGCCCATGTCGCGGTGCGACGGGATGATGTAGTCCTTGGGCTTCAAGGCGAGCGTGAACGCGACCGAGATCGCCTCCTGACCGCGACCCGTGTACACGCCACCGACGATCTTGCCCTGGCGATAGAGCTTCTTCTCGACGCGATCGTCGACCTCGCGGGTCATCATCATGTGATAGAGGAGGTTCTTCTGCACCTCCGGCGGAACCGGCGGACCGTCGGGCGCTCCCTTGACGAACGGTCGCGTGGAGGACGGCGGCGGAAACTCCTCGCGTCGGGTCAGCTCAGGCGTCTGCACGGATCGTCCTCCTGGCGCGCGCAATTCGCGCGCATCTCGCACCTCAGTTTTCGGATTCCTGCGACTCGCCAAGTTCACTCCCGGGGTTCGGGAAACACGCGGCGCACACCGCCGAGGACCTTCTCCCCGACCGGCGTGATCTGCCCGACGGACTGCACGAGTGTTGCGCCGTCGAGAGCCTCGATGCGCCAGCCAAACACTTCGGACAGGGCTGCCGCGGCTTCGGCGGCCGTCCCGGACAGCTCGTGCGCGCGGCCCGTGGCGCGCTCGAGGGACGTGACCCCGTACCCGCGGATTCCGCAGGGCACGATCAGATCGAAGAACGAAAGCTCGTTCGACACGTTGAGCGCGAAACCGTGCGACGTGACCCAGTGGTCGACGCGCACGCCCATCGCGCATACCTTCTCGCGCTCCAGCCACACGCCCGTGAACTCGGCGTGGCGCGATGCGGTCAGGCCGTGCTTCGCGAGGAGCCCGATCACGGCCTCCTCGAGCTTTCTCAGATACAGCGCGACATCGCGCCCGTGATGTTTGAGATCCACGATCCCGTAGCCGACGAGCTGCCCGGGCCCGTGAAACGTGACGTCGCCGCCGCGCGTCGTCTCGAACACCTCCACCCCGCGCGCAGCCAGCACTGCGGGAGGAGCAAGCAGATGTTCCTCGTGGGACGCCCGGCCGAGAGTGACGACCGGCGGATGCTCGAGGAACAGGAACGTGTCGGGAATCTCGTCCCGCTTGCGCTGTTCGACGAGCGCGTGCTGCAGCGCGGCCGCTTCCAGGTAGCCGATGCGGCCGAGCCAATACGACCGGGCGTGGCCGCTAGAAATGGATGGCCATCCCGTAGACCGCATGGGCCGCCTCGCCGAGCGCCTCCGAGAGCGTCGGGTGCGCGATGACCGTGTTCTCGACGCTCTGGACCGTGGCCTCGTGCGACAGCATGACGGTCGCGGCCGCGAGGAGCTCCGTGGCCTTGGGACCGATGATGTGCACGCCCAGGACCTCGTCGTACTTCTTGTCCGCGACGATCTTCACGAAGTACCCCTGCGTCTGGTCGAGGATCAAAGCCTTCCCGATCCCGACGAACGGGAACTTGCCGACGCGCACGTCGTATCCCCGCTCCTTCGCCTTCTTCTCGGTGAGCCCCACCGACGCGACTTCCGGGAAGCAGTAGGTGCCGTTCGGAACCTTGTCCATGTTCATCGGCTCGGTTTCCTTGCCGGCCAGGTGCGTCACGACGTGGATGCCCTCGTGCGACGCCGCGTGCGCGAGCCAGGGAGCCTTGATGATGTCGCCGATCGCGTAGATGCCCGGGACGTTCGTCTGGAACGACTGGGGATCGTGCAGGACGTAGCCCTTCTCGCTCTTCACCCCCACCGTCTCGAGCCCGATCCCTTCGGTCATGGGCTTTCGCCCGATCGCGACCAGGACTCGATGGTAGACCCCCTTCTGCTCCTTGCCGTCCTTGCCCTTGATCACGGCTTCGGCCTGATCGCCCGTCACCTTGAGCGACGTAACGGTGCTCTCCGTATGGACTTTCATCCCCTGCTTGATGAACGCCTCGGCGAGCGCCTTCCCGATCTCCTCGTCCTCGACCGGCACGAGGGTCGGCAGCATTTCGACGAGCGTGACTTCGGAGCCGTAGCGCTTGTAGATCGAGGCGAACTCGACGCCGACGGCCCCCGCCCCGATCACGAGCAGGCTCTTCGGAACCTCGGGCAGCTTCAGGATGTCGTCGGAGTTCAGGACGACCTTGTGATCGGCCGGGAGCGAAGGGATGTCGCGGCAGTCAGAGCCGGTCGCGAGCACGATGTTCTTTGCCTGCACCTCGCCGGTCACTTTTCCGGCGGGATCCTTGAGTGCGATTTTGTTCGCGGAAGAGAGGACGCCGAAGGCGGTGAAGGGCGTGACCTTGTTCTTCCGGAGAAGGCTCTTCACGCCGGTCGCGAGCTGGTTCACGACCTTGTCCTTGCGGGCCTGGACCACGGCCATGTCGAGCGCGACGTCCTTGACCGTGATGCCGTGCGTCTTCGAGTGGCGGATTTCGTCGAGCAGATCGGCGGTGTGGAGCAGCGCCTTCGTGGGAATGCAGCCGCGCAGCAGGCAGGTGCCCCCGAACTGCGGATCCTTCTCGATGATGGCGGTCTTGAGACCGAGCTGGCCGGCGCGAATGGCGGCAACGTAGCCGCCCGGGCCGGATCCGAGGATCGCGACGTCGAAAACTTCGTTCTGGGCCAAGACCCGACTCCTCGTGAGCGGGGTGGAGGTTGGCCCGACCACGCGGTCGGGAGGCGGGCTTGGACCGGTTAAAGCTTGGCGAAAGGGGCCCGCGGATCAGTTCGCTCGGCATTTTGATGCGGCGTTCGGAGAACGGTCAAGGCTCGGCGCCAATAAATCTTCGATCAAACGTCTTTGAAACGTCATTGATACGTTCAATTGAATCCGGGCTTCGAGCCGGCATCGCGCCGAGCGACATGCCCCGGGGTATGTTGGCGACCGAGGAGCCCCTCCAGAGTCGAGCTGGGGGGAACCCTGGCCGGTCTCGAGGGCCTCTCGCGTCCCCGGGGCGGGTTGCTGCGCGGCAGGTCAGTGGGGCGGTTGCCGCAGGGCAAGTGATCGGGGTCTGGTTGCTGCGCAGCAGGTAGTCAGGGCTGGTTGCTGCACAGCAGGTAAGCAGGGCTGGTTGCTGCACCGCAGGTAAACGGGACCATCAACTGGTCTTGAGACTTGTTTTACATAATGTGCGGATGGCCTTGATCTCCCCCTGCATTGACAAGGGGCACAATCACTTGTCTAACCCGCGTCCGCGAGCGCCACTCGCCCCGGCCCGAATGGACGGGAGAGACAACGTGCCCCGGGGCAAGTTGAACTGATGAGCCGGCGAAGCCGGGTGGCGAGGGAAAAGCGAGAGGGCCCGGAACGAGGTCCCGGGCCCTGGATTCGCAAACGGAGCCGGCGTGGTGCCGGCCCCGCGTCTTGAGCGGGGCTCAGTTGAAGTTGACGCCCGCCATGAAGCCGACCACGTCCGTGGCATCGCCCTCGGTCATGATCGAGTGCCAGCGCGCCTCGAGGCCGAACGTCGTCGGGCCCTGGCCGAACGTGACACCGCCACCGAAGTTGAAGCCCATCTCGGTCGTGTTGTCGCTCACCTCGGTCGTTCCGTCGTCCATCGAGCCGCGGAGGTTGTAGACCCCGAAGCCGACCATGCCGTACGGACGGATGTTGCCCGTGACGCCACGCGCCCGGACTTCCGGCGTGAACTGGATCGCCGACCAGCTGTTCTCGATGCCCGCGTCTTCCAGCTCGGTAATCGAGCCGAGGGCGTGATAGCCCGCCTCGGCGCCGATGCCCATCACCGGGCTCAGGTTGTAGAACCCGTTCGCACGGAAAGCGAACGAACCGCCAGGAGACAGCTCCCCTGTGGGGTTCGCATAACCGGCGTAAAGCGACCACGACATCGGCGTGGTGGTCTGTGCGGACGCGGGCGCGGCAAACAGCACCGCCGCGACGAGGCCACACAGCGAAAGCTTGAGGAACCGCATTTGTACCCCTCCTTGTCGTAAGACACCGTCACTGTCCACGGCATGGTTGCGGGGGCCGAGGCAAACTAGCCAAGGCCCCGGTGGGCGGACAACCCCTTTCTGAGTTCGGCAGGGGGCCTCGGAAACTTGAGCGGGGGGTCAAAAACCGATTTCGTGCGCGGTTGCGGGAATGTCAATTCATTCGTTGCGGCGTGCAAGAAAAGGTTGCGAAAGGAACCCGTCTTCGCGAAATGCGATTGATCGCTCGCGTCGAACGGTGAGCGCGACGAAACGCGCGCACACGCACACGTGCACGCCCACTCGCACGCACTCGCGACCGAACGCGCGCCACGGCCGCAGTCGCGGGATCGATCTCCACCTTTCCCTTTGCGGCAGCGAGGGGGATAATGATGGCGTTCGCCACCTCCCGGCGAACGGCTAGTCCCGCAGCGCAAGGAGTCGCGCCATGGATCTCCACGGAAAACACATCGCACTCCTCGTCGCTCCACAGTTCCGCGACGAAGAGGTGTTCGAACCCATCGACTTTTTCAATCGGCACGGGGCAGGGGTCACGGTCCTCGGCCTCACGACGGGGCCGGTGCGCGGGAAGCTCGGCGGCTCGATCGAGCCGGATCGCCTCCTGTCCGAGGTCCGCGCCGAGGACTTCGACCTCGTCCTCATTCCCGGCGGGCAGGCGCCCGAAACCCTGAGGCTCGAGCCACGCGTGCTCGATTTCGTCCGGTCGTTCGACCGCCGCAAGGCCCCGATCGCAGCCATCTGCCACGGTCCGCAGGTGCTCATTTCCGCGGACCTCCTGCGCGGCCGGCGGGCGACCTGTTACAAGGGAATCCGGGACGACGTGAAGCTCGCCGGGGCGCTCTATGAGGACCGGCCCGTCGTCGTGGACGGCCACCTCATTACTTCCCGCGCGCCGGGCGACCTGCCTCAGTTCCACGAGGCGATGATGGAGCAGCTCACCCGAACCATGGCCGCGAGGTAGCCCCGGGTATGGATTTCGGCATCCGCGATCGCGTTGCACTGGTTTGCGGCGCGAGTCAGGGCCTCGGTCGCGCGTCGGCCGAGGCCCTCGCCGCGGAAGGGGCCACGGTCGCGGTCGTTTCGCGGCGTCCCGATGCGATCCAACAGGCCGCGACCGAGATCGCTTCGGCGCACGGTGTGCCGACGATGGGTCTCGCCGCCGATCTCGTCGAGCCGGGTGCGTGCGAGCGTGCGGTCGCATCCACCGTCGAGCGCTTCGGCCGGCTCGACATCCTGGTCGCGAATGCGGGCGGTCCGCCGCCGGGCTACGTCGACGCGATCGAGGACGAAACCTGGCGGCGCGCGTTCGAGCTCACGTTCCTGACCACGATCCGTCTCGCCCGCGCCGCGCTTCCGCATTTCGTCGAGCGCGGGTGGGGGAGGCTCGTCGTGATCGGCTCGGGCTCGATGGCGGCCCCGATCCCGAACCTCGCGACCTCGAGCGGCATCCGCCCGGGACTCCGCGCGGTCATCAAGCTCTTCGCCGAGCGCCACGCGAAGGACGGAGTGACGGCGAACGTCGTCGCTCCCGGCTACGTGCGCACCGAGCGGCTCGTCGAAATCGGAAACGCAAACCGCGAAGAGTCGGGGCACGGCACGATGCAGCTCTTCCGAAGGCTCGCGGCGGAGATTCCGCTCGGCCGGCTGGGCGAGCCCGAAGAGGTCGGAGCCCTGGTCGCGTTCCTGGCCTCCGAGCGCGCGGCATACATCACCGGACAACTCATCCTGATCGACGGCGGCAGGGACCGGGGCCTGTGATCCCGTGAAGAAACTCGGGGTGGCGCTCTCGGGCGGTGGAGCGCGCGGGGCGGCGCACACAGGGGTCCTGCGCGTGCTCCGGCACGCTTCGATTCCGGTCCACTGCATCGCGGGCACGTCGAGCGGAGCGATCGTCGGCGCGTTCCACGCGGCCGGGGTGCCGCCCGAGAAACAGCTCGCGTTCGCGCAGCGCCTGCGCTGGCGCTCGCTCCGCATGCTCGGAATTCCCAAGATGGGGTTCTTCCACACGGGCGAGCTCGAGCGCTTCCTGATCGAAGTCCTGGGCGACATTCACTTCGAAGACTTGAAGATTCCGCTCGCGGTCGTGGCGACGGACTTTCGCACGGCGCAGCCGGTCGTGTTCCGCGAGGGCCGGGTCGCGCCGGCCGTGGCCGCGAGTGCCGCAATTCCGATCGTGTTCTCGCCCGTCCGGATGGGAGAGCACGTCCTGGTCGACGGCGGACTCTCGAACAACCTGCCGTCGGATCTCGCACGCGAGCTGGGTGCGGACGTCGTGCTGGGTGTGAGCGTCCTTTCGGTGTTCGACGAGAACCGGCGCTACGACAACTTCTTCGACATCGCGCTCGGAACGATGGACCTCATGTCGCGGCCGTCGAACGAAACCGGCGCCCGGGGTTGCGATCTCTGCCTGGCGCCCCTCCATGCCCCGCGCAGTCCGGGCGATCTGGCGCGCGCCCCCGCGCTGGTCGCCGAGGGCGAAGCGGCCATGCTCAGGAACCTGCCGCGCCTGAAGCAGCTGCTCGCCGATGGAGCCGAGCCGCCGGCTCCCGCGCGGTAGGAAGCTGTAGAAAGCTGTAGGAAGCCGGCCTTGTCACGCCTCGCACGGCGGGCTAGCCTCTGCCTCCCATGGACCTTACGCCCGAGAAGATCCGCACGATCGTCGAGCAGGTGACGCGCGAGCTCGCAACCCGCGAGGGCGGTGCGCCCGATCTCGCGGCCGGCCCCGGCATGGGCCGCTCGGTCGGACGCGCGTTCGGAAGCCGCGCGCCCCTCGAGGGCTACAGCGCGGTCAATGTCGGCCCGGGATCGCCGGCCGGAAGCGCGTTCCCGGCCCTTCCCGATCCGTCCCTGCGCGCCAATTTCGGACCGACTTCGCCGCGCGGCATTTTCTCGACGCTCGACGCGGCCGTCGCGGCCGCCGAGGAGGCGCACTTCCAGCTCGTGCGCCTTCCGCTGGCCGTGCGTGCGCGTGCGCTCGAGCACATCCGGGCGAAGATGCGCGCGAACGTGCGCCTGCTCGCCGAGCTTGCCGTGAGCGAGACCGGCATGGGCCGCGTCGACGACAAGATCAAGAAGAACCTCCTCGTCATCAATCAGACGCCGGGACTCGAGGATCTCGAGCCGCACGTCTACACCGGCGATCACGGCCTCACGCTCACGGAGTGGGCGCCCTATGGCGTGATCGGAGCCGCCGGCCCGTCGACCAATCCGAGCGAGACCGTGATCAACAACGGGATCTCGATGATCGCGGGCGGGAACGCGGTCGTCTTTGCCGCTCATCCGTCGGCGAAGCGCATCTGTCAGACGACCGTCTCGCTCATCGACGAGGCGATGGTCGAAGCCGGCGGGCCCGAGAACATCATCACGACGGTGAGCGAGCCGACGATCGAATCCGCGCAGGCGATGATGGCGCATCCCAAGACGCGGATCCTGGTCGTGACCGGCGGGCCTGGAGTCGTCCAGGCGGCGCTCGCGTCGAAGAAGAAGGTCATCGCCGGCGGGCCCGGAAATCCGCCCGTGGTGGTCGACGAGACCGCAGACATCGCGGGCGCCGCGGCCGACATCGTCGCCGGCGCGTCGCTCGACAACAACGTGATCTGCACGGACGAGAAGGAGGTCTTCGTCGTCACGAAGGTCGCCGACGCCCTCCTCCAGGCGATGGCGCGGTCGGGCGCGTACGTGCTCCAGCCGTACCAGGTCGCGCAAATCGAGCGGGCCGTGCTGTCCGAGAATCGCGGGCCGCGCAAGTACTCGCCGACCAACAAGAAGTTCGTCGGCAAGGACGCGTCGGTCATCCTCAAGGAGATCGGGGTTTCGGTCGGACCCGAAGTCCGGCTCATCGTGGCCGACGTGCCGCCCGATCATCCGTTCGTCTGGACCGAGCTCCTCATGCCCGTGCTCGGAGTCGCGCGCGTGCAGAGCGCCGACGAGGGCATGGACTGGGCCGTTCTCGCGGAACACGGATTCCGCCATACGGCGAGCATGCACTCGAAGAACGTGGAGCGCCTGTCCAAGATGGCGCGCATGATGGACTGCTCGATCTTCGTGAAGAACGGACCCAATTACGCCGGGCTCGGCATGGGCGGCGAGGGCCCGACGAGCTTCACGATCGCAAGTCCCACGGGCGAAGGCATGACGACGGCCCGCACGTTCACGCGCCGCCGCCGCTGCACCCTCGTCGATCTGTTCCGCATCGTTTGATTCCGGATCGCATGATCTCGAAGGAGGGACTCTCCGTGCGCCTGCGAACGCGCGTTTCGTTCCTGAATCTCGTTGGCAACGCCCTCGCCGTGGCCGCCGTGGTCGCCGTGGCCGCCCTGACCGGTGGGGGACACGCGCGCGCCGCGGACGATTCGCCGGCCTCTGTCCAGGCGGTTCCGCTCAAGGTGACGAAGGGCGATTCGCTTTCGAAGGCCGAGGAGGAGAAGGTCCGCGGGATCCTCAAGGACTACCTCGAGGCGCTCAAGGCCGGCGACTACGCACGGGCCGGAACGCACATCGACTCCGTGTCGTTTCTCGCGAGCGTCGACACGCTCGCGCGCACCATCGCCTCGAGTGACGAGCTGATGCCCGCGGCCCGGAGGAAGATCTTCGGCGCGTCGACCACCGACTCGCTCGTGCACCGGCCCTTCCCCGAGACGTTTCGCTCGTACATGCAGTACCAGGAATCGGCCCATCCCGAGATGCGCGGGATCCTCGCCCGCGCGCAACTCCAGGTCCTCGCCGCGCGCCGCATGAAGGATCGCGTTCACGTCGCGTATCAGCTCACGCTGCCGGCCGAAAAAGAGGACGCGCAGCCGTACACGACGGTGACCGCTGAGCAAATGAGGCTCGTGGGGAGCGACTGGAAGATCGTCTTCCGGATCGAGGGATAGAGCCCCCGGCCCCGGCGCCCGGCGCGCCGCGCGGCCCTAGAGCAGTCCGAGCGCGGCCGCGCTCGTGACCGCAATCGCAATCACGAACAGGTAACCAAGAATCCCGAGCACGACCGGCGCCGGCCCGAGCCGGCGGATCGCGTCCGCATGCACTCCGAGCCCGACCGCCGTCATGGCCGCCGCGAGCGTGAGGCGCGAGGCCTGCTCGATTGCGGGCACGAACGCCTCCGGAACGAGGCCGAGTGAGCGCGCAGCGCCGAGCGCCACGAACCCGATCACGAACCAGGGAATCGGAAGCTGACGGAGCGAGATCCGCTCGCCCCCGTGACGTGCTTCGAGCGTGGCCAGGACGAGCGTGAGCGGCGCAAGCAACGCGACGCGCGCGAGCTTGACGAGCGTGCCGAAGTCCCCGGTCGCCTGACCGCGGGCGAAGGAGGCGGCCAGGACCTGGGGCACTTCCTGAAGCGTGGCCCCGCACAAGAGCCCGTACGCTGAATCCGCGAGTCCCGCGAGCGAGGCAATGGCGGGATAGGCGAACACTCCGATGAGTCCCGCGACCGAGATGAGCCCGATCGACACGGCCACGTCGTCTTCATCCGCCTTGACGAGCGGACCCGTCGCCGCGATCGCCGACGCGCCGCACACGGAAGTTCCGACGCCCAGGAGAATCGCAAGGCTTCGGCGCACCTTGAGGCGTCGTCCAAGCCACACGACGAACGCGGCCCCGAGGGCGACGACCAGCACGTCCACGAGCAGAACGCGCGGGCCCGCTTCCGCGAGCCTGCGGAAGTCGAGTCGGATCCCCATCAAGACGATGCCGAACCGAAGGAGCGGTCGTGCGCAGAAGCGTATGCCCGGAGCGCTCCCCTCCGGCAAACCGAAGAACGCGCGCCACAGGGCGGCGACGAGGAGGGCGACTCCGAGCGGGCCCACGACCGAAAGTCCAGGCAGACGGGAAAGGAAATACGCGAGGACGGTGAGCGGCACGACGAGGAGAAGGCCCCGGAACATGAGCCGGCACGATAACCGGCCGCCGGAACTTTGCAAGGCCGGCCCGGCGTCGTCCGTGTACACTTGTCCACATGACTTCGACGACCGGGAAGGCGACACGCGACCGCGTGCGGCAGATTGGAATCCTGTGGGGACTCGGGGGGCTTGCGCTCGGGATCCTGGGAACGCTCGGTGTTCAGGCGATCGCCCGGGGCTCGCGGATGAGCGCGCACGCCGTGGCCGACAGCTCGGCTGTGGGAGGCGCCCCGGTGGATGCCGCATCCCCACTCGGTACGGCTCCTCAAGCCGGAGCGTTCGGCACGATGCGCCCCGGCGCCGTGGGGACCGCGCCGATTCCCACGCCCACGAACGTCGTGACCCCGCAGGCGAGCGCGGGCAGCACGCCGCTCGCCCCCGGTGAGAATCCGACTCCCTGGCAGTACGACGTCGCGAAGAACCGCTACTACGACCCGACGCCCGGCCACCAGCACTGGCACAACGGACCGCCCCCCGCGAACGCCGGGAGCGCTTCGGCCACCGCGACTCCGCAGGTCACGGCCACGACCCCGAACGGACAGCCGGTCACGATCACGACCAACCCGGCGAGCCCGGCGACTCCTCCGAGCAATGCGCTCAAGCCGGGCGAGAATCCGGCCGCCTGGGAGTTCGACGCGGCCCAGAACCGCCACTACGACCCGCGGCCCGGCCACGGGCACTGGCATCCCGGGCCTCCGCCGCCCCCGAATCAGCGCCAGTAGAAATCACGCAATCGTTTGTGCCCCAAAGGATTGACCCTGTCGAACCCGGGGGTTCCCGGAGGTTGACAAGGGTCCCACGCCCGCATAGGCTCACGGACGCCGCTTCGAGCCGCTGGACGGGGATGCGCCCCCGGGGCTCGGACCCGCCAATGTCGAAGGAGGCTGGCCCCGCGCGGATGGGGTCCGGGCCTCCGTTTTCGTAAAGGGTGACATGAAGGCACTCGAGACCAAGCGGACGGACCTCTTCGCAAAGACCCGGACGTTCCGCCGGGCAAAAGAGCTCCAGGCCGCCGGTGTCTACCCGTACTTCATCCCGATCGAAGGTTCCGAGGACACCGAGGTCAACATCGGTGGCCGGAACCTCATCATGATCGGGTCCAACAATTATCTCGGCCTCACGCACCATCCGAAGGTCCTCGAAGCGGCTGAAGCTGCGTCGAGGAAATACGGCACGGGGTGCACCGGCAGCCGCTTCCTGAACGGCACGCTCGATCTCCACGAGCGGCTCGAAGCGGACCTGGCCGAGTTCACGGGGCACGAGGCGGCGCTCGTGTTCTCGACCGGTTATCAGACGAACCTCGGCATCATCCAGAGTCTCGTCGGCCGCGAGGACACGGTCCTGATCGACAAGCTCGATCACGCCTCGATCATCGATGGCTGCACGATGGCCGCCGGCGAAACCGTGCGCTTCCGTCACAACGACGTGGCCGATCTCGACCAGGAGCTCGAGCACCTGTCGGGCAAGAAGGGCGGGACTCTGATCGCGGTCGACGGCGTGTTCTCGATGGAAGGGGACATCGCGCCGCTGCCCGCGCTCATCGAGGTGGCGAAGAAGCACGGCGCGCGGCTGTTCGTGGACGAGGCCCACTCGCTCGGCGTGATCGGACCGACGGGCGCGGGGGCCGCGGACCATTTCGGCGTGCAGGAGGACGTGGACCTCGTGATGGGGACGTTCTCGAAGTCGTTCGCTTCGATCGGCGGCTTCGTGGCGTCCGAAAAGGAGGTCATCCACTACCTCAAGCACCACGCCCGGGCGCTCATGTTCTCGGCCGCGATGCCGCCGTACGCGGTCGCGACGGTCCACGCCGCGCTCCAGATCATCAAGAGCGAACCCGAGCGCCGCGTGCAGCTCCTCAAGAACGCCGAGTACCTCCGGAACGGGCTCAAGGCCCTCGGCTACGACACCGCGACGAGCGAAACGCCGATCATCCCGGTCGTCATCGGCGAGTACTCGAAGACGTTCCAGTTCTGGCGCGGGCTGTTCGACAACGGCGTGTTCGCGAACTGTGTGGTCGCGCCGGCCGTGCCGCCGAACGCCTGCCGGATCCGCACGTCACTCATCGCAACGCACACGCGCGAGCAGCTCGACCGCGTGATCGAAGTGTTCGCGAAGGTCGGCCGGCAGCACGGGGTCCTTCCCCCGGGCTGATGCCCCGGCCTCACTCGGAAGGGCTGAACCCTCCCATGGCGATCGAGATCCGCCCCGCAGACGATCCGCGCGATTTCACGCGCTTCGTCGACCTCCCGTGGCGCCTGTACCGGAGCGATCCGCTCTGGGTGCCGCCGCTCAAGGCCGACGTCCGCGGGATGTTCGATCGGAAGAAGAATCCCTTCTTCGAGCACGCGGTGATCCAGCCGTACCTCGCCTGGCGGGACGGCCGGGCCGTGGGCCGCATCGTCGCGATCGACAATCGCGCGCACAACGAGTTCCACGAGGACCGGGTCGGGTTCTTCGGCTTCTTCGAATGCGAGGACGATCCCGAAGCGGCGCGCGCCCTGTTCGACGCCGCCCAGGCGTGGCTCGCGGCGCGCGGCAAGGACCGCCTGCGCGGACCGATGAACTTCTCGACCAACGACGATTGCGGCTCCCTGATCGACGGCTTCGATCGCCCGCCCATGATCCTGATGCCGCACAATCCGACGTACTACGCGCGGCTCTACGAGGCGGCCGGGTTCGCGAAGTCGAAGGATCTGCTCGCCTACTGGCTCGACAATGACATTCCGCCCGAGCGCATCGTGAAGGCGGTCGAACTCATCCGCCGCCGGAAGGGCTTCGTCACGCGCCCGATGGACATGAGCCGCTTCGACTCCGAGGTCGAGCTCATCCGCCGCATCTACAACAGCGCATGGGAGAAGAACTGGGGCTTCGTCCCGATGACGCAGGCCGAGATCGAGCACATGGCGAAGCAGCTCAAGCCGGTCGTCGATCCTGCGATCGTCGTGTTCGCGGAGCTTCGCGGCGAGCCGATCGGCTTCGCGCTCGGACTTCCGGATCTCAATCTCGCGCTCAAGCATGCGAACGGGAGCCTGTTCCCGCTCGGGGCGCTCAAGATCTGGTGGCATGCGCGCTCGATTCACCAGATCCGCGTGCTCACGCTCGGCGTGAAGGAGGGCTACCGCACGTCGGGGGTCGACGTGCTCCTGTACTTCGAGCTGTTCGAGCGCGGCCGCGCGCGCGGCTATCGGCGCGGCGAGTTCTCGTGGATCCTCGAGGACAACCTTGCGATGCGGCGCCCGCTCGAGAACATGGGCTGCGTTCCGTACAAGACCTATCGCGTTTACGAGCGCGCGATTCCGGTTCCGTCCGCGACCATCGCCGGCGCCGGTGCGCCTGCGGTGGCCGGTGCGCCCGCCGCGGCCCCTGCCGCGGCCCCTGCCGCCGATTCGACCGCGCCCCAGGCCCCGGCACCTCCGGTCCCCGCGCCCGCTTCGAGCAGCGTCTCCGCTTGAGTTCCGAAGACGTGACGCGCCCCGTCCTCGTGACGGGAGGCGCGGGATTCGTCGGCAGCCACCTGGTCGATGCGCTCCTCGCGCGCGGAACCCCGGTGCGCGTGCTCGCGCGCCCGACGACCGACACACGCTTTCTCGATCGCGCGCGTGTCACCCTCGCGAACGGCGATGTCGGCGAAGCGACGCCCGAGGCGGAAGAGGCGCTCGTGCGCGCGGCCGCAGGGACCCGGATCGTGTTCCACGTCGCGGGCATCACGCAGGCGCGCCGCCTCGAGGACTACGATCGCGTGAACGCCGGCGGATCCGCCCGTATGGCGCGCGCCGCAGCGAGGGCCGGGGCGAGCGCGTTCGTGCTCGTGTCCTCGCAGGCGGCGGCCGGTCCGGCGCCCGCGGGACGCGCTCGGACCGAGCTCGATCCCGACGAGCCGGTGAGCGCCTACGGGCGCAGCAAGCTCGCGGGCGAGCGGGAGGCCGCACAGGCCCTCGCCAGGAGCGGGATCCGGCTTGCGATCGTCCGTCCGCCCTCGGTCTACGGACCGCGGGACCGGGCGTTCCTCGAGCTCTTCCGGCTCGTCGCGCGCGGAATCGCTCCGTTTCCGGCGGGGGAGGGCCAGCAGCTCAGCATCGTCCACGCCCGGGATCTCGCTTCGGGGATCGTTGCGGCCGCCGACCGTGCGCCCGACGGGGGCCTCTACTATGTGGCCGATGGGCAGGAGCACACGGCCGGCGAAGTCGTGGATGCCATGGCCCGGGCGCTCCGGAAAAAACCGCTGCGCGTGGCGCTTCCGTTCGGCATCCTTACGGTGCTCGCCAAGGGGGCCGAGGCGTGGTCGGCGTGGACCGGAGCTCCGGCGCGCCTGACCCGCGAGCGGCTCCGGGAGTGGGGCGCGCCGCGCTGGACCGTGTCGGATGAACGTGCGCGCCGCGAGCTCGGATATGCGTCCGCCGTTGCGCTCGAAGCGGGAATCGAGGAGACCGCGCATTGGTATCGGACCGCCGGGTGGATCTAAAGGTCATCAAGGGCTCGGGGCCTGTCGCCCATCCTCCGGGAGAGCGCCCCAACTGGGCGCGCCGTCCCGCCGCGGCGACCCCTGAGGACGACGCCGGATTGCGCCCGGTCGACCTCCTCATCGTCGGCTATCTGCTCCTGACCGGCGTGCTCATCCTCGGGTTTCCCAAGCACATTCCGTTCTGGGCGCTGCACGTCGCGGTGCGCCTGGTCGCGGTCGTCGTGGTCGTCCGGCTTGCGGCCACGCGGTCACGCAATCCGATCGTGCGCGCGGTGCGCGACTGGTACCCGATCCTCGCGTTCATTCCGCTCTACGCCGAGCTCAACTCGCTCACGAACCTGTTCACGACCGTCCGTCACGACGAGTGGGTCGTCGCCTGGGAGGCCGCGTTGTTCGGGGGGCAGCCGAGCCAGACGCTCCGGCTCGCCTGGCCCCAGCCCGGTATCAGCGAGTACCTGCACTTCGCGTATTTCTTCTATTACTTCGTTCCGACGACGCTCGCGCTCTCCCTCTCGATACAGCGCGATCGCGCGCGCTTCTCGGAGGCGCTGACGGCGATCGTGCTCGTGTTCCTCGCGTGTTGCATGATCTTCGTCATCTTCCCGGTCGTCGGTCCGTATCATCACTTCGGACATCCGCCGGCGTCGAGCTGGCCCGGGTTCTTCGGTCCGCTCGTTCATGCGATCGTGGATCGGGGCTCGTCGCTCGGCACGGCGTTCCCGTCGTCGCACACGGCGGTCGCCGTTTGCGTGTGGCTCACCGCGTGGCGATTGCACCGGCCGGCGTTTTGGCTCCTGACGGCGATCGTTCCCGCCCTCGCGGTGGGGACGGTGTACGGTGGGTTCCACTACGCGGTGGACACCATCGCGGGGGTGCTGCTCGGAGCGGTGTGCGCGCTCGCAACTCCGCGCCTGCACGAGGGATTGCTCGCCCGGATCGGCGGCAAAGCGGCCCCGGAGCCCCGCCTGACTTTCGCTTCCCAAGGCCGCGGGCGGTCCCTAGAATGACGCACCGAATCGCGCCCGGCCGGGAAGAAGGACTCGCCGGCCGTTCGGACCATCAGGAGGATGCGCTGCGATGAGCACTGCCCTTACGGCGGCCGCGACCTCGGCCACTCCGTTCTCGTCCGTTCCGACCGATCGCCTCTGGCTGTACCACAAGCGATGGGACCTCACGTTCCTGATCGGGAGCGCGGTCCTCGGAATGGTTCCGCTCATCCTCCTGTACTGGTTCAACGTCTCCACGACCGCGATCAACCTGCTCGTCGCCGGCATCGTGGGTGGCCCGCACCTGTATTCGACGTTCGGCTACACGCTCGCCGACCGGAACTACCGCAAGCGCTACGGCTGGGTGCTCCTGCCGACGCTCCTCATTCCGGTGGGCGTCGTGTACCTCGCGCTCAACAACCTGGTCCTCCTGCTCACGATCTTTTTCTTCTGGGCCTCGGTCCACGTGCTGCACCAGATCGCCTACATCACGGATGCGTACCGCTTCAAGGATCCGCGGCCGCGCTCGTTCTGGAACCGCGCGATCGACTACGGCGTGATCTTCACGGGTCTCTACGTGACGTCGACGCCGCGCCTCGTGAACCGCGAGTTCGTGGTCGGCGGGGGGACGAGCCCGCGCTCGCTGCTCCTGCCGGAATGGGCGTTCGGCGCGCAGTGGATCCCGTGGCTCGTGACGGGTGTCTTCCTCGTGTTCCTCACTCTCTACGTGGTGAAGACGGTGCGGGAGGCGCGGCAGGGGCGGCTCAACGTCCCGTCGGTCGCGATCATCTCGGTGACGACGGTCATGTCGCTCATCATCCCGATGTTCCCGAACATCGACATCGCGTTCCAGGGCTACAACACCTGGCACTCGTTCCAGTACCTGGCGCTCGTCTGGTACATCAACAAGCTGCGCCTCGAGCAGAACCAGATCGGCGGGCCGGTCATGCGCTCGGTCTCCGGACCGGGCCGCGCGTGGCGTTTTTATGGGCTTTTCCTGCTCGCGACGATCGCCGCGTTCGGGATGACGCTCCTCCTCCAGCACGGCTTTGGCTGGGAGCGCGACGCGGCGTACTACGGGGTCGTGCTCGGAACGCTCCTCGTCCACTACTACCTGGACGGCCTCAACTTCTTCAACTGGGGCCTCGTGACCGAGCCTTCACCCGGCGACCTCGCCCGCATGAGCGCGCCGGTGACGGAGGCCGCGGCCTAGACGCTCCGCACCGGGCACGCAAAAGCGAAGGGCGCCCCGCGCGATCGCGGAGCGCCCTTTCTCTTTGTCCGGCCAAAGCCGGACGCGCGGCAGCGAAACGTCAGCTGGCGGCCTTCGCACCCCGGAACTTGATCGTGCAGCCCATCGACTTCGTCTCGGCGAGCGTCACGGGCTTCCCGGAGACGACCGACGCGAGCGCGTTGTCGAGATACGCGTCCTTCACCGCCTTCGCGTTGTCCGCGTTGTCATCCACCGCCCCGTGATAGACGAGCTTGCCCTGCGCGTCGAACAGGAAGACCTCCGGCGTGCGCGATGCGCCGAACGCGCGTGCCACGTCGGAGGTGGCGTCCACGACGTACGGGAACGCGAACTTCTTCGACTTCGCGCGCGTCACCATGACGTCGTAGCCGTCCTCGGCATTCTTGGCAGGATCGTTCGAGTTGATGATGATCACGCCCACGCCCTTCTTCGAGTACTCGTTCCCGAGCGCGGCGATCCGGTCCTCCCACTTCTTGACCCACGGGCAGGCATTGCACGAGAACACGACCAGCGTGCCCTTCTTGCCGGCGGCCTGGGCGATCGTGACTTCCTTGCCGTCGACGCCCTTCATCTTCACGTCGGCCTTGGGTGCGGACGAGCCGAGCGCGATGGCCTTCGGCCCCGGGGCGTCCTGGCTCTGCGCAAACAGCGTGGAAGCGGGCAGCGCGATCGCGGTCAGCACGGCGAGCGTGCCGGCTGCTGCGCGCAACGAAGCGAAGAGTGTGCGGTCGGTCATGAGGGTTCCTCCGAGGAGTCCGTGGGAGACGAAGGTTCGAGCACGGAAAGGAGGCGTTTCTCGATCGTCGCGTAATCCGCCTTGCCTTCCCAGAAGCGCCGCAATCGGCCGCCCTCATCATAGAGAAAGGACCCGGGCAGAGCGCCAGACCAACGGTCGTCGAGACTGTTAATAAATTGCATGTCGTTGCCGGTCTTGAGGTAGGTCGGCCAGTCCACACCCTGTTCCGCAAGGAACTTGCGCGCTGCGGGGATGTCCTCGTCGAAGTCGGCCGACACGAAGACGAGGCGGAACCCCCGGGCCTCGTAGCTCCTCGCGAGCCGGACGAGGTCCGGGAACTCCTCGCGGCAGGGCTGGCACCAGCTCGCCCACACGTTGACGAGCGTGGCGCGCGCGCCGGGGGTCTCGACGATCCGGTGGAGCTCCTCGGCCGTGACGGTCGTAAGAACGAGTGAATCCGGAACGAGCGCGGCCTTCGGCGTTCCGCTCGATTCGCTCGATCCGCCTGATCCGCCCGATCCGCTGCACGCGCCGAACAGCACGAGGATCGCGATCGAGAGGAGTGCAGAGAAGCGGCGCGGGGATGCGGATACGAGCGAAGGTGCGGATCTCGTGCCCCAACTCATTCGTGTCCTCCTGTCGAAAGCGCGTGCGAGATCGTCAATCGAAACGACACGGGAACGTCGAACTGCGGGCCGTTCGCCTCGCCCCACACCGGAACCCGAAGCTCGCCCGCGAGCCGCGTGGCCGGGGCCAGCGCGACGCGCACCCGCCCGTCCGCATACACGTCGGTGCGTCCCAGGTTCCCCTCGTACTGAGTCTCGCCGCCCCAGGTCTCCGTGCTCTCGTGATACAGCGTGGGTCCGAGCGAGAAGTCCCAGCCCGTCGTGCCGAGCGCGCTCGTGCCGTAGAGGAACACGAGCGACTGATCGCCCGGGCGGTAGCCGTGCTCGTTGGTCGAGACCCCGAACCGGAAGAGGCTCGAAGCTGTGAGCGTGAAGCCTTCGAACGCGCGGCCGACGGCCGCACCGACGATCGGCTGCACGGTGCCGCTGCCAAACTGAATGTGCTCGTGCGGGAGCCCGAGCTCTCCGAGCGCGAACGGGTCCTCGACGGTCGAGCCTGTCGGGAGGCTCGCCCCCGCGCGTCCCGAGAACGCCCATGCGCCGCTCGCCGTTCCCGCATGCGCGAGGAGCCACACGTCCGCGAGGCCGGTGAGCGTGCGATTCGCATGGTGATAGTCGGGCGGATCGGGCGTGAACGCTCCGCCGTCGAGCGTCCGGAACACGATCCGCTCGCGATTGATCCGGAACGGTACGAGGAGCTCCGCCGAGAGGTGGCGGAAGATCCCGTACTGCGCGCTCAGCGTCACGTCGGCCGACGTGACCTTGAGGTCGTGCAGATACGGTTCGCCGCCGTGGTGCGGCACCTCGACGTGCTCATTGCCAAATCCGCCGCCGGAGAGGGAGAGGCCGAGTGTGAGCATCCCCTTCATCTCCGGTAATACGCTCTGCCCGCCGACCGGCAGGCTGGGGTTGCTTCAGCCCGCTCAGCCGCCCTGTGCGCGAACGGCGTCGGGGAAGAGAATGCCGGCGACGAGGAGCACCGCGCCCGCCATGGCACCGACGGATGCGCCCGCGAAAGGCCGGCTCGCGCCGGCCCGCTGACGTCGCGTCAACGCGCTCCGCCCTTCGCGATCGCTTCGTCGAGCTTCGAAGTCTTCAAGCCCTGGATCGTCGAGACGCGCTTTCCGTCCTTGCCGAAGACGACCACGTAGGGGATTCCCGAAACGCCCTTCAAGTGCTTCTTCGCGACCGGCGTGTCCCAGTCGACGATGTTGAGCTTCCGGACCGCAACGTCCTTGCGCGATTCGAGCACGCCCGCCATGTGGCGGTCGACCGCGCGGCAGGGGCCGCACCAGTCCGCGTAGAAGTCGACGACCGTGACCTTGCCGGGCACGGCGAGCGAAGCGAGCTCGCCCACGTCCTCGCCCTTCTTCGATGCGACGGTCACGTCCGAGCCGTCGGGGAACCCTTCGGGCGGGAGCCACGCGCCCTTTCCCGGACCCTCGTAGGCCTTAAAGCCTGCGCGCTCGACCGCGGCCACGAGCGTTTCGTTTCCGACGGCCTGCTCCGCGACCACCGTCGCTTCGACCGTCCGGCGGTCGAACGTCGCCTTCTTGAAGCCCTTGACCTTCTTCCACTCGGCGAGCACTTCGTCGAAGCACGAGCTGCAGTCGAGCCCGGTGAGCGAGAAGACGACCGCGCGCTCGCCGCTCTTGAGGTCGGACGCCGCGTGCGCCGGGGCGACCGAGCCCGAACCCGATCCTAAAAGGCCGAGAAAGACCGCAAGCAGAAGGGCCGGAGTGAAAGCAGGGGGCAGGGCCCGGGATGCGAATCGATTCATGGAAGACCTCCCGCGCAAGGATAACCCGCGCTCAGGAGGCGTGGCCACCGTCCGTAGCGCTCTCCGCGAGGCCCTCGAGCTGTCCCGCGCTCGCGCGATCCGCCCAGTGGCGGACGGTGGGCGATTCGCCGCCGGTCCACTCCGCTTCGAGGACGGCGGGATGCGCCAGCAGCGCGCGACGGACGCGCGGCCAGTTGTCGGCATCGAGCCGCGGCACGTGCAGGATCGTGGCCATGACGTCGTCCGGATCGCGCATGATGCCAATCGCACACCACCACGCGAGCACGAACGCGGCCGCGAGCAGGAGCGGTGCGCCGTGGCCGAGTGGAAGGACGAGTCCCGCGAGCGCCCCGCCGAGGAACGCGCCCGTGAATTGCACCATGTTGAACACGCCCGCCGCCGTGCCGCGCGCGCCCTTGCCCGTGAAGCGCGTGAGGAGCGACGCGAGCACGGGCTCGATGGACGCGAAGCCCGCGACGAAGAGCGTGAGCCCGAGAGTGATCGCAAGCGCGCTCCGGTGATAGACCGCGAGGGCGACGAGCCCGAGCACGACGAGCGCGCCGCCGCCCCGAAGGATCCATCGTCCGCGACGCGGGCGGTCGGCCTGGCGGGACGCAATCACCATTGCGACCATGCCGATCAGGAGCACCGGCGCGTACACGCGCCACAGGTCGAGCGTTCGGACGAGACCCTGGAGCAGGAACGGCACGACCACGAAGAGTCCGGTGACGGCCGCATGGAGCACGAAGATCCCTGCGTCCACGACGAAAACGGACGGATGGCGGAGTGCGCTGCGTGCCTCGGCCCAGGACCAGGTCGGCGTCTGCCCACGCGCGGCGGGCACGGACCCTCCGGCGGCCGCACCCACATTCCTGCGCTTGAGCCGCACGAAGTGCGGCACGAGCCGGTTCGGCACCGCGAGCTCGAAGAGGATCATGCCCGCGAGCGAAAGGACGGCCGCGAGAGCGAACACCGAGCCCACCCCGGATCGCGCCGCCGCGATCGGGCCGAGCAGGAAGCCGCCCGCGAACGCGAGACCAATGATCACGCCCATGAGCGCCATCGCGCGCGTTCGCACGTGGTCACGCGTGGCGTCGCCGATGAGCGCGATCAGAGTCGAGGCCATGGCACCCACGCCCTGGACGAGACGCCCGAGAATGACCACCCAGATCGTTCCGGCGCCGGCCACGATCGTCGAGCCGAGCGCGAACACGAGCATGGAGAGGATGACGACGAGCCGCCGTCCGCGGAGATCCCCCAGGATCCCGAACGGGACCTGGAAGATGGCCTGCGTCAGGCCGTACGCCCCGATCGCGATGCCGACCAAAAACGGGGTCGCGCCCGGAAGTGCGGCCGCCCACGTCGACATGACCGGGAGCGCCATGTAGAGGCCGAGCATGCGGAGCGCGTACGCGGCACTCGTGCCGCCCACGACCCGAAGCTCGTCACGCGTGAAAAAGCTCATGCGCGCATCTTACGGATCGCGCCGCAGGGCCCCAAGCCGGTTCGCCAACGCTCGCGGACGCGCATTGCCCGGCCGCGACGGCCGCGGGTATGATGCCGGACCTGTGGAGGGCGCATGCTAGGGCTCCTGAACGGTCTCCTGTCGGGATTCGCCCGTTTCCTCATGGGGCTCCAGGACCTCGCTCTTTTCTCGGGGCGGGTCATCGTGCGCTGCTTCCGGCCGCCGTTCTATTTCAGAGACACGTACGAGCAGGCCTACCACTCGGGCGTGGGCTCCCTCCACCTGGCCCTCATCTCCGCGTTCTTCGCCGGCCAGGCCCTGGGTCTCCAGTTCTCGCGCCAGCTCGCCGAGACGGGCTCGACCACGCTTCTCGGCATGCTCATGACGATCTCGGTCGTGCGCGCCCTCGGTCCCGATCTGATCGGGCTCGTGGTCGCCGCGCGCCTCGCGTCCGGGTTCACGGCCGAGATCGGAGCGATGAAGAGTGCGAACCAGATCGATGCCCTGGTTGCGTTCGGCACGGACCCGATACGCAAGCTCGCGGTGCCGCGCTTCGTCGCGCTCCTCTTCATGCTCCCGATGCTCGTCATCCTGGGAGACATGATTGCGATCATCGGCGGGGCGATCATGGCCCACTTCGTGGCGCACATCTCGCTCAACCTGTACTGGCAGCAGGTGCAGCACAATCTGACCTACGGTACGATCCTGATCGGCCTCGTCAAACCGGCCGTCTTCGCGGCCCTGATCGCGCTCATCGGGTGCTGGAAGGGGTTCACGAGCTCGGGCGGGGCGCGCGGCGTGGGGCGGTCCACGACCGAGTCCGTCACGATCGCCTCGGTCATGATCCTCATCGGCGATTTTATCCTGACGCGCGTGCTGTTCGCGATCCTGCGCTGGTGAGGCCGCGATGATCCGCTTCGAACACGTGGACTTCTCGATCGGTGGACGGCTGATTCTCGAGGACGTCTCGTTCCAGGTGCCGCGGGGCACGACGAAGATCATCCTCGGGCCGTCGGGGATCGGCAAGAGCACGGCGCTCCGCCTCATCCTGGGCCTCGTGCGCCCCGACCGCGGGGACATCAGGATCGACGGACAGAGCGTGGTCACGGCCGACGCCGACGACCTGAACAAGATCCGCCAGGGCATCGGCATGGTATTCCAGGACGGCGCCCTGTTCGATTCGCTCACCGTGGGCGAGAACATCGGCTACTGGCTGTTCGAGAACAGCGACGCGGGCGAGGACGAGGTCGAGCGCATCGCGCGCGAGAAGCTCTCGATCGTCGGACTCGACGTGGACCTCGTCGACTCGATGCCGGACGAGCTTTCGCTCGGCATGCAACGAAGGGTCGCGATCGCCCGCGCGCTCGCCTCCGGGCAGCCCCGGATCATCCTGTACGACGAGCCCACGACCGGCCTCGACCCGAACTCGCTCGAGCTCGTAACCGACGCGATTCTCAAGCTCCAGAACGACCTCGGGCTCACGTCGATCGTGGTCACGCACCAGATTCCGGATGCGCTCAAGGTCGGAACGGATTATCTGTTTCTGTTCGACCGGACCGTTCACTTCGAGGGGGACGCGCGGGCGCTCGCGAAGAGCACCGATCCCGAGCTCCGGCGCTTCCTCGCGCCGTTCCGTCGCAGCCTCGAGGCTGCGGTCGACAACTTCGACATCGTCCCGGCCGGGGGGGCCGAGAAACCATGAAGCGATCCGGGGACATTCGCTGGGGCGAGCTGCGACTCGGGCTCCTCATCTTCGTCGCGCTCGCGCTCTTCCTGTGGGCGTCGATCCAGGGCGGCACCAACCTGTTCAAGAAGACCTACACGCTGCATTCCACATTCCCCAATGTGCAGGGCGTGGTCTCGGGGGCTCCGATCTGGTTCCAGGGCGTCGAGGTCGGCACCGTGAAAAGCCTCGACTTCGCGCGCTCCGGGGATTCCTCCCACGTCGCAGTCACGCTCACGGTCGGAGAGCGCGTGTGGCCGTTCATCCGGCGCGACTCGCGCGTCCGGATCCAGGCGCTCAACGTCTTCGGCGAGAAGTTCATGGAAGTCACGCCCGGCGATTCGCGCGCGCCGGCCGTGCGGAACGGAGACACGCTCCGCTCCGAGCCCCCGACCGACCTGGCCGAAGTCCTGGCGCGCGGCCAGAAAATCGTCGAGATGCTGGACAGCACGATGACCGAGCTCAACGTGGCTGTGAAGCGGATCCGCCGCGGGGAGGGGACGCTCGGGCGGCTCACGGCGTCCGACGAGCTCTACACGAGCCTCAATTCGACCGTGCGGCAGGTTCAGTCCCTGGCCCTCCACGTCGACGAGAGCCAGACGGCGATGCGCCGATCGCTGGTCTCGGTCGCCACCACGCTCGACACCCTGGGCAAGCGGATCGAGCGCGGCGAGGGATCGCTCGGGCTCCTTGCCAAAGACCCCGCCCTGTACCGGAACCTGAGCGGGGCGACCGCCCGGCTCGACACCACGCTGGCCCGGATCGAGCGGGGGGAGGGGAACCTGGGCAAGCTCTCCCGGGACGAGGCGCTCTACCGCAACCTCGAGCAGTCCCTGGGGCGGCTCGACAAACTCATGGCGGACATCCAGGCCAACCCCAGCCGCTACTTCAAGTTCAGCGTTTTCTAGCGCGGTGCTCTGAAGATTGAGGATGGATCCACGAACCGGGTGACCGGCCACCGGTTGCCGCGGTTGGCTGAAATCCCAGGCAACCCACACGCTGTTTTCAAGGCTCCTTCCCGTGATCCTCAATCTTCCGAGCACAGCGGAAGAATTGGCGGATCGGGCTCATGACCACTTCTGATACACTTGCTGCACCTCACCAGGGCGCGGAGCCGCAGGTGAATTCACCTGCGGGATTGAAATGTCATTCCCAACTGGTCGGGGGGATCGGGTGCGAGACGCCCTGTCGCAGGAATTCATTGCTCGCTGGCATCGACGTGTCCGAGCGGAACGTGTAGATCGCCGCTCGGTGCAGTTTCCCCGCCTCGTTCTCCTCACGGTCGCCACCGCCCTCGTCGTCTGGCTCGCGTTCATGCTTTCGGGCGTGCTCCAGAGCGTCGGCCTCGAGTTTTCGATCATCGCGGTTCGGAACGCGGACGCAGCGACACTCGTCTGCGGCACGGCGTCGTGCTCGAGCACCTCTCCCAAGGACGACCAGTTCTCGCAGGCCACGCCCACCTGGGCGGTCGTCGCAGTGCGCTCGACGGCCGCGACGGGTGACCCGCGGATCCGGCTCTTCGGCGATCCGGGACGCACACAGGAGATCGCCTCCTCCAACGTTTCCGGCAACACCGGGGTGGACTTCGTCGCGCTCGACTTCCACCACACCCCGGCCGGAACGTTCTACACGCGCGCCGATCGCGTGAGCGGGAGCGGCGAGATGTGCGTGCAGTACGACTGCGCGACCACGACCCTCGCCCTGGGATCGTTCAACGCCCTGTGGAGCTCGGGCCAGATCGTCCGTGCATTCAACCTGCCGGTGACCTCGAACCTGTCGTATCGCGTCGCGCTCTCGGTCACGGCACCGTTCGGGAGCCCGAACTTTGGTCTCGCGGTGCTCAAGACCGACGGTAGCCCGACCGCCGCCGTCGGCCGCCCGCAGGCGATCACCGAAGCCGACATTCGCGGCGCGGACGTGGGCGAAGCGGTCCTCTTCAAGGCCACGTCGACCGACACGGTCTGCGTCGTCGTGTGGTCGAACACCCCGGGCGCGACGGCGAGCATTGGGATCAACGTCCGGCTGGATCACGCGCTCACGGCAGGCCTCCCCCAGAACTTCGGCGCCGCCACACAGCGCGATCACTACTTCATTCCGACCCAGCCCCAGGGCTGGTCGGTGGTCGCGCTCCGGCCCGCCGTCGCGGCCGACGCCGACCTTCGCCTCTACACCCGCCCCGATTTCGTGTCGCTGCTCCTTCATTCGAGCGCCGAGGAAGGAATCGTCGACTTCATCGTCGGGAACTACGCGAACGTGCCCGAGGACACGGCGTACGTGCTCATGGCCTCGATCGGGCCGCTCGGCGGGTACACGATGGACTGGGAGTACGGGATGGGAACGCTCGACCAGGGAGTGTTCCAGCCGTTCAGCCTGCTCGGACGCGTCGGGAAGAGTGTGCGTGTCCAGCTCACCGCCGGGCGGCAGTATCAGTTCTTCTTCGAGCCGACCTTCGGGACCACGGGGGATGCCGCACTCTCCGTCTACGGCCCCACGATCGCCGAGCCGAACTTCACGTACGGCACGCGTGCTGATTCGCTCGCGGGTTCGGATGTCTGGGCCGATGCGCCGGGCGGATGGCAGGGGGAGAACGGGATCGAGACGTTCCTCTTCACCGCGCCCCGGAGCGGCGAATACCTCTGGTACATCTACTCGAAGAAGTCCTCGCTCGTGACCGGCAACGTGCACTTCCACGACACGAGCCTGATCGGCGTGGGCCCCGGAGTCCCGGGCCTCTCGCTCGCCGGTCCCTGGCCTTCGCCGTGCCGCATGGGGACCACGGTCCGCTTCCAGCTCGACCTGCCGACCCCCGGTGACGTGCGGGCATCGCTCTATGACGCGAGGGGCCGGAGAGTCCGGGACCTCGGCACCGGTCCGACGCCGGCGGGCCCCACGAGCTACGCCTGGGACGGGATGCTCGAGGACGGCTCGATCGCCGCCCCTGGCCTTTACTTCGCGCGCTTCGAGGCGGCCGGGAGCATCCTCTTCCGGCGAATCGTCTGGCTTCGGTGAAATCCTGAGTTCCGCGGAACCCGGCCCGGGAACCGGAGTACGACTGGGCAGGGAGCAGTAACCAGCAACACGCTGGAGCAAAGCAAGCAGTGTGACCTACCTCCATTCGGGCAACGCGCGGCACGGGGGACCTTCGGGTCCCCCGTTCCGTTTTGATCGATGAATTGAGCAGTATGGAACACAAAAACGACCAAAAACCTCAGCAAAATCTTGACTTTCAGAGGTATCGAGGATATTCTGCCGCCGCATCTCGAGAACTGGACGGCCCCCGCGATTTGGATCGAAGATTGAGCCACAATCCGAGCGCTGGACCGCGGTTGGCCCGAGAGCCCGGGTTTTTGGCCTGGCGAGGTGCTGGAGGGCTTCCTCCCATCGGGGGAAGCCCTGCTTTCTTTCCCGCCATCCGTTGTGCCAAACTGCGCGGCGTGCTTTCCCGTCCATTCCGAGCCCGAATCGACAAGCGGCTTCTACTCATGGGGATGGCGGGAATTCTCGCCCTCCCTCTCGGCCTTGCCACGATCGCCCGCGGGGCCGTCGATCGCCCGAGCGCAAACCCCACGCACTTCTCCCCGAACGGCAACTCGGTGCGCGATACGACCGCCATCAAGTGGGTCCTGACGGACGTCGCGCCGGCCCTCTTCCTGAGAGTGCGCCAAACCGGGATCGGCACCCTGGACACGCTTCTCATCGTCCCGTTCGGAGCGCGTCCGGCCGGTCCCGATTCGTTCGTGTGGGACGGGCGGGACAGCACGGGCGTGATCGCGCGCGATTCGTCGTACTTCGTCGACATCTTCCAGACGCGCGCGACCGACGACACGATTCGCTCGATTCGCACCGTTACGGTGACGCTCGATACGACGCCGCCGCGGATGCCCGTGTTTTCGTCGCCGCCGCCCGCGGGCCTCGAGACGACCGATTCGGTCCTCCCGCTCACGGGCAACGCGCCCGGCGCGGATTCGCTCTCGATCTTCTGGAACGGCGTTCTCCACCGGACGATTCACGTCGCCTCGAGCTTCACCGACACGCTGTTCGCCTTCGACGCAGGAACCGTGGACCTGGTCGAGGGCACGAACGACTTCTATGCGCTCTCGCATGACCAGGCACTCAACCGCTCGCCGGTCACGCCGATCATCACGGTGACGTACCGAAACACGAGCGACCTCGTGCTCGGCACGGTCTCGCCGCTCAATTTCTCCCCCAATGCGGACGCCGTGCAGGACAGCACGGAGGTCGGTGTCACGCTCGATGCGGCGACGTCGCGTCTCGAAGTCCAGGTCCGGCGCGCGAAGAACGCCACACAGGCCGAGGACTCGGCGTTCGTCCGCCTGTACGACGCGCCCGCCGCGACCGGCGAGTACACGTTCGCGTGGGACGGGCTCGACAGCACAGGGGTGATCGCCCCCGACGGCGCGTATTACTTCGTCGCGCGCGCCGAGAGCAGCGGGACGGGAGGCGTTCCGCTCGTGGGCACGCCGCACCAGAGCCAGCGCTTCAACCTCGACACGACGGCGCCGTCGGTCCCGGTGGTGAACCCGCCGCTCCCGGCGAGTACGGATCGGAACTCGATCGAGATTGTGGCCTCGGCGACGGGGGCCACGAACATCCTGCTGTTCCGGAGCGGCACCGAGCTCCCGCCGCGATCCGTCTCGCCCATGCGACGCACGATCGCGCTCGATCCCGGCTCGAATTCGTTCACGCTCCAGGGGCTCGACGCGGCCGGAAACCTGTCCGCGGTGGCCGGTCCGATCGTGGTCGTGCGCGCCGAGCAGCCGGGATTCCATGCGTCCGAGCGGTTCGGCCCCGGCGACGTCTTCTCGGTGAATCTCTCGACCGCGCCGCGATCCGTGGTGATCGAAGTCCGGACCCTCGGCGGCCGGCTCGTGCGAACGCTCACCTCCTCCTCGACGCTCACCGATCAGGAGATCGCGTGGAACCTGCGCGATGACGACGGGAACTCAGTCGGCGACGGGCCCTACGTCGCGCGCATGATCGTCACCTATCCCGACGGCCGGACGGACGAGGCGAAGGGTGCCGTGGTGGTGGTCAAATGAAGCGACAGTCGCTCGCATTCGGGCGCGGGAGCCTCGCCGGCCTGACGCTCATCCTCGGCCTGACGTTCGCCGGCCTCGCGATGCTCGCTCCGCTTGCCCAGGCGGCGCCGTCGGTCGCGTTCCGCTCCTGGGCCACCGTCCCCCGGACGGCGGCGATGGGCGGAAACCTCGTTTGTCTTTTGACCGACGAATCGGCGACCGATTCGAATCCGGCACGTCTCGTCTACGGGACGCGCACCGCGTCCGTGCACTACGACCGCGTCGATCCCGACATCGAGCTCTGGTCCGGACGCCTGGGCGCCGCGTTCCCGCTCGGTCCGGATGCCGCCGAGCCACTCCAGCTCACGCGGCCGCGGCGCTCGGCGGCCGGAGTGGCGATCGACGTGACGGGGCTCACGCTCATCGAGGGATCGGGGTACAACGAGACGTCGCTCACGGCCGGCTACGGCTACACGATCGTGAGCTTCCTCGCGGTTGGCATTGCGGCGCGCTACAACCACGTGTTCACGAACTCGACCGAGATCGGGGCGAACGGCTACGGGGTGGACATCGGGCTTTCCGCCGACCTGAGCGACCACGTGGACGCGGCGCTCTCGATCCGTGATGCGTTCGGCCGCGTGACCTTCGACGGCGGAGACGACGAGGACCTCCCCGCGCAGCTCACGGTCGGGGTCGCGATGGCGCGCCGTCGCTGGTACGAGGCGGAGCTCAACTACGTGTTTCAGGAGAATCACACCGCGGCCTGGTCCCTCGGTGGCGAGGTGCACGTGATGCCCGGCACGCTCGATCTCCGGGCCGGCGTCGCGCGCGAGACGCTCGGGACGGATCGCACGCTTCCGTCCGTCGGGCTCGGCGTGTCGTGGAACATGTTGCGCATGGACTACGCGTTCGTCTCGGATTCCGACGCCGGGAGGGACGCGACGCATCGCCTGGGATTGCTGGCCCGATTCTGAACGGCCGCGTCGGCGGCCGACGTCCTCCCCCTGATCCTCGACCTCCTGACCGGGAGAGATTCGTGGCGCCCCGACCCGACGCTCTGTTCCATTCGCTCTATTTGAGTCCGCGCCGCGGGCTCGACGCCGATCCCTACACTCCACCGCCCGCACGCCGGGCGGACGTCCTCGACGGCGCTCCGCGGCCCGTCCGCGATCGCACGTTCCGCGTCGAGCACATCCGGCTCGATCTGGACGTCGACGTCACCCGCGCTCGGCTCGACGGCGTCGCCACGCTTCGGATCCGTCCCCTTGCGACAGGCCTCCGGACGATCACGCTCGATGCCTCGGAGCTCCGGATCGGACGTGTCCAGCGCGTGGGCGGACGTCGCCTGCGTGCGCGCCATGAAGGCGACCGGCTCACGATCCCGCTCGATCGGGCGTACGGCCCCGGCGAAACGATCACGCTTTCGATTGCGTACCGGGCCGTCCGGCCGCGCCGCGGACTCTGGTTCGTGGGTCCGGATCGCGCGCATCCGCGCCGCGTGCCGCAGGCGTGGACCCAGGGCCAGGCGGAGGACAGTCACGCTTGGTTCCCGTGCGTGGACCATCCGAACGACAAGTTCACGAGCGAGATGGTGGTCACGACGGATGCGGGTTTTCGGGTGGTCTCGAATGGCCGACTCGCGGGGCGGAAGCGCTCGGCCGACGGCGCGCGCGTGACCTGGCACTGGAAGCAGGACTTCCCGCACCCCGCCTACCTTGTCACGCTCGCGGTCGCGCCGTTCGTCGAGACCCGGGCGAAGGTCGGCCGCGTGCAGCTCCGCTTCCACGCGTTCGAAGGCCATGGCCGTGCCGCGCGTCGGCTGTACGGGCACACGGCACACATGATGCGCGTGTTCGAGCGCTTGTACGGTCCCTATCCCTGGCCCGGGTACAGCCAGATCGTGGTGAGCGAGTTCACCTGGGGCGGCATGGAGAACACTGGCGCGACCACGCTCACCGAGAAGGCCGTGCTCGACGACCGCGCCGCGCTCGACATCTCCTACGAGGGGCTCGTGTCGCACGAGCTCGCCCACCAGTGGTGGGGCGATCTCGTGACGTGCCGGGGATGGCATCACAACTGGCTCAACGAGGGGTGGGCGACGTTTTCTGAGGTGTTGTACGACGAAGCCGCGTACGGACCGGACGCAGCGGCGTGGACCCGCGTTCAGAAGACCGCGAGCTATCTCCTGCAGGACTTGGGGCAGTACCGGCGCCCGATCGTGTTCAACCGCTACGTGGTGCCGACCGATCTGTTCGATCGCCATGCGTACGAAAAGGGATCGCTCGTGCTCGGAATGTTGCGCGACGAGCTCGGGGACGAGCTTTTCTTTCGCGGCGCGCGGCGGTACCTGGTCCGGCACGCCCACGGGTTCGCGGACACGCACGAGTTCCGGCGCGCGCTCGAGGAGGAGAGCGGCCGCGACCTCACGTGGTTCTTCGACCAGTGGGTCTGGAAAGCCGGCTACCCCGAGCTCGACGTGCGCTGGCGCCGTGCCGGGCGGAGCCAGGTCACTGTCACCGTCCGCCAGAAGCAGCGCACGAAGCCCGGCGACGGGGGGCCGACTTCGAGGGCGTTTCGGTTCGGGCTCGAAATCGTGGTCCACGGGACGAACGGGGCGCGGAGTCATCGCGTGACGGTGAGCCAGGGGAGAGAAAGCTTCGTTCTCGCAACCCCCGGAGCGCCGATCCGGATCGCGATCGACCCCGGCTTCCGCGTGCTCAAGACGCTGGCGCTCGCGCAACCGGCCGGGGCCTGGCTCCACGCGCTCGTCCGCGATCCCTCGCCGATCGAGCGCATGCGGGCCGCGCGCGAGCTCGCCACGTTCCGCACGGCACCGGTGCTCACGGCGCTCGTGCGCTCGCTCGCCCGCGATCGCGATCGCGGCGTGCGGATGGCCGCCGCCATCGCGCTCGGGGAGGCGTACGGCGGGAAACGGAGCGGGTCCGGCACGGATCGCGCGCGGACGGCTCTCGTGCGCGCGGTGCGCGACAAGAACGCGCACGTGCGGCGGGCGGCCGTGTTCGCGCTCGGTCAGTTCGGGAGGGCCGCCGAGCGGGCGCTCGTCCGGGCGCTCGACGGGGAGCGCTCGTACCTCGTCAAGGCGGCCGCGCTCAAGGCCCTCGCCAAGATCGGGTCACCCCGGCTCCTTGCGATCTGCCGCGCGCAGATGGAAGATCGCGGGTACCGCGATCTCGTTCCCATGGCCGCGCTCGACGCGCTCGCGATGGCAAAGGTCCCAGCCGCGTTCGATGATGGGTATGCGGCGATCCGCTACGGCGAGAAGCAGGAGGTGCGCGAAGCCGGTGTGCGGCTCCTGGTCGCACTCGCGGGAGACGCAAAGGCGAAACGAGCGCGCCCGGAGCAGGCCCGTCATGTCGCGCCCGCGCTCGTGGCACTGCTCGGCGATCCGTCCGTGTTCGCGCGCCTGGCGGCCATGAACGGCGCGGCGCGCCTCAAGGACCGGACTCTCCTGCCGGCGCTCCGGCGCTCGCAAAGGCAGGAGGCCTGGGATCATCTGCAGCGCACGGCCCAGAAGGCGATCGCCGAGATCGGCCGGCGGAAGCGCGGAACGAAGGCGAGAAGGAGGGCGAACGCATGACGCAGCAGGGAACCGAACGGCGGGTCGGAAAGTCGTACATGGATCTCGTGGGCGAAGCGAAGGGGCGCATCCGCGAGGTCACGGTGGGAGACGTGATGCGCATGCAGCAGGAACGCTCGGACGCCGTGCTCGTCGACATCCGCGAGGAGAGCGAATGGGCCCGCGGCCACATGCCGGGGGCCACGGCGCTGAGCCGCGGAGTGCTCGAGGTCAAGATCGACCGGGTGTTTCCCGAGAAGGACACACCGCTCGTCCTCTATTGCGGCGGCGGCAACCGGTCGGCGCTCGCCGCGGACGTGCTCCAGACCATGGGCTACACGAACGTCGTCTCGATGACGGGGGGCTTTCGCGGCTACGTCGCCGCGGGTGGGAAGGTGACAGTCGATTGAACGAAAATCTCCTCGGCCGTCTGCGGATCACGCGTCCGCTGGTCTTTCTCGACCTCGAGACGACCGGGCTCGACCCGCGCGTCGACCGCATCGTCGAAATCTCGATCATGAAGGTGTTCCCAGAGGGACCGGACGGCGAGACGCGCGAGCCCGAAGTGCGTACGAAGCGCGTCCATCCCGGGATCCCGATTCCGCCGGGCGCGACCGCGATCCACGGCATCACGGATGCGGACGTGGCGCTCGAGCCGCCGTTTGCGGCCTACGCGCGGAGCCTGTTCGAGCAGTTCGAGGGCTGCGACTTCGCGGGCTTCGGCGTGCGGCGTTACGATCTCCCGCTTCTCCAGGCCGAGTTCAAGCGCGCGGGGTTCACGTTCGAGCTCGCGGGACGCCATTGCGTCGACGGGAAGGAGATCTTCCACGCGAAGGAGCCGCGCACGCTGTCGGCGGCCTACGCGCTCTACTGCGGCGGGGAGCTCAAGTCCGCGCACTCCGCGCAGGCCGACATGCTCGCGGCCCGCGACGTGATCCTGGCCCAGCTCGAGCACTACGACGATTTGCCCGGGGAGATCGAGTCGCTCGGGAAGGTCGGCGCGCCGGGATCCGACCCCGATGCCTACGATGCCGACGGGAAGCTCAAGTGGATCGGGGACGACGTGGTCATCAACTTCGGGAAGTCGCGTGGCCGTAGCCTCAAGGATCTGTCGCGCGATGAGGACGGACGCGGGCTTCTCACCTGGATCCTGCGCCACGACTTCGGCGAAGAAGTGAAGCGCGCCGCGCGGAACGCGCTCGAAGGCCGCTATCCCGTGCGGGAGCGCGAGGCGGCCGGGCCCGGGGCGGGGCGCGAGGTCGAACGCGAGGCCGGAGGCGAGGTCGGAGGCGAGGCCGAGCGCGTCACCCGATCGAGCACGAACACCGCGATCGAAAACGCAAGCGCCGGATAGATCGGCTCGATCCCGAAGAAGTTTCGGCCGGTCTTTCCCGCGAACACGCCGGCGGCCGCGACGGCGGCCGATCCGATGAGCGCGATCGCGGCGAACCGCGGCCGCATCCTGAAGCGCGCGGAGAAGCTCGAGAGCGTGGGCAGGAGAAGCGCCGGCGTGACGATCGACCCGACGTCGTGCCACACGTCGATCACGCTCTTCCATCGGATCGCGACCACGACCGAGAGGGCCGCCGTCACGAGGAGGCCCACACGCGTCGCGCGCGGCACGACCCGCTCGGGATCCCCGCCCCGAAGCCGCCACCAGAGATCCCGCCCCAGCGTCACCGCCCCCACGAACGCGTACGAGTCCACGGTCGACATGACGGTCGCGAGCATGCCGAGCGTGAACAGGCCGAGCGCGATCGGCGGGAGCACGTGCGCCGCGAGCGCCGGATACGCCTGCACGGGATCCGCGAGGTTCGGCAGGACGGCGCGCGCGTAGAGGCCCACGGTCGTGGTCATGAAGTCGAACAGCATCCAGAACAGAATCGAGATCAGAATGCCGTTCCGGGCGACGGCCGGGGTCTTCGCGGCGTAGCAGCGCTGGTAGAACGCGGGCTCGACCAGCGTGATCATGGCGAGCGCATACCACACGAGCACGTACTGCGGCTCGTTTCCGCCGTGCCACACCCAGTGGGTCGCGGGCGTGTTCGCGCGCAGGAAGTCGAGGCCGCCGTAGCGCGTGAAGAGATACGGCAGGATGACGCCGATCCCCGCGAACATGAGCACGAACTGGATGCGCTCGGTGATGACGATCGAGCGGAGCCCGCCGCGGAACAGGTACATGACCGAGAACAGCGTTCCGACGGTCGTCCCGACCCAGAGCGGCCAGCCGAACCCTAGCTCGAACAGCGTCCCGAGCATGAGCACATAGGCCGCGGGGGCCGCGTACAGGAACAGGAGCACGGCTCCGGCCGCGCCGGCCGTCCGCCCGTAGGCTCCGTAGAGCTGATCCGGAAGCGTGTAGTAATACGTCTCGTGCGCCCGCTTCGCGAAGAAGATCGCGAACACGGCGGCCCACAGGTAGTACGGCGCGCCGAAGACGAGCCAGTTCGAGATGCCGAAGCGATACGAGTATTCGCCGACGCCGAGAATGCCGCCGTACCACGTCGAAACCAGCGTCGCCACGAACCCGGGAAGCGTGACCGCGCGCGAGGCGACCAGGTATTCGCCCATGTCGCGCCGGTGCGGGCCGAAGATGCGGGCCGTGACGTAGAGCAGGAACGCCGCGTACACGACGAGCAGGACGACGTCGCCGCCTGCGAACCCGGTCAACGCGGGGGATGCGGTCGAATCAGGCAAGTCCGTATCCCTTCGGTGGATGAGGAGAGGCGTTCGAGCGCCCGCGCGCAGCATACTGCGGCGCGAGTGTCGCTGCTATAGTGCGAGCCATGGATACGAGTCCTTTGCTCGCGGCGTTCGTCGCCGATCTCACGTGGGTTGCTTTCGACACCGAAGCGACCGGCTACTCGAACGTGACCGCGCGGCTCGTCGAAGTCGCGGGCGTCAAGTTCCGCTTCGTGCGCTCACCGAACGCGCCCGGCCCCGAGCCCGCGTCCGTGCCCAGCCCCGAGCCCTCGCTTGCCACGCCCGGCCTTCCTCCGCTCGTGCCGCTCCCGCCGGTCGAGATCCTCGGCGAGTTCAGCGAGCTCGTGAATCCGGGCGTGCCGATCCCCGACGACGTCGTGAAGATCCACGGCATTTCGGATGCGATCGTCCGCAACCTCCCGGGTCCGGTTCCCGTGCTCGAGCGCTTCTTCGGCTTTTGCGGCGGCGCGACGATGGTCGCGCACTACGTTCCGTTCGACTTCGGCGCCATGACGTACGCGCTCCTGCGCGAAGGGCGGGGCGTCCCGCGCCTTGCGGCGGTCGACACGTCGCTGCTCCCGAAGCGCCTCTTCCCCGGAGCGCCGAACTACGCGCTCGGGACGCTCGTCCACTTTCTCGGGCTTCCGCCGAGTGCCGCGCATCGCGCGATGCCGGATGCGCTCTCGACGCTCGAGCTCTTCCGCCGCTGCGTGGCCGCGATCGGCCGGCCGGAGCTGGTCACGGTCGCCGACGTGTGCCGTCTCGCGGGGCCTCCGCTTACGTTCGATCAGTTCGCGGACGTGCCGTACGCCCTGCCCGCGGAGCTCTCGATTGTCAACGACGCGATCGAACGTCACCAGGATTTGACGATCGAGTACCGGGGCGGAAGCAAGGGAAGCGTTCCTCGACGGGTCACCCCGTCCCACTTGTTCGCGCGCGACGGTGCGCTCTTCCTCGAGGCGTACTGCCATCTCGATCAGGCGCCAAAGTCGTTCCGCATCGACCGGATCGAGAAGGCGGTGCTGCTGCCCGTGGACCCGACCGCACCGCTTTTCATGAACCGGGGGAGCGGTCACTGGGTCCGGCAGGAGCGCGTCGCAAGCCCGGCCCCGGCCCCGGCCCAGGCTCCTGCTCCGTCCGAGAATCTCCCTTAGCTCGTCGGCGTTTTTCAGCGGTTTGACAGCCTTTGCGGCGGCGCGCGTTGCTCCTGTCACGATGCGGATGCTACGCTTTGCGACGCGTGTGCGCTTCCCGCGCCGCGCATGCGGTGGATCGGGACCGCGACGGCCCCCCAAGGGCCGGGCGCGGGTTTTCGCGTTCTCGGCAGGAGGCATGATGAGCGAGCAGGCGGTGGCAGGCGGCGATCTCAAGGCGGTGGAGCGTCTCAGGGGCGCCCATCATCGCATCCAGGGCGAGCTCAAGAAGGCGATCGTCGGTCAGACCGAGGTCATCGAGGGCCTGCTCACGGCGCTGTTCGCAAACGGGCACGTGCTCCTGGTCGGCGTGCCGGGCCTCGCGAAGACGCTCCTCATTCGCAGCCTCGCGCGCGTCCTCGATCTGTCGTTCTCGCGCATCCAGTTCACGCCCGATCTCATGCCGTCCGACATCACGGGCACCGAAGTGCTCGAGGACACGCACGACGGCCGTCGCGTCTTCCGCTTCATTCATGGCCCCGTGTTCGCGAACATCGTGCTCGCCGACGAGATCAACCGCACACCCCCGAAGACGCAGGCGGCTCTCCTCCAGGCCATGCAGGAGAAGGAGGTGACCGCGGGCGGACAGACGTTCCAGCTCGCACTTCCGTTCTTCGTGCTCGCGACCCAGAACCCGATCGAGCTCGAGGGAACCTATCCGCTTCCCGAAGCCCAGCTCGACCGCTTCATGTTCGACGTGCCGGTCAACTATCCGAGTCAGGCCGAGGAGGAGCGCATCGTGGTCGAGACGACGGGCGCGGCCGAGCCCGATCTCTCGCGCGTGCTCGGGCCCGCGGACATCCTCGAGCTCCAGGGTCTGGTCCGCCGCGTGCCGGTCGCGGATCACGTGGTTCGCTACGCGGTCAAGCTCGCACGGGCCACGCGCCCCGAAGGGGAGGCGCCGGACTTCGTGAAGAGCTGGGTGACCTGGGGCGCGGGTCCGCGGGCCTCACAGTTCCTCGTGCTCGGGGCGAAGACGCGCGCGATCCTCAACGGACGGTTTGCGCCGGGCATCGACGACGTGCGCGCGGTCGCACCGATGGTGCTCCGGCATCGCATCGTCACGAACTTCAATGCCGAGGCCGAGGGTGTGAAGGTGGACCGCGTCGTCGCCGATTTGATGAAAGTCGTTCCCGCCGAGGTGGAGTAGCCACCCGGCCATGCCCTCGACCACCGGCCGCTCCGCTCGCGGAATCCTCGATCCGCAGGTCGTCTCCCGCCTGGGGCGTCTCGACCTCAAGGCGCGGCTCGTGGTCGAGGGATTCATCTCGGGTCTCCACAAGAGTCCGTTTCACGGCTTCTCGGTCGAGTTCGTCGAGCACCGGCAGTACATGCCCGGCGATCCGCTCCGGTCCGTGGACTGGAAGGTCTACGCGAAGTCCGACCGCTTCTACGTCAAGCAGTACGAGGACGAGACGAATCTCCGCGCCCACCTCGTGCTCGATCATTCGGCGTCCATGAGCTACGGCTCGTCGCCGGGCCGGATCTCGAAGCTCGAGTACGCGCGCTCGCTCGCGGCCGCACTCGCGTACCTCATGATCCACCAGCAGGACGCGGTCGGACTCCTCACGTTCGCCGAGAAGATCGAGCGCTTCATTCCGGCGCGCGCGCGGCGCTCGCACCTCGACGTGATCCTGCGCGAGCTCGAAGCCGTGGCTCCCGGCGGGAAGACCGCCCTCGGCGCGTCGCTCCATCATCTGGCCGAGCGCATTCGCCGGCGCGGGCTCGTCCTTCTTTTCTCGGACCTCCTGGCGCCGCCCGATACGGTGCTCTCGGGGCTCGCCCACTTCCGGCATCGCCAGCACGAAGTGATCGTGTTCCACATCCTCGATCCCGCGGAGTGGACGTTCGACTTCAGCGAGCCCGCGACGTTCGTCGACAAGGAGACGGGGGAAGAGGTGGCGCTCGAGCCCTGGGAGATCCAGAAGCACTACCGCGAGCGTCTCACCGCGTGGGCGGACCGCTATCGCATGGAGTGCCGCCGGAGCCAGATCGACTACGTTCCACTCGACACGACCACGCCGTACGATCAGGCCCTGTTCCACTACCTGGAGAAGCGGCGCCGGCTCCACTAGCGCGCGCGACCGCCAGCCATGACCTTCCTCAATCCGCTCTACCTGTTCGGGCTCGCCGCGGCCGGGATCCCGATCGTCATTCACCTGCTCACGCGCAAGCGTCCGAAGCGGATCGAGTTCTCGTCGATCGAATTCCTGCGCGAGGTGAACGTCGCCCAGCTGCGCCGCTTCAGGCTGCGCGAGCTCCTCCTGCTCGCGCTTCGCGTGCTCGCGATCGCGCTTCTCTCGCTCGCCCTCGCACGCCCCGTCGTGCGCGGCGCGGTCGGGCCCGGCGGTCGCGAAGCCGCGTCGAGCGTGGTGATGCTGATCGATCGCTCGGCGTCCATGGGAGCGGTCGAGGCGCGCGAGGTGCTCTCCGAGCGCGCGCAGGCAAAGGCCTCGTCGGTGCTCGAAGCGCTCGAGGCGGGCGACGAAGTGCAGGTCGTGCCGTTCGACGCGCGGCCCGAGCCGCTCTTCCCGAAGGCGACCGTGGATCACGGCCGGGTTGCGAACGCGCTCCGTTCGATCGAGCCGCGCCCGTTCACGACCGACCTCGAGGCGGCGATCGGCCAGGGCCTCGAGCTCCTGAAGAAGAGCCCGCAGATCAACAAGGAGCTGTTCCTGATCTCGGATCTCCAGGTCGCGGGGCTTCCGGCGGGGGGAGCGCGCACGAGCAGCGACTCGGTCGTCGGAGGCGCGTCGCTTCCGGCGGGACTCCACTTCTACGTGCTTCCGGTCGCGCAGGTCGAACGGCCCGAGAATCTCGCGCTCACGGCCGCGCGCGTGCGGAGCACCGGGCGCACGAGCGGCGCGCTCTCGTTCCAGGGCGGGACCGAAAACGATGCGGGCGCGGGCGCGGGCGCGGGCGCGGGCGCCACGACCGGGTATGCGCTCGCGTCGTACACGCCCGCAGCGAACGCCCTCGCACAGTACGCACCCGCCCAGGCCGACGTGCTCGGCGGGTCGGGCGGCGGACAGGCGGCGGCCGAGGTCACCGTGCAGGCGTTCGGCGGCGCGTCCGGCGAGATTGCGGTCGGCGTGCGCGCGGGAGGACGCGAGCTCGGACGCGCGTTCGTGGCGCTGGGCTCGGGCGAGGGAAGCACGCTCGTGCCGCTCACCTCCATGCCGGACGGCGGCGGCGAAGCGTTCCTGCCCGAAGACGCGCTCGAGATCGACAACCATCGCTGGTTCGCGGCGGGTCCGGCCGGACGCACGCAGGTGGGGCTCATCGAAGGCGGTACGCTCGCCGCATCCCCGATGGTGCTCGCACTCCTCGCGGGCCAGGAAGCCGGCCAGGTCGAGTTCCGGCGTCTCGAAGGGGCGACGCTCTCGCCCGGAAGCCTTGCGGGACTCGACGCGCTCGTCCTGAACGACGTGCCGACGCTCGGCGAAGCGGCGATGACCGCGATCGTCGATTACGTGCGCGGCGGCGGTGCGCTCGCGGTGGTGCTCGGCGAGCGCGCGCGCCCCGAGTTCTACGGTGCGCGTCTCTTTCCCGCGCTGTCCGGGATCCGGCTCGGCGATCAGCGCGATGCCGGCGGCGGACAGTGGACGATGCGCCTCGCGGCCGTCGGTCATCCCGCGTTCGACGGCTTCTCCGCACGCACGGGCGAGCCCCTCACGCAGGCCACGTTCAAACGCGCATGGACGCTCCGTCCGGGACCCGCGACCCGTGTCCTCGCGCGCTTCGCGACCGATCTGCCGGCGCTCGTCGAGGAGTCGCGTCTCCTCGTGTTCGCAAGCGACGTGGACGGCAAGTGGAACGACTTTCCGACACGAGGTGCGTTCCTTCCGCTCTGGCTCCAGTCGCTGCGCGCGATCGCGCGCGGCGCCTCGGGCGAGGACCTGAGGCCCGGACAGAGGCTCTCGGTCCCGGTGCCGGTCGGCGAGCGCGCTCCCGACTTGAGGCTCACCGATCCCGCGGGCAAGACCGTGGCCCTCGAGCAATCGCTTTCGGACGGCGCGCGCCGCCTCGTGTCGGCGCCGCTCGTCGAAACCGGGCTCTATCGCCTCTCGGCGGGCACGCGAAGGCTCCGCGAAGTCGCGGTCAATCTCGATCCGCGCGAGTCGGACCTCACGCGCATGTCTGCGGACGCCGCGCGCCGCCGCTGGGGGGTGTACAAGCCGGTCGTGCTCGACGGGGGCGGCGACCTCGCGCGCCGCATTCGCGAAGGCCGGTTCGGCAGGGAGATCGGCGGATCCCTGCTGTGGCTCGCCCTTCTGTGCCTCGTGCTCGAGACTGCGATTGCACGCCTCATGACTCCCGGCGGCGGAATGTCGCCGCGCAATCCGATCCCCCCCGGAGCGCGCGCATGAGTCACGCGGTGGACGCGCCGCGCGAGCGGCCGCACGCCCTTTCGACTCCGGATCGCCTGATCGACGCCGCCCGCCGTCTCCCGGCGTTCGACGGCCTCGTTCGTTTCGCGCGCGAAGGCGGAGCCGGCCGCGCGGCCGGTGTCCGCGGACTCTCGGCCTCCGCCCCCGCGTGGCTCACGGCGGCTCTTCACCGAACGCTCGGCGGCACGTTCGTCTGGGTGCTCGCGGACGGCGAACGCGCCGAGGAGATGCGCGAGGACCTCGAGTACTTCCTCGGCAAGGACCGCGTGCTGCCGTTCCCCGAGCCCGAGATCCTGCCCTACGACCACTCGTCGCCCCATCCGGCGGTGACCGCTCAACGGCTCGAAACGCTCGCCGCCCTCGCGCGCGGCGAGCGCGGCGTGGTCGTCACGACGTTGCGCGCGATCGCACAGAAGGTGCTGTCGAGCGAACGGCTCACGTCGCACGAGCTCACGCTCCATGTCGGACGCGACTACGACCGCGACGAGCTCCTGGCCCGGCTCGTCGGCCTCGGCTACGAGCGCGTTCCAATCGTGAGCGCGCTCGGACAGTTCTCGGTGCGCGGCGGGCTCCTCGATCTCTTCTCGCTCGGGAGCGAGGACCCGTGGCGGCTCGAGTTCGAGGACGAGACGCTCGTCTCGCTCCGCCGTTTCGATCCGCTCTCGCAGCGCTCGGTCGAGCAAATGCGCGAGGCGACTGTCCTCCCGCGCTACGAGATCGCGCTCTCTCCCGGCGAGGCCGCCGAAGTGCTCGAGCGCCTGGCGCAGGCCGGAGACCGCGCGGCCGAAGCCGCGGCCCGCGAGGGCCGGGACATCGAGCGCATGACGAGCGAGCTCTTCTTCGAAGGCATGGAGCGGGTCGCAGGGCACTACGGACAGGACCTGACGTCGTTCTGGTCGTACGTCCCGGAGGACGCCCTCGTGTGGGCGGACGAGCCCGAGCGCCTCGCGGAGCGCGGAGAGCGGCTCGATCAGGACGTCGAGCGCTTCCACGCGGAGGCGGTCGCGCACTTTCCGCTCGTCTCCCCGCCGTCCGAGCTGTTCGAACGCTTCGAGGACGCCCTTGCGGGCGCAGGCGCCCGGCCCCGCCTCGAGCGCCTGGGACCGATCGCGCGTCGCGGCGGCGAGACCCCGGATCCCGAGCTCGTGTTCAGCGTGCCCACGTCCCCGCAACCTGCCTTCACACGCAATCTCGATCTCGTGCGCGGCTTCATCACGGATCTCCACGCGAAGGGCCACGCGATCGAGATCCTGTGCGACAACACGGGCCAGCGCGACCGCCTCGAGGAGCTGCTCGAGCCCGTGCCGGCGCGCCTCGACGTCGGCCTCCTCGCGCATGGCTTCACGTGCGCCGAAGCGGGCTTCGCCCTCCTCACCGATCACGAGATCTTCGAGCGCTACCGGAAGCGCGTGCGGCGCCGCAAGAAGACCGGAGGGCTCTCGCTCGCGGAGTTGAACGCGCTCGATCCGGGGGACTACGTGGTGCACGAGGATCACGGGATCGGCATCTATCGCGGTCTCCAGCGCCTCACGATGAACGCTCAGGAGACCGACTGCCTCGAGATCGCGTACGGCTCGGGTGACAAGCTGTTCGTGCCGGTGAGCCAGCTCTCGCTCGTCTCCAAGTGGACAGCCGAAGAAGGCTCGCGTCCGCCCGTCCACCGACTGGGCTCGACCTCGTGGGCGAAGACGAAGGCCAAAGCCCGGAAGGCAATCGAAGAAATGGCCGGCGAGCTCCTCCGCACGTACGCGCTCCGGCGCGCGATGCCGGGGCATGCGTTCGGTCCGGACACGGTCTGGCAGCGCGAGCTCGAAGCTTCGTTCATCTACGACGAGACTCCCGACCAGGAGCGCGCGATCGGCGAGGTCAAGTCGGACATGGAGAGTGCCAGGCCCATGGACCGGCTCGTCTGCGGCGACGTGGGGTACGGGAAGACCGAAGTCGCCGTGCGCGCGTCGTTCAAGGCCGTGATGGATCACAAGCAGGTGGCGGTGCTCGTGCCGACCACGATCCTCGCCCAACAGCACTTCGACACGTTCCGCGAGCGGCTCGCGGACTATCCGGTCAAGGTCGAGATGCTCTCCCGCTTCCGCACTCCCAAACAGCAGAAGGAGACGGTCGATCGCACGGCCGCGGGCGGCGTGGACATCCTGATCGGCACGCACCGGATCCTCTCGAAGGACGTTCGCTTCCGCGATCTCGGGCTCGTCGTGATCGACGAGGAGCAGCGCTTCGGCGTCGCGCACAAGGAGCGGCTGCGGAAGCTCCGCACCCAGGTCGACGTGCTCACGCTGACCGCGACTCCGATCCCGCGCACCCTCAACTTCTCGCTCGCCGGCGCGCGCGACATGTCGCTCATCGAGACCCCGCCCAAGGACCGGCTCCCGATCCACACCGAGATCGTCGAGTACTCGGAAGAGCTGATCGCGGACGCGCTCCTGCGCGAGCTCGATCGCGGGGGACAGGCGTTCTTCGTCCACAACCGGGTCGAATCGATCACGACCGTGGCGGCCCTGCTCGAGCGGCTCCTGCCCCAGATGCGCTTCGGCGTCGCGCACGGGCAGATGCGCGAGCACGAGCTCGAGCGCGTGATGCTCAAGTTCCTGAACCGCGATCTCGATTGCCTGGTCTCGACCATGATCATCGAGTCGGGGCTCGACATTCCGAGCGTGAACACGCTCCTCGTTCACCGGGCCGACACGTTCGGGTTGGCACAGCTCTACCAGCTGCGCGGCCGCGTCGGGCGCTCGCATCACCGCGCGTACGCGTATTTCATGGTGCCCGAGCGGCGCGTTCTGACCGAGGACGCGGAGAAGCGTCTCAAGGTCATCGAGTCGTTCGACGAGCTCGGCGCGGGCTTCAAGATCGCGCTCAAGGACATGGAGATTCGCGGCGCGGGGAACCTTCTCGGCCCCGAGCAGCACGGCTTCATCTTAGGTCTGGGCTTCGATCTGTACGTGAAGCTCCTCGAGGAGACGATCGCGGACTTGAAGGGCGTGCCGCACGAGGAGCGCACGGAGCCGCGCTTGACGACCGACTGGCCCGCGTTCCTGCCCGAGGACTACGTGCCCGACAACGAGGAGAAGCTCGAGCTCTACCGGCGGCTCGCGGTTGCGACACGCGTCGACGTCGTGGACGCGATTCGCGAGGAGATCGAGGATCGTTTCGGGAAGCCACCCGCACCGGCGCGACATCTCCTGGCACTCAGGAGGATTCGTCTTCTCGGTGCCGAGGCGCGCTGCTCGGAGATGAAGCTCGACCACGGACGGTTCGAGATGTGGCTCTTCAAGCCGCTCACGCCACGGCAGGCTCACACGCTCTTGACCAAGTCGGGGGAGAAGCTCGAGTTCCTCTCGGGTAGAGAGATGGGGGTTCGGCTCAAGGACACGGCCGACGACTCCGAGGCCTTCCTGGAGCGGTCCAGAAAGCTCTTGCAGGCCCTCGTCGAGTCTGCTACCGTGCCCGGCTAAGTGATGGTACCGAAGCAACTTGGCCGCGCCCTGGCGGCCCCCGCCTTGCGCCCTTCCCGCCTGACTCCAAGGAGTGTCCGCGGATGACCCGTTTGAGGGGTTCCGATCGCCGTTTTCTCGCCCTGCTGGCGGCCTGTTCGCTCGCGGGCGTCCTCCTCGCGGGTTGCGGCAAGAAGTCCTCGCCCACGCTCGTGACCACCGGATCGCGCACGCTCACGGTCGCCGACTTCGAGGCGTACGCGCGCCGGAGTGAAGTCGTGCAGCCGTATCTGTCGCTGCCCGAGAGTGCGCAGAAGCGCGCGCTGTTCGACGACGTGCTCGCCTACGAAGTACTCGCCGAAGCCGCAATCCGAAAGGGCTTCGACAAGGACACGGCGTACACGAAGATCGACACCGACCTCCTGCCGCGCATCCTGCCCGACGCGCTCTACGACAAGAAGATCGGCGACGTCGCGAAGGTGAGCGAGAGCGAGGCAAAGCTCTACTTCGACGCGCAGAAGAACGAGTACCAGCTCGCGCTCATCATGGTCACCGACACGACGCTCATGCCTTCGCTCGTCGCACGGCTCGACCGCGGCGAGGCGTTCGAGGAAGTCGCGCGGACGGGCTCGCAGGATCCGGAGACCGCCTCGAACGGCGGCCGCGTGCAGAACTGGGTCACGCTCGGGCAGCTCCCGAGCGTGTTCGAGCAGGCCGTGGCCCCGCTCAAGAAGGGCGAGCGCTCGAAGCCAGTCACTCAGCGCACCGGCTCGTACGTGTTCAAGGTGCTCGACATTCGCCCCCATGAGAACGCGCAGCCGTGGGACGTTGCGAAGGCCGACGTCATTCGGATGCTCGAGAACAAGAAGCGCGGCGAGCTGGCCGAGAAGTATCTCTCGGGGCTCAAGGACAAGGCGCACGTGAAGATCGAAGGGCCGGGATGGGAGGTCGTCGACGGTCCGCTCGTCGCGGTGCCCGATTCGCTCGAGCTCTTCCTTGCGACCGATCCGACGAAGGCCGGGATCACGAGCGATCAGCTCTCGCAGGTTCTCGGCACGTGGCTCGAACGGAAGTACACGGTGACCGACCTGCTCAAAGACATCGCAGCGGCTCCGATGAACGAGCGTCCGCCCTCCACGAGGAGCGACCTCATGCGCCAGTTCGTCGAAGGCAAGGCGATGAGCGACATCCTGATCGCCGAGGCGAAGAAGGAGGGTCTCGACAAGAGCCCCGAGGTGGAGCGCCAGATCTCGCAGGCCAAGACCGCGTTCCTCGTCCAGAAGTACATCGAGTCGCTTCCGCGTCCGGTGCCGATCGCGCCGCCGACGCCCGCGATGCTCGATTCGATCACGCGGCAGATGGTGACCGCGATGGGGGCGCCCAACGCCTCCGCGATTCGCTTCAACAACCTGCCGCCGGTCGTCCAGCAGCAGATCGTGAGCCAGTGGCAGAACGAGCAGATGCAGAAGCAGGGGCAGGAGAGGCTCAAGGCGGAGGTCGAGCGGCTCAAGGCCGAGATCAAGCCCGAGATCGACGAGGAGGCGCTGAAGGCGATCCCGTGGCCGCTTCCGCCGGAGGACGGGGAAAAGGCATGAACCAGGCACCGAACGCGCGGATCGTTCCGCGCATCACGGCCCTCGCGGCCGCACTTGTCGTTGCCCTCGCTTCGATCGCGGGCATCCCGGGTCCGGGACTTCGCACGGACGCGCGCGCGCAGGCGCCTCCGGCCGGAGGCACCCCGCCGTCTCCGCCGCCGTCGCGCCCGGGTACGCCCACCGGGGCCCCGGCCGTTCCGTCCGCGCGCGGCGAGCGCATGGACGGCGTCGCGGCGACCGTGAACGACGAGGTCATCCTGCAGAGCGAGGTGGACGAGCAGGTCTACCTGTTCCTGGTGCAGAACAACCTCAGGCCCGATTCGGCCGGCGTCGCCCAGCTCCGCCGCGAAGTCATCGACCGGCTGATCGACGAGAAGGTGATCGTGAGCGAGGCCAAGCGCCAGAACATCTCGGTGAGCGACGCGGAGGTGGAGAAGAACGTGAACGAGGCGATCGCCGACGCGCGGAAGCGCGTGGGATCGGATGCCGCGTTCCAGGAGGAGCTCCGGCGCGAAGGCCTGACCGAGGCCGATCTCAAGAACCGCTATCGCGACGACGTGAGGCGCCAGCTTCTCGCCAACCAGCTCCTGCGCTCCCGCCTCGAGAAGGGCGGCGAAGTGACGCCGGCCGAGGCCGAGAAGTACTTCAACGAGCATCCGAACGAGTTTCCGAAGCGCCCGTCGGCGATCCACGTCCAGATCATCCTGATTCCGGTCGAGGCGGATTCGGCCGCGTGGGTCGCGGCCCGGAAGGAAGCGAACGAAGCCCTCGCGCGCGTGAAGAAGGGCGAGCCGTTCTCGCGCCTGGCACAGGAGCTCTCGGACGACACGGGCACGGCGAAGAACGGCGGGGACCTCGGGTGGTTCAAGCGCGGAACGCTCGACTCGACGTTCGAGGAGGCCGCGTTCAAGCTGCCCGTGGGCCAGGTCTCGAACCCGGTGCGCACGCCGTTCGGCTTCCATCTCATCAAGGTCGAGGAGGCCGACGCGGCGAAGGGCGAGATCCACGCCCGCCACATCCTCTTCGGCGTCACGCCGACCCGCGCCGACCAGGATCGATCGCTCAAGCAAATCGAGGAAGTGCGCGCGCAGGCCGCCAAGGGGGTTCACTTCGGTACGCTGGCGCGCCGCTACTCGAAGTACAAGGGCCCGGCGGGACCCGACGGAGACCTGGGCTTCGTGCCGATGACCGTGTTCTCGTCCGACTTCCGCGCGGCGCTCGACACCACGGAAGTGGGGCAGCTGAGCCCGATTCTTCTCAACCCTCAGGGCTTTCATTTGTTCAAAGTTCTCGATCGCGAAGCCGAACGGCCGTACAAGGCCGACGAGGTCAAGGAACAGCTGCCCGAAATGGTCCGGCGGGCGAGGATGCAATCGCAGTACGAGACGTTCGTCGCAGACCTCCGCAAGAAGGCGCAAATCGAGTATCGATAGTTCATCGAGCATCGATCGTTCAGGGGGCGCGCCATGATCCGACTCACCCGGGCCGCGAAGCGCTACGGAACGCAGCAGGCGTTGGCGGACGTGTCCTGGGAGGTCGGCGAAGGCGAATTCTGCGTCCTCCTCGGGCCGAGCGGCGCGGGCAAGACGACGCTGCTTCGTCTCCTCACGATGGAAGAGCTCCCCACCGAGGGCCAGGTCCAGGTGGGGAGTTTCGTTTCCGGTCGCACGAGCGTGGGCCAGCGCGCGCAGCTCAGGCGCACGCTCGGCATCGTGTTCGAGGACTTCAAGCTGCTCGACGACCGGGACCTGTTCGAGAACATCGCGCTCGTGCTCCGCATCCAGGACGTCTGGGAGCGGGAGGCGCTCGTGAAGCGCGTCGACGAAGTGCTCGGGCGCGTCGGCCTGTTCGGTCGCGCGCGGGCGTTTCCGCGCGAGCTCTCGGGCGGCGAGAAGCAGCGCGCGGCCCTCGCGCGTGCGATCGTGAACCGCCCGCTCGTCGTGTTCGCGGACGAGCCGACCGGAAACCTGGACGCCGACGCGTCGAGCGGCATCGTCGACCTTCTGTTCGAGGCGCACTCGGCCGGAACCTCGATCGTCCTCGCGACCAACGATGAATCGCTCGCGAGCCAGTGCGCCGCCCGCGGAGCGCGTCTCACCCGCATGCGGGACGGCCGAATCGTCTCCGACGCCCGGACCGCGGCCGCGGGGGTGATCGCGTGAGTCGCTTCGTCTGGTTCCTCGCGGAGGCGTGGCGGAGCCTCTGGCATCACCGCTCGATGACGCTCACGGCCCTCGCGAGCCTGACCGGAGCGCTGCTCGTCTTCGGCGTGTTCCTCCTCCTGACCGCGAACGCGCGCGTCACGCTCTCGTCCCTGGGCGATCGGCGCGAAGTGGTCGTCTACCTCCGCGACTCGGCTCCGAAGGACGAAGTCGACGCCCTCGTCAGCAAGCTGACGGCCCTCTACGGCCAGGCGACGCTCGTCACGCGCGAGCAGGCGTGGGAGGAGTTCGCGCGCGAGCTCGGAGGAACGGAGCTCCTCGAAGCGGTCGGGCAGAATCCGCTCCCGGCTTCGATCCGGATCAAGCTTCGCCCGGAGTTCCTGCACTTCGAAGCGATGGAGCGCCTCGCGGACACGCTCTCCTCGGAGACCTTCGTCGAGGAAGTGCGCTTCGGCGGTGAGTGGGTCCGAAGACTCGACGCCTTCATCGAAACGCTCACGCTCGTCGACCTGATCATCGGCATCGCGGTCGCCCTCGGAGTGCTGTTCGTGGTCGCGAACACGATCCGGCTCACGATCGTCGCGCGCCGGGAGATCTTGAGGATCATGGCGCTCGTCGGCGCGGGAGTCGGTTTCATCCAGACGCCGCTCGTCCTCGAAGGAATTCTCGTGGCCGTGCTCGCGGGACTCTCGGCACTCGCGCTCCTTGGCATTGCCTGGCTCGCGCTCGACGGCCGGCCGATTCCGCTCATCTTCCTGCCCTGGACCTGGTCGCTCGCTTTCCTCGGGTTCGCCGCGTTCCTCGGCCTCCTCGGAAGTCTCCTGGCCCTCGTTCGCTTCACCCGGGCGAGGCACTGATGCGCGCGCCGTTCCTCGCGTTCGTCTGCTCGGTCCTCCTCGTGGGGGCCGTTGGGACCGTGGGGACACTGGCGGTCGTCGGGCTCGGAGCGCACACGTTCGGCGCTACGCCTGCGTTCGCGCAGGAGGAGATGGACGAGGAGGCGCAGCGAAAGGAGCTCGAGCGCATCCGCAAGGAGGCCGCGGAGAAGCGCCGGCGCGCGCAGGAGCTCAAAGCACGAGAGAGCAAGGTGCTCAAGGAGCTCCGCACGACCGAAACGCGGCTCCGCAACACGCGGAAAAACATCGGCCAGCTCACGCGTCGCGAAGAGGACCTCGAGCAGCAGCTCGGCGTCGTGCGCGGCGAGCTCGAGCGCTCGCAGTCCGCGCTGCGCGACCAACGCTCCCGCCTCGCCGAGCGCCTGCGCAATCTCTACAAGTACGGACGCGCGCGTGAGCTCGAGTTCTTCCTCTCGGCCCAGTCCTTCGCCCAGCTCCTCACGCGCTTCGACTTCCTCACCCGCGTCGCGCGGCTCGACCGGCGGATTCTGCTCGGGATCACCGAGGAGAAGGAGAAGATCGAGTGGAATCAGAAGCGCCTCGACCGGACGCATCAGCAGGTGGACCGGACGCTCGATCTGAAGCAGCGCGAGCAGAAGCGGCTCGACCGCCTCGCCGTCAACAAGAAGGCCTCGGTGACGAAGATCCAGACTGAGCGCCAGGAATACGAGGCGGCCGCGGCCGAGCTCGAGCAGACCGCCCGCCGCATCCAGACGCTGCTCGCCGATCTCGAGCGTCGCCGCCGCGAGGAGGAGGAGCGCCGTCGCGCGCAGGCGGGAGAGCAGGTGCCGGTTCCGCCCGCGCCCTACGAAGGGGACTTCGAGCGCGCGAAGGGCCAGCTCGACTGGCCGCTCCGGGGTGAGCTCGCTGGACAGTTCGGCAACGAGAAACATCCGCGCTTCGGCACGGTGACGTTCAACAACGGCATCGACGTGCGGGCATCGCAGGGCGAAGCGATCCGCGCAGTCGCGGCGGGTCGGGTGGACTTCACGAGCGACGACTACGGCTCGTACGGGCAGATGGTGATCCTGAATCACGGGAGCGGCTACTACACGCTGTACGCGCACTGCTCCGACGTGCTCGTCTCGCGCGGCCAGCAGGTCTCGGGCGGTCAGACGATCGCGCGCGCCGGCGACTCGGGATCGCTCAAGGGCACGATCCTGCACTTCGAAGTGCGAAAGGGCCGTACCGCCCTCAATCCTCTCGAGTGGCTTCGCTGAACTACTTCTCGGACCGCTCGCTCGGACCCGACGTCGCCGAGCGCGCGATTGCGCTCTGGGACCTGGGGAGGGGCCCTGCGGGTGCCGCGGCCGCCCCTGCGGGCCCGGTGCGCCTCACTCATCTCGGGACGTCCGGCAACGCGGTCTATCGCGTGGATCCCGGCCCGTTCATTCTCCGGCTCACCGATCCCGCGCATCGCACGTTCGAGCACTGCGTGTCCGAGACGTCGTTCCTCTCCCATCTCGATGCTTCGGGCGTGCGTGTCGCGGCGCCGGTGTGTTCGAGTGCCCGACAGGCCGTGGAGCGCGTCGGCGAGCTTTCGGCAACGGTGCTCACGTGGGCGCCGGGCGAGATCGTTCGGGCGGGATCCCGTCACTGGAACGAGCCGTTCTTTCGCGCCTGGGGGCGGGCCCTGGGCTCGATTCATGCGGCTTCGCGCACGTACGCCGGGCCGATGCGCTGGGAGTGGCACGAGGAGAACCTCATCGCACAGGCGGATCGCTTCCTGCCTTCGGACGACGGGCTCGCGCGGTCGGAGCTCGCGCGTGTGCGGTCGCGACTGGTGGAGCTTCCAATGACGCCCGCGAACTACGGAATGACTCATGCGGATTTCGGCCCGCAGAACTTCCATTACGACGCGGCGAGTCACGGGATCGCGAGCTTCGACTTTGGAAACTGCTGCCGGCACTGGTACGTCTCCGATCTTGCGATCTCCCTCTCGACGCTCCGGCGGGAGCCGGATCGAGAGCTCTATAAGGACTGGATCCTCGGGGGTTATCGCGAGGTCGCCGACCTCGACCCGGCCGTCTGGGCCGAGCTCGACACGTTCCTTCAGCTTCGAATCCTGTACGTCTATCTCTCGCGGCTCGAAGCGTTCGGCTCGCGTGCGGATGGCGAGCAGCGGGCGACGATCGCGCAGCTTCGCGGCATGGTCGCGAAGCGGTTCACCTGGTCGTGATGCGATTCGTGCGGGTTGCCCGGGTAGCCCGATCGTGAAGACGAGCCCGCTTGCGCGCGATCGCTACGCGCTCTACGAAGCCTCCGTCCAGGGTGTCGAATACGAGCTCAAGTTCTGTGAGCGCGTCTACCGCGCGCTGCGCGGCCGGCCGTTCCGCCGTCTGCGCGAGGACTTCTGCGCGACCGCCGCCCTCGGTGCCGCGTGGGTTCTGCGGCATCCGGACGCGACGGCCGTCGGTGTCGATCTCGATCCCGTGCCGCTCGCGTGGGCCGAACGGTATCGACTCGCGCGCATGGGTCGCCTGGCGAAGCGGCTCCGGCTGGTGCGCGGAGACGTCCGCACGGCCCGCGTGCCGAAGGCGGACGTCACCGTCGCGCTGAACTTCTCCTACTGGGTGTTCAAGGAGCGGGAGGAGCTGCTTGCGTACTTTCGCTCGGCCCGGCGCGGACTCGCCCGGGATGGGCTCCTCGTGCTCAATGCGTTCGGAGGGTTCGAGGCGATGCGCGAGGCAACGGAGACCAAGCGCATCGCGGCCTCGCAGACGGTCGACGGCCTTCGGCTGCCGGCTTTTCGGTACATCTGGGAGCAGGAGTCGTTCAATCCGGTGACGAACGAGATCCTGTGCTCGATCCACTTTGAGCTCGCGGGCCGGCGAAGGATGCGCCGCGCGTTCGTCTACGACTGGCGACTCTGGTCGCCGCCGGAGCTCCGCGAGCTGTTGCTCGAGGCGGGATTTCGCGAGGTGCGGACGTATTTCGAGGGCTGGGACGAGAAGGCGCGCACGTCGGACGGGCGGCTACGGCTCAAGCGGAAGATCGAAAACCAGGACATCTGGCTCGCGTACGTGGTCGCGGCGATTTGAGGGATCGCAAGGGCGGGTCGACAACCTGCCGCACGGCAGGTTGGACGGGGAATCGGTCCCGCCATGTTGCTGGCCGAGGTGTCTGCTAATCTGCAGCCGGACAGACCCGAGGAGACCGAATGAAGGCACGCACAGCCCCGCCCCGCTTCTCGTTCGAGAGCATCATCGGCCAGGAGCGCGCCATTGCGACCCTGCGCGGAGCCTTGCGCGAGGGCCGGATTCCAAACGCCTACCTGTTCGAGGGACCGTGGGGCGTCGGAAAGACGCGCACCGCACTCGCGGTCGCGGCCGCCCTCGTCTGCCGGACCGAGAAGGACGAAGCGTGCGGGACGTGTGACGCCTGCGTGCGCGTGGCGCGCTTCCAGCATCCGGACGTGCGCTTCGTCTTCCCGGTCATGAGCGAGGAGGACGATCCGGAGTCGATCGGCGAGACGCTCCAGGCCGTCGCGGACGACGAGCACTACGTCTTCACCTACGCGAAAGCGTCGTCCATCCGCATCGGGCTCACGCGGGAGCTCTTGAAGGAGCTTGCGTACCGTCCCTACGAAGGACGGAAGCGGGTCATCGTCCTCCGCGACGCCGATCGCATGCGCGAGGACCAGTACAGCGCGATGCTCAAGTCGCTCGAGGAGCCGGGCTCGAGCACGCTCTGGATCCTGACGAGCGCGCGTCCCAATCGACTGCCGCCGACGATCCGTTCGCGCTGTCTCAAGGTGCGCTTCCGCGCGCTCAAGGAGCCCGAGATCGAGGGCTATCTGCGCGATCGAGTGGGACTCTCGGCGGCTCCGGCGCGGCTGCTCGCAGCCCTCGCGTCCGGAAGCCTGTCGCGCGCGCTCACGCTGCGCACGGAGAACGTCGCTGGCTTGCGGGACGACGCGCTGCGCGCGCTCGGCGCGGCCAGCACCGGCGATCCGTCGCGCGTCCTCGCCGCGGCGAGCGAAGCGGCGAGCTGGACGAACCGCGAGAAGATGCGGCGCACGCTAGAGTTCCAGTTTCTGCTGCTGCGCGACGTTCTGCGGCTCAAGCACGGTGCGGAAGAGGATTCGATCGTCAATCGCGACCGCATCGCAGACCTGCGAAGGGTCGCCGACGCCGTGGAGGTGCGCGAGATCAAGCGTCGTGCAGCACTTCTCGAAGAAGTCGCACGGGCGATCGACTCGAACGTCACGCCCGAGGCGGCATTCTTCTCCGCTTATGCACGCTGGGGAAGGGCGTTTGCTCTCGGTGCCGCCGAACGGGCTGAAGCCTGGCCCGAGTGGAATCGCGTCCGAGTGGAGGGATGAGCAGGGGGCGGCGCGGCGCGTCGAACGGAACGTCGATCGGAGAGTCGAACGGAAACCTGAATGGCATCGCTCCCCCTTGCTGGTACTCGTCCAGAAGCTGAAAGAACAACATCGAGTTTCGAACACGGACCTGCTTCAGCGTGTCCCGCACGACTCTCGCCCACAAATCGTATCCCGCCTGACTCAAGTGAAGACTGTCCGTCCCGAACAGCTCGCGCCTCGGCCGGCCGGTGCGCGCGTTCAGCATCGGCGTGGCGACGTCGATGAACGTGAGTCGCGGCTCGGCCGCGCATGCCTTGCGCAAGAGTCCATTCGCCCGGGCCATCTCCGGCCAGCGGGACCAGCGCGCAGGACTCGGCTTGATCGAGATCACATAGATCCGGGTCGTTGACTTCGCGGCGAAGATCCGCGCGGCGAGCGTGTCGAACGTGGCGCGCACTTCCTCGGCGGGAATGCCGTCATTGATGTCGTTGTCGCCCTCGTAGAGCAGCACCGCCGTCGGCCGATAGGGGATCACGATCCGCTCCACGTAATAGAGGACGTCCCGCATCGTGCTGCCCCCGAACCCGCGCGGCACGATGATCTGAGGAGCGAGGTCTGCGCCCATTCGATCGTGCCAGAGGCGGATCGACGAGCTCCCGACAGCGACCAGAGCTCCGTGCGGAGGAGGGGACACGCTGTCCGCCCGCTCGAACGCCCGGATGTTCGCCTCGAGGCGCGCCGGGTCGGGCCACCGAAACGATTCGGCCGCAGTCACCCAACCGAGCGGAAGACCAGCGAGTGCAAGCGCCAACGCAGCGGTGACGACGACCGTGTGCAAGCGGACGGCGAACTCTTGCACGCCGTCCGCTCGACGCGCGATTCCCATGTCGTCTAGAATGCGCTCCATGACCCGATTCTACGTCACCGACGCCATCGACTACGCCAACGGAGCGCCCCACCTGGGGCACGCCTACGAGAAGGTCGTGACCGACTGCCTGGCCCGGGCTCACCGCCAGGCCGGTCTCCCGACGTACTTCCTCGCGGGGATGGACGAGCACGGCCAGAAGGTCGAGCGCGCCGCGCGCAAGGAAGGCGTCACGCCGCAGGAGTTCGTGGACCGGATCCATGCGCTCTTCGCCGAGGCCTGGCGGGTTCTTCGCGTGGAACCGGATCGCTTCGTGCGCACGAGCGAGCCTCAACACGCCGTCGCTTCCCAGGAGCTGTTCCGGCGCGCGCACGCGAACGGAGACGTGTACGAGCACGAGTACGAGGGCCTCTACTGCCAGGGTTGCGAGGCGTTCTATCAGGAGAAGGATCTCGTGGACGGCAAATGTCCGATCCACGGCACCGTTCCCGAGCTCGTCCGTGAGAAGAACTTCTTCTTCCGCCTCTCGCGCTACGCGGAGCCGCTCCTTGCACATCTGGCGACCCATCCCGACTTCATCGAGCCCGAGATGCGGTTCAACGAAGTCGCGAACGTGATCCGGGGCGGTCTCGAAGACATCTCGATCTCGCGCGGCTCGGTGAGCTGGGGCGTTCCCATGCCCGACTCGATTCCGGGCGGCAAGGGTCAGACGATCTACGTGTGGTTCGACGCGCTCATCAACTACCTCTCGGCCCTCGGCTACCCCGACGAGCGCTATCGCGAGTGGTGGTGCGATCCGCCGGGGTCCGATCGTCCGAACGCTCTCCACATCGTCGGGAAGGACATCAGCCGTTTCCATTGCATCATCTGGCCGGCGATGCTGCTCTCGGCCGGCATTCCGCTCCCGCGCAGGGTCTACGTGCACGGATTCATCTACGCGAAGGGTCTCAAGCTCTCGAAGTCGCTCGGAAACCAGATCGATCCGGTCGCGGCGGCGGGACGTTTCGGCCCGGACGCGCTGCGCTGGTACCTGTGCCGCGAGATCTCGTTCGGTGCGGACGGCGACTTCACCTGGGAGCGATTCATCGAGCGTTACAACACGGATCTTGCGAACGATTACGGCAACCTGCTCTCGCGCTCGGCTTCGATGCTCCACAAGTACCGCGCAGGTGTCGTGCCTGCGCGCTGGGAGCCGACCTCGGTCGAGGAAGAGATCCGCGCGCTCGCGGAGACGTCGGCGCGCGACGTTCGTGCCGCATACGCGTCCCTCCAGCCGAGCGCTGCGCTCGAAGCGGCGTGGGCGCTCGTGAATCGCGCGAATCGATACGTCGAGGAGATGAAGCCCTGGCAGCTCGCGCGCGAAGAGAACGGGCTGGCGGGTGCGCGTCTCGACACCGTGCTCGTCACGCTGCTCGAAGTCGGGCGCCTCGCGACGCGCTGGGCCTGGCCCGCGATCCCGGCGAAGTGCGAGGAGGCGTGGGCGGGTCTCGGGCTCACGGGGGCACCAGGCGATCCCCACGCGGGAGCCGCGACCGCCCACTGGTTCGCCGGCGGCGATCGCTCGCCGGTCGCCGGAACGAAGCTTCCGCCGGTCACGATCCTCTTCCCGCGCATCGACGCGGAGAAGCTCGCGGGCGTGAGCGAGTCGTGACCGCGTCGTGAGCGGGTCGCGACGCGCCTCAAAGCGACATTTCAACTCCATACTTGACAGACGGCGGAATTGATGTAATCGTTTTCAGGCCTCCCTTGGACCGGGTCGGCCCTGTGCGCCCCAGCGCACGGGCGGGCTCATGCTATTCACGTTGCCGTGAGGAGGATTTCTAGACGTACCTGCCGTTACTACGGACCACTTCAAGTGACTCATTCGTCCCGCACTTCTTATTCGCACGGAGGTTTCGAGACATGAAGACCACTCGCTCGGGCCTCGCGCTCTTCGCGATCGCGACCCTCGCGGGTGCCACGTTGGCCGTGGCCCCCGCTCTGGCGACGCCGACTCCGAACGGTGCCGAGATCAGAACCCGCATCTTCAATGATTGCCCGACTTCGGTCGTCACCACAGTGAATAGCTATCCTGCCCAGATCATCATCGACGATGCCCAGGTGGACTGCCCGCTCGGTTTCGCGAACCGCCATGCCTGGAGCTTCTCCGAGGACGGCGGCGTGACCTCGGCCGCGTTCGCCAACTTCTCGGCCTGGAAGATCTCCGCGATCTTCACTCTGTCCGGCGCGACGCAGGGAGAAGGCGGGCTTCGCATCTCGCCCTGGTTCAGCCAGTACGTCGACGGCACGATCATGTGCCGCACCAACGACGGTGAAATCTCCGTCTTCGGCGGTCGCCTGCCGTTCTACAACTTTACGGCGGCCTACGGCATTCACTACGTGAAGGGCACGTCGATCTATCTCGAGGCGCTCTACATTCCGAACGGCCTCTCGATGGCGAGCCCGGCGACGATCGAGTATCGCATCGTCTACGGCGGAAGCTTCTACTCGAGCGGCCCGCTCGCGTTCGATGAGGGCAACCCGGCCGAGGATCCTCCCTACGGTCTGTGGGGCATCCTGAACGACGCGCGGGTCGGTGGCTGGGTTCAGGTCATCCTCCCGCACGCGGACGGTGGCCAGCTCCGTGCCGAGTGGGGTGACATCAAGTTCGAGAACCTCGATCGCGTCGATGCCGAGGCGACGAGCTGGGGCCGCCTCAAGGGCCTGTATCGTTAGTTGCATCCGGTGACCGGCGCCCTTCCCCCAGGTGCCGGCCGACCGGATCGATCCGGCGCCCCGCGGAGACGACTGGCCGCGGGGCGCGGTTCGTAAGAGGGAGAATGACGACGATCAAAGACGTCGCACGGGAGGCCGGAGTCTCGACCGCCACCGTGTCGCGTGTGTTCAATGACAGTCCGGCCGTCAGCGAGGATACCCGCGAGCGCGTTCGCCAGGTCGCGTCGCGTCTCAACTACTGGCCGAACGGCGCGGCCCGAAGCCTCATCACCAATCGGGCGCACGCGTTCGGAGTTCTCCTGCCCGAGCTGCACGGTGAATTCTTCTCCGAAGTCATCCACGGCATCGATCTCTGTGCCCGCAAGGCGGGATTCCACCTGCTCGTCTCGAGCTTCCACAGCGACACCGAGGGCCTGATCGCCGCATTGCGATCGATCCGCGGCCGCGTGGACGGTCTCGTCCTCATGGCGCCCGACATCGAGGGCCGCGGAACCATTCAGGCGTGCGCGGGCGATCTTCCGGTCGTGCTCCTGAATCCCGGCGAAGAGCCTCCCGACTGCGACACGATCTCGGTCGCGAACTTCGACGGCGCGTACGCGGCGGTGAAGCATCTGATCGGTCTCGGACGCAGCCGGATCGCGACCGTCACCGGCCCGCGCGCAAACGTCGAGGCGCGCCAGCGGCTCGAGGGCTACCGGGCCGCGCTGCGTGATGCCGGCCTTCCGCGCGAGTCCTCGCTCGAGCTGCGGGGAGACTTCACCGAGCCGTCCGGCTACGAAGCGGCGGCCGCTCTGCTCGCCGGGAAGCCGCGCGCGGACGCCGTGTTCGCCGCGAACGATTCGATGGCCGTGGGTCTCGTCGGGGCCCTGAACGACGCCGCTGTGCGCGTTCCCGACGACATCGCGATCGTCGGCTTCGACGACACGCCGATTGCGCGCTATTTGAACCCCGCGCTCACGACCGTGCACGTGGACGCATTCCAGCTCGGCGAGCGCGCGCTCCGCCGGTTGCTCGATCGCACGATCGCGACGGAACCGGCGCCGCCGAGTCACGACGTCGTTCCGGCAACACTCGTGGTCCGGAGCTCGTGCGGCACGTCGTCGACCGCACGCGCCTCGGGCCGCGCTCCCGGCCGCGACATCCGGCTCGCACGCCGCCGCCCGCACCGCCTCATTCCCCGCGGCCCGCAAGCGCCGCGCTCCTGACCGACCCGGCCCGCTCCGCGATGGATCGCGCACAGGCACGGACGCTGCCCGTCGCCACCGTTCTCTTTCTATTCGGTTCAGCACTCGCGCTCGCATCCTGCACTTCGGGCGAACGGGCGCCTGCGCGCGCGTCCTCGTCCTCGGCGAAGGCGTCCGGGTCGACCGAACCGTACGGGCCCACGCCGCGCCAGATCGCGTTCATCGACACGCTCGAGGAGCGAACGTTTCGCTTCTTCTGGGAGCAGACGGATTCGGCGACCGGCTTATCGCCCGATCGCTGGCCGACCCGGTCGTTCGTGAGCGTCGGAGCGGTGGGCTTTGCGCTCACGGCGTATCCGATCGGAGCCGAACGCGGGTACGTGAGCCGCGCGGCCGCGCGCGATCGGGCGCTCGCGACGGTTCGATTCTTTCTCGCGGCTCCCCAGGGAACGGCGAAGTCAGGCGTCGCGGGCTATCGAGGGTTCTTCTATCACTTCGTCGATCCGAAGACCGGTTTGCGCTTCGAGCAGGTCGAGCTCTCGACCGTCGACACGGCGCTCCTGCTCGGCGGCGTCCTCTTCTGTCAGTCGTACTTCGATCGCGACGATCCGGCCGAAAGGGAGCTGCGCGCGCTCGCCGATTCGCTGTATGCGCGCGTGGATTTCCGCTGGGCGCAGAAACGTCCGCCTTTGATCAGCCACGGCTGGACGCCCGAAGAGGACCACCTGCCGTGGGATTGGGTCGGATACAGCGAGGCGATGCTGCTCGTGATCCTGGCCCTTGGATCGCCAACCTACGCGGTCGAGCCGGCCGCGTGGGAGGCGTGGCTCAAGGGATACACGTGGGGTACGTACTACGGACAGGAGCACGTGGGCTTCCCGCCGTTGTTCGGGCACCAGTACAGCCACATGTGGATCGACTTCCGCGGGATCCGGGATCGCTACATGCGCGAGAAGGGGATCGACTACTTCGAGAACGCGCGCCGTGCCACACTCGCGCAGCGCGCGTACGCGATCGAAAATCCTTCGGGGTTCGCGGGCTACGGCGAGCGCCTGTGGGGGCTCACGGCCTGCGACGGTCCCACGAGCGGAGAGGTCACGATCCGCGGGCGGAAGCGCACGTTCGACACGTACTCCGCGCGCGGGGCCTCGTACATGCACGTGAACGACGACGGCACGATCGCGCCGACCGCCGCCGGCGGATCGATCGCGTTCGCGCCCGAGATCGTGATCCCGACCCTGGTCGCGATGCGCGAGGACTGGGGACCGCCGCTCTTCACCGAGTACGGATTCGTCGATGCGATGAACCCCACGCTCGATGTCGCGATGAAGACGCAGCACGGAAAGGTGGTGCCCGGCGTCGGCTGGTTCGACACAGACTACCTGGGCATCGATCAGGGCCCGATTCTCGGCATGATCGAGAATTGGCGGACGGGTCTCGTGTGGCGGACGATGCGGAAGAATCCGCACATCGTGCGCGGCCTCGAGCGCGCCGGATTCACCGGGGGCTGGCTCGACTCGGTGCGGACGACCCGATGAATTCGGCGGCGTGGACGTGCGTCGGAATCATCGCGCTCCTGGCGGCGGGATGCAGCGGGCCCGGCGGGTCCGGCGGCCGCGCCGGACGGGAAACGACGCTCCGCATGTGGGCGATGGGCCGCGAGGGCGAAGTCGTCCAGGAGCTCGTTCCGGAGTTCGAGCGCGCGAACCCCGGGATTCGCGTGGTCGTCCAGCAGATTCCCTGGTCCGCGGCGCACGAGAAGCTCCTCACCGCGCACGTCGGCGGATCGACGCCCGATCTCGCGCAGCTCGGGAACACGTGGGTGCCGGAGTTCGCAGCCCTGCGCGCGATCGAGCCGCTGGGTGCCCGCGTGACCGGGTCGGCGACGCTTCCCGAGAGTTCGTATTCGAAGGGCATCTGGGACACGAACGTCGTCGACGGCGAGCTCTACGGGATCCCGTGGTACGTGGATACGCGCGTTCTCTTCTATCGGAAGGACCTTCTCGCGCGCGCCGGATACGATTCCATTCCGGGGGACTGGGCCGGATGGAAGCGCTCGATGCAGGCCGTCGTGCGCAAGGCGGGCGGCCGTTACGCGATCTTTCTCCCGACCAACGAATTCACGCAGGCGGTCATCTTCGGCCTCCAGGCGGGCTCGACGCTCCTCAAGGACCAAGACACCCACGGCGCATTCTCGGATTCCGCGTTTCGGGCCGGGTTCGCGTTCATGATGGGACTCTACGAGGAGGATCTCGCGCCGCACTATGCCGCGCACGAAGTCGCGAACCTCTATCAGGAGTTCGAGCGCGGCACGTTCGCGATGTACATCACGGGCCCATGGAACGTGGGCGAGTTCCGCCGCCGCCTGCCCGAAGCGCTCCAGGACGACTGGGCGACCGCTCCGATGCCCGGGCCGACAGGCCCGGCGTCCGGCGTCTCGCTCGCCGGGGGATCGAGCCTCGTCCTGTTCCGGGGATCGAAGCACAAGGACGAGGCCTGGAAGCTGATCGAGTTCCTGTCGCAGCCGGATGTGCAGGCGCGCTTCTACGCGCTCACGGGTGATCTCCCCGCCCGCTGGGAAGCATGGAAAGACAGCGCCCTCGTCCATGACGTGCCGACACAGGCGTTTCGCGTTCAGCTCGAGCGCGTGGTCGCGACTCCCAAGGTCCCGGAGTACGAGCTCATCGGAACGCGTCTCCAGGAGTGGTCCGAGAAGGCGATTCGCGGTGCGATGCCCGCAGATTCCGCCCTGACCGCCCTCGATCGCGACGTCGACCGCATCCTCGAAAAGCGGCGCTGGCTCCTCGCCCGGGCGCACCAGTGAGAGGAGTGACCGAGCGCCGTCAGGCGCGCGCGGGGCGGCTGTTCGTGCTCCCGGCGCTCGCGCTCATCTTCGTCTTCTTCGTGATTCCCGTCGTGGCCGGCTTCTTCCTCTCGCTCACGGACTTCGACATCTACGCGATCGGCGATCTCTCGGTCGCGCGCTTCGTCGGGGCCGCAAACTACACGAACACGCTCCAGAACCCCGCGTTCTGGAACGCGCTCAAGAACACGTTCTTCTACGTGCTGCTCGGCGGCCCGCTGTCGGTGCTCACCTCGCTCGGGGCGGCACTCCTCCTCGCGTCGAAGCTCGCGCGCTTCAAGGGATTCTTCCGCACAGTCTACTTCGCCCCGGTCGTGACGACGCTCGTGGCCGTCGCGATCGTGTGGCGCTACCTGTATCACCCGACGTACGGACTCATCGACCATGGGCTCATGGCGATCGGTTTGCCGGCGATCGACTGGCTGGGCGATCCGCGCTTCGCCATGTTCGGCATCGTCCTTCTCGCCGTGTGGAAGAACTTCGGCTACAACATGCTCATCTTCCTCGCAGGACTCTCGAACATTCCCGACGAGCTCTACGAGGCGGCCGAGCTCGACGGTGCCGGTGCCTGGTCGCGCTTCATGCACGTGACGCTTCCGAGCCTTGCGCCGACGTTCTTGTTTGTCGCCGTGATCACGATGATCGGGCACTTCCAGGTCTTCTCCGAGCCGTACGTGATGACGCAGGGCGGGCCGCTTCAGAGCACGACGACGATCGTTCTCCTCATGTACCAGGAGGGGTTCCGCTGGTGGCGGATTGGCGGGGCGAGTGCGATCGCGTTCCTGCTGTTTGCCATCGTGCTCGCGGCCACGCTGCTCCAGCTCCGCCTGTTCCGGGAGGACCGCCGATGAACGGCATGGGAGCGCGGCGATGAAGCAGAGTGCCGTCCGACGGCCCGCGCGCGGCCTCGTGCTCAATCTGGTGCTGGCAGCCGGGGCGTTGCTCACGCTCACGCCGCTCCTCTGGATGGTGTCGGCCTCGTTCATGGCGCCGGGTGAGGCGAGCACGCTCCCGCTTCGGCTCGTGCCGAAGGTGCCGACGCTCGAGCATTACATCACCCTGTTCACGCGGCTCGACCTCGCGCGCGGGCTTCGGAACTCCGCGATCATCGCGGTGCTCGGGACGCTGGCGTCGCTCCTCGTCACCGGCATGGCGGGTTACGCGTTCGCGAAGCTCCGGTTCCCGGGCCGCGACCGGATCTTCGCGGTCCTGCTCCTCGCGCTCGTCATTCCGTCGCAGGTGGGAATGCTGCCGCTCTTCCTCCTCCTCAAGACGATGGGGCTCGTCAACACGTACGCCGGTGCCATCGTCCCCTACGTCGCGAGCGTGTTCGGTGTGTTCATGATCCGGCAGTACGCGCTGAGCCTGCCCGACGACTTGCTCGATGCCGCGCGGATCGACGGAGCAGGGGAGTTCCGCATCTTCTGGAACGTGGTCGTGCCTGCGCTCCAGCCGATCCTCGCGACCCAGGCCGTGTTCACGCTGCTTTCGTCGTGGAACGACTTTCTGTGGCCGCTCGTCATCCTGTCGGACGAGGCGAAGTACACCCTGCCGGTGGCCCTCGCGAATCTCTCCGGCGAGCACGTGCAGGACGCGGAGCTCATGATGGCCGGTGCGGTCGTCACGGTGCTGCCGGTGCTCGCGGCGTTCCTCGTGCTGCAGCGTTCGTACGTACGCGGCGTGTTGCTCGGGAGCGTGAAGGGGTGAACCGATGGAAACCGCTAGTGCACGTACGCGAGTCGGAGCGAAGAGGCCGCAGATGACAGAGCGCTGTCCAGGCTCCAGATCCGAATTGCGGACAGCCTCGCGGCGGCCAGGAGGTGAACGTCGACCCAGCCCAGGCCGCGTCCGTAGAGGCGCTCAGTCTCGAGGAGGTAGAGAACTTCCGTCTGATCCGCAAGCGCCGCACCGGGGAGTTGCTGAAGCAAGCGAAGGATCTCGCTCCGGTTGTGCAGACTCCCGCAAGCCAGTTCTCCAATCACGAACGGGTGGACCAGCACCTGCCCGCCCTCGAGCAGATCTACGAGATGCGCGTTGCCCTTCCGAAGGTGGTCAATCCACACGGACGTGTCGACCAGCACCATCACGCAGCCGGACGCCTGCGCGGGATCGGTCGAAGCCGTTTTTCGGTGCCACCCAGCCGGGAGAGCCGGCGAGCGCTCTCGAGCGCAATCAACGCCTGGAGGCCCAGGCGAACGAGCGCCGTCTTTTCCTTGACGCCCGTCAGACGGGAGGCCTTACGCAGCAGGTCGGGATCGATGTTCAGTGTCGTGCGCATATGCAGAAGTATGCATATATGATGCAGATGCGTCAAGCGCGGAGCATCAGGCCGGGGATTCCGATCGCGGTCGTGTTCGCAGGTCTGCTTGCGGGCCTGTTCGCGGGGTTGTGCAGCGGGAGCTGCGCGCTCGCCGAGACGCCGGCGGGGGGGTCGGGTGCGACGGCGGTTTCGAGGCTCGTGGACGACTTCGAACGCCCGGCGCGCTGGACCCCGCATCCCGCCGACGGCGTCGAGCTCAAGATCGGCTCGGACACGGGCGTCAAAGGGCGCGCGCTTCGCCTCGATGTGAACTTCACGCGCGGAAGCGGATACGCCGTCGCCCGGCGCGCGGTGTCACTCAACCTTCCGGCCAACTATCGCTTCCGCTTTCAGCTCAAGAGCGATCTCCCGCCCAACACGCTCGAGTTCAAGCTCATCGACTCGAGCGGAGCGAACGTCTGGTGGGCGACGCGCCGCGACCTTGCGTTTCCGCGCGACTGGGAACCGTTGAGCATCAAGAAGCGCCAGATCTCTTTCGCCTGGGGTCCTGTGGGAGGCGGCGAGATCCGTCACGTCGCGGCGATCGAGATTGCGATCACCGCGGGACAGGGCGGGCGCGGAACGGTGTGGCTCGACGAGCTCGTGCTCGAGCCCCTGCCTCCGCCCGACGCGAATCCGCCGCGCATTCAGGCGACCGCAAGCTCCGCTGCCGGAGAAGGTCCCGCCGCGTTCGCCGTGGATGGCGACTCGTCCACGGCCTGGTCGAGCGCGCCCGGCGACTCGACGCCGCGCCTCACGCTCGATCTCGGCAGCGTGCGCGAGTTCGGGGGCCTGAGCCTCGCCTGGGATCCGGTGCGGCGCCTGCGCAACTACGCGATCGAGTTGAGCGACGACGGCACGAGCTTTCGGACCGTGCGCGTCGTGCGCAACGGCGGCAGATCGCGCGACGAGCTCGACCTTCCGGAATCAGAAGCGCGCTTCATTCGGCTCGCCGCCCTCGGCCCGCCGGGAGGCACACGCGGCGTCGCACTCCGCGAAGCCGTGCTCCAGCCGCTCGCCTACTCCGCGACGCGGAGCGCGTTCCTCACGGCGATCGCTTCGCGCGCACCGCGAGGCGCCTACCCGCGCGGTTTCGTGGGCCAGCAATCCTACTGGACGGTCGTGGGGCTCGATGCCGACGCGAACGAAGCGTTGCTCGACGAAGACGGCGCGATCGAGACCGGAAAGGGCGCCTGGTCGATCGAGCCCTTCATCGCGCGCGACGGCCATCTCTATTCGTGGGCCGACGGCACGAGCCGGCAGGTGCTCACCGACGGGGATCCGCTCCTTCCCTCGGTCGTGCGCGAGGTCGCGGGCCTCGAGTTGACGATTCGCCCGTACGCCATCGGAAAGCCGGGTGCCGCCTCGGTCTACGTTCAGTACCTGGTTCGCAATCCCACCGAAGGCGGCGCTCGCGCCGTGCTCTTTCTCGCGCTCCGGCCGCTCACGGTCAATCCACCGACGCAGTTCCTGAACCTGCCGGGAGGCGTCGGCCGGATCGAGCGCATCGAGCGCCGCACGCGGATTGGATCGTACGGACGGGCGCTCCGCGTGAACGGTCGCGATCTCGCGGTGTTCACGGAACCCACGGGCTATGGTGCCACGACGTTCGACGAAGGGGACGTGGTCGCCGACTTCCTGCGCGAAGGGAATCTTCCCCCCGTGCGCGACGTCACCGACTCGACCGGGCTCGCCTCGGCGGCCATCGCGTTCGCGCTCGATCTGCCGAAGCGCGACACGCGCATGATCGAGATCGCGTTCGCTCTCGACGACACGGCCCGAGTCCTCTCGCCTGCGCCGCCTCCGGGCACGGCGCCACAACCCGCGCAAAAGGGGGACCGGGAGAGCTGGCTTGCCCCCGACGAGCCGGCGCGGACCCCGCTTCCGCCTCCGGGCGGCGGTACGGGTTCTTCGGCCTCGTTGTTTGGTCGTTCAGGTCCTGCCGACGCATTCAAGCAGCGCGGGCTCGCGCATCATGCGGGCATCGAGATCATGCTCCCCGAGGGCGCGCGCGACGTCGTCGAGACGTTGTGGGCGCAGCTCGGCTGGATCCGCATCAATCGCGACGGCCCCGCGATCCAGCCCGGGTCCCGCTCGTACGAGCGCTCGTGGATCCGCGACGGAGCGCTCACGTCGTCGGCGCTCCTTCGCCTCGGCCAGAACCAGGCGGCGAAGGACTTCGCGCGCTGGTTCGCGCGCTACCAGTACGACGACGGCAAGGTTCCGTGCTGCGTCGATGCCCGCGGGCCCGACCCCGTGCCCGAGCACGACAGCCACGGGGAGTTCATCTTCCTGATCGCCGAAGTACTGCGCTACACAGGGGACCGCGCGTTCGCCGACTCGCTCTGGCCGAACGTCGAGAAAGCTGCGACGTATCTCGATCGGCTGCGGAACGAGCGGCGCACCGCGGAATGGCGCGCCCGTGGCAAGGAGCAGTTCTTCGGGATCCTTCCGCCTTCGATCAGCCACGAAGGCTACTCGGCGAAGCCCATGCATTCGTACTGGGACGACTTCTTCGCGCTCCGCGGATTCAAGGATGCGACCTACCTCGCGGCTGCGACCGGCCGCACGGCGGACGCGGAGCGCTGGGATCGCGTGCGCGCGGAGTTCGAGCACGACCTTGCGAACTCGATCGACCGCGCGATGAAGGTACACAAGATCGACTACATCCCCGGATCGGCCGATCTCGGTGACTTCGACGCCACGTCGACCACGATCGCGCTCGAGCCCGCGGAAGCGGACACGATTCTTCCGGCCGGAGCGCTCACGCGCACCTTCGAGCGCTACTGGGAGAACTTCGAAGCGCGGCGGAGCGGCCGCGAGGCATGGGACGCGTTCACGCCGTACGAGCTTCGAAACGTCGGCGCGTTCATCCGGCTCGGCTGGCGCGATCAGGCCCACACGGCACTCGACTGGTTCCTCACACAACGCAGGCCCGCGGGCTGGAAGCAGTGGCCCGAAGTCGTCGGGAGCAGCCTGCGCACGCCGCGTTTCCTCGGAGACCTGCCGCACACCTGGGTCGGATCGGACTACGTGCGGAGCGTGCTCGACGCGTTCGCCTACGTGCGAGAGTCCGACAGTGCGCTCGTCGTGGCCGCGGGCGTTCCGTGGTCCTGGGCCGCAGGCGAAGCAGGGGTGCGCGTGGGGAATCTGCCCACGCCGCTTGGCCGATTGGGCCTCCGGATGAGGGTTCAGCCGCAGGGCCTTCAGGTCGATCTCGAAAGGGGGGTCCGCGTTCCGCCCGGTGGTATCGTCGTCGCCGCTCCAGCGGCTCCGGGGGCTTCGCCCCGGCGCCGCGCGATCGTGAACGGCGAGGAGGTCGAGACGCGACCCGATGGCTCGGTCATCGTGCGGAGCGTGCCGGTTTCCATCGTGCTCCCCCCGTGAGGATTCGAAGGAGGACCGTTGGCCGCTTATCTGTTCGTGAACATCGAAGTGCGCGATGCCGAGCGCTATCGGGAATACGTCGCGGCCGCACCGCACTCCCTCGAGCGGTTCGGCGGCAAGTACCTGGCGCGGGGAGGCCGTACCGAGAAGCTCGAGGGCACGTGGGATCCCACTCGCGTCGTGATCGTCGAGTTCGCGAAGTACGACGACGCGCTCGCGTGGTGGAACTCCGAGGGCTACGTGGCGCTCAAGGAGCTCCGCCAAGCCGTGACCGACACGAACATGATCCTGGTCGAGGGGGTCTAGACGGACCGGCGCATCGCATACGGCGCTTCCGCTGCGACGGCCGCAGCCATGATCGCGATGCTCTTCGTGTTTGCGAGCTGCAGTCGTGTCCCGAAGCCGATTGCTGAGACTCCCGTGACCACCGAAGTCCGGGAGAAGGCGGAAGAGGCGGAAGAAGAGCAAGAGGGGGTCGCCTCGTACTACGCGTCCAAGTTCAACGGCCGGAAGACCGCAAGCGGTGAGCGCTACGACGAATCGCGCCTCACGGCAGCGCACCGCACGCTTCCGTTCGGGACCCGGGTTCGCGTTACGCATCTCGAGAGCGGAAAATCGGTCGAGGTCCGCATCAACGATCGCGGACCGGTGAGCAAGAAGCGCATGGTGGACCTCTCGAAACGAGCGGCCGAGCTTCTCGGCATGATCCAGGCCGGCCTCGCCCACGTCCGACTCGAGGTCCTCGACGACTGACAGAGAAGGAATTTCAAGCGCGCTTGCACAATTCGGAGCGACCGCTCCCGCGGTCGCGACCCGCGCTCGTTCCCGCCTGAAACGGCCTTTCTGACTAGCATCGCCAAGCACCGCTGTGCCATTGGTTTAGCGCTCCGCTGCGGGCACGTCATTCGCCCCACGACGCCGCACGTCACCTCGAACGGCATGGCCTGGAACTTGCCTTTGGAGACGACACATTCAGACTCCTTCGCCGACTGCGAGGTCCCGTCGGAACTGGAGCCGGTTCGAAAGGAGTGCCGTCATGGTGATGAAGCCAGGGGACATCTTCCGCTGCACGAATCCAGACTGTGGCTGCGAGCTCACGGTCATCCAAGAATCGCATCGGGCGGACGCCTCGAGCAAGGCACCACACTGCTGCTGCGGAGCGGAGATGGAAAACGCAACAGGATGGAACACAGTCTAGGTCGATCGAGCATGCCTGCCCTCATCGTCGCATTCGACAGTCTCGTCGAGTTCAATCGACTCGAGAATTGGTTTGCGATGGCGCAGAAGAAGGCTCCCCGGAAGAAGGGTCCGTCTCCTGATCGATTCGAAGAACCAGAACCCGTCCGAGAGCGGCCGCCCAGGCCGGCCTCGGGCGGGGGATTGAAGACCGAGGAGCCTCCTCCTCACTCCGAGCAGATCCGCGAGAAGAATCCACGGACGTTGACCCGCGAGGAAATTCGACAGAAGACCGTCCGCAAGCAGTAAAGCAGGGTTTCATCCCCAGGTCGTGGCGCGCGTACGTCCGGTTCCAGCCCCGGCGTGCAGAGTACAAGCGCGGCCCCGGTGGTCACCTCCCCGGTACCGCCGACCCTCACGGCGGTCGTCTCCCCGACGACCGCCGTGTTCCTTTGCGCGCGGTTGGAATTTCAAACGATGTCAAAACAATGGAAGCGGCCGCGGCGTGCAGTAAAGCAATCGCAACAGCTTAGCGGGCTCCAGGCCCGGGGCGTGCTTCTTGCTTTGACCAGGGTCAAGCAGTTCATGGAGGAAACGGACATGCCGAAGAAGAAGTCGCTTCGCGGAGTCAGTCAAAAGGAACAACGACAGTACGAGCACATCAAGGAGTCCGCCCAGAAGGAAGGCCGCTACGGAAAGCGGGCTTCCGAGGTGGCCGCTCGGACCGTGATGAAGCAACACGCAGGGAAGGGCCATTCGAAGGGCCATTGAAGGAGTTTCAGAGATGCACCCGTCCACCTACACACCAACGACCTACACTCTCGAAGAGGTAATGGCCATGACCGAGAAAAGAAATCCCTACCGGAGCGATCCCGACCCGCGCAGCGTTCCACAGGATCCGGGCCGCGACCCGGGCCGCAAGGATCGCGAGATGGAGCCTGAAACCGACGATCCGAGACACGGGCGTGAAGGCGGTGACAGCGAGGATCGCCCGACTTCGCAGCCTCAGCAGAGGCCGGATAAGAAAAAGTAGGGGAGTAGCTGCATTCGACAGGGAAGGTTGAGGGCAACGGGAGGCGGGGCTTCGTCTGAACGACCACTCCGCCCCCGTGCCCGCCGGGGATCACGACATGAAAAAGAGACCGAACGTGCGGCGCAAAGCGACGAGAACGAGTGCGCGGCGGAAACGGGTGCGCTACGCGGTCGTAGGGCTCGGGCACATCGCCCAGAATGCGATCCTGCCGGCATTCAAGCACGCCGCGCGCAATTCGGAGCTCGCGGCGCTCGTGTCGAGCGATCCGACGAAGCTCGAGAAGCTCGGCCGGAAATACGGAATCCGGTCGCTCTATTCCTACGAGCAGTTCGGCGATTGCCTCGAGAGCGGAAACATCGACGCCGTCTACATCGCCCTCCCGAACCATCTGCATCACCCGTACACGATTGCGGCAGCCGAGGCGGGCATCCACGTGCTGTGCGAGAAGCCCCTGGCCGTCACGGGCGAGGAATGCGAGCAGATGATCGAGGCGGCGGAACGTTCCGACGTTCGCCTCATGACCGCCTACCGGCTCCATTTCGAGCCCGCGAACATGCGCGCCGTCGAGATCGTCCGTGCCGGCCGGCTGGGTGAGCCACGAATGTTCTCTTCCGTCTTCACGATGCAGGTCAAAGCCGGCGACATTCGCCTCGACCGCGAAAAGGGCGGCGGGACGCTCTACGACATCGGGATCTACTGCATCAACGCAGCCCGCTACCTGTTCCGCGCCGAGCCGATCGAAGTGGAAGCGATGACGGCGAGCGGCTCCGAGAAGCGCTTTGCGGAAGTCGAGGAGATGACCGCCTGCCTCCTCCGGTTCCCCGACGAACGATTCGCGACGTTCCAAGTGAGCTTCGGAGCAGCCGACGTCTCCTCCTACCGCATTGTCGGAACGAAGGGCGACCTGGTCGTCGACGCCGCGTACGAGTACGGAGAAGAACGTCAACACGTCCTGACTGTCGGGGGCCGAACGAGCCGGAAGCGCTTCCCGTGCAGCGATCAGTTCGCGCCGGAGCTGCTTCACTTCTCGGACTGCGTCCTGCGCGAGCGCCAGCCCGTTCCGTCGGGCGCCGAGGGGCTCGCTGACGTGCGCATCATCGAGGCGCTCTACCGCGCGGCCGGCACCGGACGCCCCGAGCCGCTTCGGCACGAGGCGCCGACGCGCCGGCCGACGAGCCGCAACGTGATCGAGCGCCCTCCTGTGCACGAGCCGATGCTCGTGCACTCGGAGCCGCCGCAATCGAGGGACTGACGAACGAGGGACTGACGAAGGACGGACGCCGATGGCGAACTTCATCTGGAAAGGCATCATCAGCTTCGGACTGGTCGAGATCCCGGTCGGTCTCCGGTCGGCCGAGAACCGCAGCGATCTCAAGTTCAGCTACCTGGACCGCAGGAACTTCGCACCCGTCGGCTACGAGCGCATCAACAAGAAGACCGGGAAGCCCGTCCCCTGGGAGGACGTGGTTCGCGGCTTCGAGCACGACGACGGCGAGTACGTGATCCTGACCGAGGACGACTTCAAGCGCGCGAACGTGCGGGCGACCCAGACGATCGAGATCGTGAGCTTCGTAGATGGCAAGGAAATCGATCCGATCTATTTCGACTCGCCGTACTACCTGCTGCCGGTCAGCAAGGCCGGCAAGGCCTATGCCCTGCTGCGGGACACGCTCGAGCGCACCGGACAGGTGGGGATCGCGCACTTCGTCCTGCGTACGCGTGAGCACATTGCGGCCCTCACGGCGCGCGAGAACGTGCTGCTCCTGCAGCTCCTGCGCTTCCCGCACGAGATCGTAAAGGCTTCGGAGTTCGACGTGCCGTCGGCGAACGGGAAGTCGGTCAAGGTGTCACCCGCCGAGGTCCGCATGGCGGAGCGGCTGGTCGCGGGGATGAGCGCGAAGTTCGATCCGTCGAAGTTCAAGGATCAGTACCGCGAGGATCTCAAGGCGCTGATTCGGAAGCGTGTGAAGGCCGGCAAGACCGAGATCGTCGAAGAGCCGATCGAGGAGCGGCCGATCCGCGGGACGCGGGTCGTCGATCTCATGCCGCTGCTCGAGAAGAGCATTCGGGAGAAGCAGAAGGGCAGCCGCGGCGCGCGCCCTCCGGGTCCGCCCACCCGGCGCCCGGCCGCCACTTCGCGGAGGCGTACCGGCTAGCGCACGCGCGTTGATGGTGAGAAACTCCGGGGCACCTGGAGCGTGCTTCGCATGAAAGACCCCGAAAATAAGTCCGGACGGCGGAACTGGCTCCTCGTGCGAAGCCGGGAGAAGGTACGCGACGATGAGAGCACACGCGCACGCGCACCCGCACGCGCACCCGCACGCACACCCGTCTCGAAGCGCACCGCTCGCACCACTCGCCCCGTTCCCCGCCACCTTGGCACTCGCCTCACGCATCCGGACAAGGTGCTCTATCCCGGCGTCGGAGTGACGAAGCGCGATCTCGCCGCCTACTACGAATCGATGGCCGAGCGGATTCTCCCCCACGTCGCCGGGCGCCCGCTCATGGTCGTGCGCTGTCCGGAAGGGGAGGGCGGCGACTGCTTCTATCAGAAGCACGCGACCGCGAACCTTCCGCCCGCCATCGGGTCCGTCAGGCTCAAGGAGGAGAGCGGGAAGACCGCGCACTATCTCTCGATCGCGGATGTCGAGGGGCTTCTTGCGCTCGTTCAGATGGACGTGCTCGAGATCCACGTCTGGGGCTGTCGCAACGACCGGATCGAGCGGCCGGACCGCATGGTGTTCGATCTCGATCCCGGGCCCGGCGTGACGTTCGAGCGCGTCGCCCAGTCGGCGCGCGTGGTGCGCGACCGGCTCGAGGGCCTCGGGCTTACGAGCTTCCTCAAGACGACGGGCGGCCGTGGTCTCCATGTCGTCGTCCCGCTCGCGCGCACCCACTCCTGGGACACGATCAAGTCCTTCTCGAAGGCCATCGCGCAGAGTCTCGCCGCCGGCGACCCGACGACCTTCACGGCGACGCTCTCGAAGGCGAAGCGGCGCGGAGCGATCTTCGTCGACTATCTCAGAAACGGAAGGGGCGCCACGTGGGTGGCGCCCTATTCGTCCCGCAATCGTCCCGGGGCGACCGTCTCGACTCCGATCCCCTGGGAGTCGCTCACGGCGCGTCTTCAGCCGGAGCGATTCACCGTCGTGAGCCTACCGCGCCGCGTCCACCGCGACGAGCTCGACCCCTGGCGCGGCATGGACCGGCTTCGCCAGAGCCTGAGTGGGCAGAGCCTGAGCGGTGCGCGAAGCGGGCGCCGAAGCGTGAGCTGAGCGCGGCGCACCGTCGAGCGCCGCGGCCACTTCGCGATCGGACCCGTACGGATCGTCACGGAACTGCAGGAGCCCCGCGTCGTCCACCCACGCGGTCCAGTAGAAGATGTGGACGGGGACCGGACGCGAGAGCGTGACGGTCTTCTCCTTCGCCGTCTCCATCTCCTTCTGAATTCTCTCGACGGTCCACTCGGACTGGTCCCGAAGCAGGAACGCGGCGAGCTCCGCCGGCTTCTCCACGCGGATGCAACCGTGGCTGAACGTGCGCTCCCGCTGTGCGAACAGGTGCTCGGCCGGCGTGTCGTGCAGGTAGACATTGAACCGATTCGGGCAGATGAACTTGATCCGCCCAAGCGGATTCCGGGGACCCGGGGCCTGCCGGAGCGTGAACTCGAGGTTCTCGGGATCGACCGATCCCCAGTCGATCTCGTCCGTGACGTCGCGGGCGTCCCCGCCTTCGCCCGCGTAGGCCCGCATGTCGTGCGCCGCGAGATAGCCCGGATCCTCCTTCACTTTCGGGAGGATCTCCTCTTTCGTGATGCTCACCGGGATCGACCACGAAGGGCCGAACACGATGTACGTGAGCTCGTCGCTCAAGACGGGGGTCGGGCTGTACTCGTCGCCGACCACGACTTTCATCCCGAGCACGGGGTTGCCGCCTTCGTTCACCGCGAGGGTGTAATCGGGAATGTTGACCGCAACGTTCGTGCTCCCGAGATTCTCGGGGAGCCAGCGCCAGCGCTCGAGATTGACCTCGATCTGCCGGATGCGTTCCTGCACAGGCACGTTGAGGGCCGCCACGTCGGCGGCGCCGATCCGCCCGGTGCCCGAAAGCCCGTGCCGGGCCTGGAATCGCCGAATCGCGCGCTCGAGATTCGGATCGAAGGTCGGAGCTTCCGTGGCCGTTCGCTCGAGATCGCCCGTGACCGCGAGACGCTCGCGGAGCGCGATCACCTGGGGTCCGCGCGTTCCCGGAATCACCTTGAGGTTCGCGGGCAGCGGATCCCATCCGCCGTCGGCTTCGACCTCGCGGTAGAGAGCGAGCAGGTCACGAAGCTTTTCATAGCCCGCGTGACGCGGCGCAAGCTGCGCGAGAGCCGTGGCCGGCGGTTCGCCACGAACCGCCGCATCGAGGGCTGCGGGAACCTCGAGGCGAGCGTCCGAACGCGAATCGCGCGGCCGAAGCCGGCCGCGCGACAGATCTTCCGCGTACTTCAGGTAGCCCCGTGTCAGCGCGAGCTCGAGCTCTGCGAGCTGTGTCGCTTCCGCGGGTGCCTTCACCTTGAGCAAATCTCGCCGGGCCTCGTCGAGCAGCGACCGAATCCTCGCAATCCCGTAATCTTCCGATCGAAGACCGTGCTCTCGCGACCCGGCAAGGGCCTCGGCGACGCGATCAGCGGCCGCCCGAGGCCCTGAATCGTTGACCCAGACCGGGGCATACCGCCGGCTCTGGTAGAACTGACGCATGCGCGTCGCCGCCAAAGCATCGGCGCCGACCGAAGACGCTGGAGACCGCCGCCCGATCTCTTCGCGCACCAGTCGGCGCACGTTTTGGTCGGAGCCGCTCACCAGGCTGAGGCAGGATTGGTACACGGGATCGATTGCGATCACCAATCCCACCAGCAGTTCGAGGCGTCGGCTCACGACGAAGTCCGGTCCGCGCGCTAATGGACCTTCTCAGCTCCCGCCGCATCCAGGATCTTGCGCGCAGTGTCAATACGGTCCTGGTGCGCGTACACGCCGACCAGGATGCCGCCCTTGCCGATCTCTTCCTTGTAGAACTTCGCTTCGTGGTCCGGAATTCCCAGACCGACGAGCGCACCGGCGAGTCCGCCGGTCGCCGCACCGGCGCCGAGTCCTGAGAGCGCGGCCACGATCGGCCCCGCGGCGACAAGCGCCAGGCCGGGAACCGTGAGCGTTCCGACCGCGACGAGCGCGGCGGCAATCGCACCGATCACGCCGCCGACCGCTGCTCCGGTCGCAGCACCTTCCGGCGCCTTCGTGCCCTTCTCGATCGCGAACTCGCGACCGCGCGTCGTCTCGGACATGAGAAGGCTCACGTCCTCGGCCGCGAATCCGGCGTCGAACAGCTGCCCCACGGCGCGTTCGGCCTCCGCATTCGTATGGAAAATTCCACTGACGAGTTTCGACATGTTCAATCCTCCATCCCTGGACGCGCCTTACGCGCCCCGTGTCTGTCCCTTCGAAAAAGGATCCTGATCCGGCTCGATCGGAGGTCCGGACGGCTCGCCCGTCCTCTTCGGCCGGTACTGCTGATCGTCGTCCTCACGCTGCGGGCGCCGGGCGTTCGGGTCGTTCCCGCTCACGTTTCCGGGGACTGCACGCTGCTTTCCGGCAGAGTCCATCTCTCCACTCGGATCGACGACGTCGCTCGACTCGACCCCGGATTCAGCCTCGGATCCGGGCGTGCTTCCACGCTTCGGATCGCGAACGCCGGATTCCTTTCCGGTCGGAGTGCCGGGAAAGCGGGCCTCGTCCTCTCGCTGAGGATTGCGGGGCCGGTTTTCCTGCTTGTCGGGCTGCTGGTTGTCGGGCTGGTCGAGTGCCATTCCAATTCTCCGTTCATGGCGGCGAGGTAGCGGCCTTTGAGGTTGCTCGTTTCCCAGAAGTGTCCGCGCGGTCTCGCAGGCCGCTCCTGCCTCGCCTTGTCGAAAGTGGGAGGGCAGCTCCCGAATCATCGTCGTCCCTTCGAACTTCGGTGATTCTTTGGTCTGATCCTTTCGGATCTTTCCTGAGTGCTGTCCTCCCGCATCGTGGTCATCGCAGGTTCCATGCCAGCGCTCGAGCACGCGTAAGCACTTGAGAAACCGTCGCTGCGCGGAGGTAATGCAGGGGAATGCGTGTAAGCCCGGGACGTTCACTTGTAGTCCCTACAACCAGGCGCAGATCGGGTTCGGATCGGGTGCGGATCGGGCGCGGATCGCTGTCGTTCGCAAAGCGAGCGGGGCCGCCTCTTTGGGAGGCAGCCCCGCTTCGCGCTTCTTCGTTGACCGGTGGTCCGGTCAGGTCGTGGGCCTCGGCTCGACTCCCGCAAGCCAGGTGTTCACCTCGCGCTCCGCGGCCTCGCGGGCCATGCCGTAGCGCTCCTGGATCTTGCCGACGAGCTGCTCGAAACGGCCGCTGATCACGTCCATGTCGTCGTCCGTGAGCTTGCCCCACTGTTCCTTCACCTTGCCCTTGAGCTGCATCCAGCTTCCTTTGAACTGATCCGAGTTCATCTCAGACTCCCGTTCCGGCCGGTGGCCGGCCGCGTCATGCGACCGGCTGCCGTCCCTGGATGATTCTGATGAGTACCGCTGCAACGGCGAGCAACAGAAGCACGTGAATGAAGCCGCCGAGCGTGTAAGAGCTCACCATTCCGACGAGCCACATCAAGAGCAGCAAGACTGCAATGGTCCACAGCATGACTACGCCCCTCCTTTGGGATGCGGGTGGCATCCCGAGTTGGCATCGCTACTGCATTGTTAAGGGGAAAAGCAGATGTCGTGCCACCCGGGCGCGTGGGTACAATTCAGTTAGTACCAAGCGACTTGAAGATCCGGGATGGACCAAACTGGAACCATCGGCTGTAATTCAGGGGAGAGATTCGTTGTAGTCGGTACATCGAGGAGGCCTGATGCCGCGAGCCCTGGTCGTCGAGGACGATGCCAGCCTGCTGGAGTCCGTCGTGCTGCAAGTGAAGGCCGAGGGCTTCGAGGTCGAAGGAGCCGGGACACTCGCGGCCGCCCGCAGGGCCCTTGCGAAAGAGATGCCGGACCTCGTGATCACCGATCTGGGGCTTCCCGACGGAAACGGGATCCAGCTCATCGAGGAGGTTCGCGAGTTCCCGCAGACCGACGTGATCGTGGTCACCGGCCAGGCGACGGTCGAGTCCGCGGTTCACGCGATGCGCCTGGGGGCGCTCGACTATCTCGAAAAGCCGCTCGAGCACGAACGCTTGAAGACCGTGCTCTCACACCTCAAGCGTGCCCGGGAGCTCAAACAAGAAGTGGGATCCTTGCGGGGCGAGCTCAGGAAGCTCGGCCGGTTCGGGCCCATGATCGGCAGTTCCCCGCAGATGCAGCACGTCTACGACCTCATCACGCGTGTTGCGCCGACCGAAGCGCCCGTGTTCATCACCGGGGAGAGCGGCACCGGAAAGGAGCTCGTGGCGCAGACGATTCACGAGCTGAGCCGCCGTTCCAAGGGGCGCTTCCTGCCGCTCAACTGCGGCGCGATGCCACCCACGCTCATCGAGAGCGAGCTCTTCGGTCATGAGAAGGGGAGCTTCACGGGCGCGACCCAGCAGCGGAGGGGTTACTTCGAGCGGTCTTCCGGCGGCACGCTGTTCCTCGACGAAATCACGGAGATGCCGCTCGAGCTCCAGGTCAAGCTCCTGCGCGTGCTCGAGACCGGTGCTGTCATGCGCGTGGGCGGGGATCAGGCGGTCGCGATCGACATCCGCGTGCTGGCCGCGACGAACCGGCGGCCCGAAGAGGCCGTGGAGTCCGGGAAGCTGCGCGAGGACCTGCTGTACCGACTCAACGTGTTCCCGATCGCGTTGCCGCCCATCCGGGAGCGTGGGGGCGACGTCGTCATGCTCGCCGAATACTTTCTCCATCTCCTCAATCAGGAGAACGGGACCGAGCGGAAATTCAGCGATACCGCGAAACAGCGTCTGCAGACCCATCCCTGGCCGGGAAACGCGCGCGAGCTCAAGAACGAAGTCCAGCGTGCGTTCATTCTGTCGGACGATACGGTCGACTTCGACCATCTCTCGTCCGACCCCGGGGCGGGCTCCCGCTCCACTCCTTCCTCCCCCTCCTCGATCCGCGCCGGCATCTCGCTCGCCGATGCGGAGCGTCAGCTCATCATGAGCACGCTCCAGCATTGCAGTGGCGACAAGCGGAAGGCCGCCGAGATCCTCGGGATCAGCCTCAAGACTCTCTACAACCGCTTGCACCTCTACAACGCGAGCGCGGTGTAGCCGGGCCACGAGAAGACCTCGAGAAGACTTCGACGAGCCGAAGACAACCTGCGCAACAGTGGTCCGGATCTTGCTGCACTTCCTGGACGGAAGCGCCGCATGGCACGGCGCAATCTGTTCAAGCGGGGCGAAGTGCTTGAGCCGCAAGCGTTCAGGGAGGCGGGTCCTGATCCTCTCCGCGCGCGAACATTGTAAGGACATCCAGGAGGGATGAAATCATGACCTACGACCCGAACTTCGACACCATGGCCCACAACGGCCGATCATCGATGAACACGTTCCTGCTCGGCGCTCTTGCCGGAGCGGGTGTTGCACTTCTGTTCTCGCCGTGGACGGGCCGTGAGACCCGTTCCCGCCTCGGCAACTCGGCCCGCAAGCTCCAAAGCGGAGCGCGCGGTGCGGTCGAAGGGATCCGCGAGAACATCGGTGGCGTGAAGGAAGGGCTCTCGCACGTCAACGAGGGCGTGAAGGAAGCCGTCGCCGCGGGCAAGCAGGCCTATGTCCGCGCGACGCAGGCAACTCCCAGCCCGTCGTCGGGCACGGGGCAGTACGGAGCCTAAATGGCTCATCGGGTGCGCGCCGGGGATCGTGGGGCCGAAACGGGAGGCCGTCCCAAAGCGGGACTGGAACCGTTTCGTGTGATTCCCGGCGCGTATGCTTCCGGTCCCCGGACCTTCTCACGCGTCTCTTCTTCCTCTGCGTATCGGAAGATCGAGAGCGTCGCCTTCCCGGCACGCGTGCTCGGCCTGGTCCTCATCATGATCGGGCTTCTCGGCCTCGCCGTGAGCGGCCTGTCCGGTACGCCGAAGGGCGTCGCGATCGACGCTGAGAAACGCAGCGAGCGCGTGGCACAAAGTGCTGCACGCTCCGAACGAATGTCCCTCGCTCAGCTCGTGAGCGGGCTCTCGTTCAGCGCCGGTGCGCTGCTCCTGCTCGTCTCGACGCGCCGCCCTTCGTAGCCGCTTACGCTCTCATAGCGCCGCCGGCGCCGTCGCATCCGGCCAGGTGAACCAGAATTCGGCGCCCTGCCCGTCCTTCGATTCCACCCACGCGCGCCCGCCATGCTCCTCGACGTGCTTCTTCACGACCGCAAGGCCGATCCCCGTGCCCTTGCCGCTCGGATCCTGGGACTGGAACATCCGCCAGATGCGCTCCTCCGTCCCGCGTGCGACGCCCGGACCGTTGTCCGCCACGCAGAACGCAAGACCTTCCTGTCCGTTGCGGGAGGAAACGCGAATCTCCCCGGCATCCGAATTCGCGAACCGGAGCGCGTTCGAGAGCAGATTGAGGAATACCTGCTGAAGCGGGAGCCGGTCGGTCTCGATCCGCGGGAGATCGGGCGCGATCTCGATCCGGATGTTCCCGGGCGGCGCCAGGAGCTCGACGATCTCGCGCACGAGCGCCCCGACGTCCACGAGCTCGACCTGGCCGCGTCCGCGCACCCTCGAGTAGTTGAGGAGGCCGTCGATCATCCGCTCCATGCGCTCGACCCGGTCGTGGATCAGCGCCATGTTCTTTTGACTCTCGGGCGTCATCTGGTTCTTCAGGTCCTCCTCGATCCAGTGGGTCAGGTTCCGCACGGCCCGAAGCGGAGCCTTGAGGTCGTGCGAGGCGACGTAGGCGAACTGATCGAGCTCGCGATTCGAGCTCACGAGCGCGCGCGTGATTCGTGACAGCTCGGCGGCTCGCCTTTCCGCCTCCTGGCGTTCCTGGACGAGACTCTTTTCGATTCCGACGATGCTGCTTCCGAGGGTCACCGCCGTGATGAGTCCGACGAGGAGTCCGGCGATGAAGAGAACGAGAATGACGGTCCGGACGAAGTCGATCCGCCTGAAGGCCGCGACCTTTCCCTCGGTGAAGTTCTGCCGGGCCTGGGCCTGCTCGGCGTCGATCAGGTTGTGGAGGCTGTCGCGCTGGCTCCGGAACTGGACGCGGCCCCGTTCGAGCTGGTCATGGAGATCCATGCCGCGCGTCATGAGGGTACCGCGCTGGGCGAAGCGCCTGCCGATGTCGGCGTTCCAGCGCGTCTGATCCGGAGTGAGCCGCAGGGCTCGGTACATCGAGCTCGCCCTCTGAAACGTGCGGTTTTCCTCGACGAAGTGGTTGCGAAACGTCGGATCGGAAGTGCTCAAGTATGCGCCGAACCAGGCCGCCCGCGCGTAGGTCGCACGGGTCATGAGCTCGACGAGCGGAGTTTTCTGCCGGATATCGTTTCCGGAGCTCATGAGGGTCAGGACGAGTGGAGTGAGGAGCGGCTGGAGGCCCTTCCAGGTCTCACCCAGACGTTCGTGCACCTGTCGCTCTTCGTCCGCCACGGTCATGAGTGTGGCGGCGGTTGCCAGGTAATCCGCATAGAGCGTGTCCCGGAGGACTCCCTGACGAGTGCGCGGCAGGCGAAGGATGGGTCCCTCGAAACCTCTCTCGAAGTGCGCAAAGTCCTGCCGCGCTTTGAGCACTCGCTCGCGCTCGGCCGGGGCGCCGGTCGCCAGATAGTCGAGCACGCCGGTCCCGATCTCGCTGAGGCTCGTCTCCATGTCTTCCACCGCCTTGCTCGTCGGTTCTTCGACGGCCGCCACGATGGAGAAGCGTTCGTCGATTGTGTCCAGGTAGCCGCTGATCATGAACGCGTGGATCGCGAGAATGACGATGAGGATCCCGAAGGCGAGGAAGAGTCGACCGGTGGTCGTCGCGCGGATGGCGCGGGGCACGGCGCGCAAGCCCCGCCGGCTCAGGCGGGCGCCGGGAGCCCGGAGACGGCGATGATCAGCGAGACCAGATGCGTGGGTTCGACCGGCTTCGGCGCATGCATCTGGAATCCGGCGGAGAGAATGCGGGTCCGGTGCTCGGCACCGGTCGAGGCGGTGAGCGCGATCGCCGGCAGGTTCGCCGCACCCGCGATGCGACCCAGGCGGAGCGAGCGAATGAGGGCGTAGCCGTCCTCCCCGGGCATCTCGATGTCGGAGAGAAGCACGGTCGGCAGCTCGGCCTCGATCGCATCGATGGCCTCGCGGACGCTCGCGGCCACGCGAACGGTTGCGCCCCGGCATCCGAGCAGCGTGAGCAGCATGTCTCGAGTTGCGGGATCGTCGTCCACGACGAGCACGGACACGCCGTCGAGGCGGCCGGAATCCCCGTTCACCGTGACAGGCTCGACGCTGTCGGGCACCGGCAACGCCGGGAGCTCGACCGTGAAGGTCGAGCCGCGGCCGAGGCCATCGCTGAACGCCTGAATGCGTCCGCCGTGCTGCTCGACGATGTGGCGCGCGATCGTGAGCCCCAGGCCCAGGCCACCGCTCGGAGTGCGATCCTCCTGACGGAACGCCTCGAAGATCGAGGTCAGCGTCTCGGGAGCGATCCCGCGGCCGCTGTCCGAGACGGAAAGGAAGATCCGTCCGCTCCGCTCGCCCATCTCGACTTTGATGCGCCCTTCCGCGGGCGTGAACTTGACTGCATTCGCGAGGATGTTCCAGACCACCTGCTGCAACCGATCCGGATCTCCCACGATGGACGGGACGGACTCGAGGTGGGCGACGAGCTCGATCGATTTCGCCTCGACCGCAGGGCGGATTACATCGAGAGCACCTTGGACGACCGCCCCGGGCTCGAAGCCCCTGCGATGGAGACGCAGCTTGCCGCTGATGATCCGGGAAACGTCGAGCAGATCTTCGACGAGCTGGGCCTGCGCGCGGGCGCTGCGCTCGATGATCTCCGGGGCGCGCTTCGCCGATTCCGGATCGAGGTCCCCCGAGCGCAGCAGATGCGTCCAGCCGAGGATCGCGCTGAGCGGCGTGCGCAGCTCGTGAGAGACGAGGGCCAGGAACTCGTCCTTCGCGTGGTTCGCGCGCTCCGCGAGCTCGCGGGCCGCCTGTTCGCGGGCGAGAAGAAGCTGCCGATCCTCTTCGAGGGTCTTCCGCTCCGAGGCCAGCCGAATGCTGAGCCTGAGTCGCGCCGGTGTGAACACGTGCTTGCTCAGGAAGTCAGAGGCTCCCGCCTTGATGAGGTCGACGGCCGACTGCTCGTCTTCCTGACCGGTCAGGAGAATGATGGGCGTCTCGTTCTTCGCGGCCCGCACGCGGTGCACGAAGTCGAGACCGTTGCCGTCCGGCAGGTTGTAGTCGAGCAGCACGCAGGCGAACTCGCGTTCGGAGAGGGCGCGAAGACCGGATTCGAGATCGCAGGCCCCGACGACCTCGTACTCGGCACCGAGGGCGCGGACGATGGCAATGCGATCGACCTCATCGTCTTCGACAAGCAGGATGTGCATGGGCCCGCTCACGCGGATGGAGGCATCTCGACTTCCGACCAGTAGTGGTCGAGGGTGGCGGCAAGCTCCAGGAATCGCGGGAACGTGGGCGGTTTGAGCAGATATCCCGCCACGTTGCGATCGTAAGCCTGGAGACGATCCTGTTCGCGGTTCGAGCTCGTGAGGACGACGACAGGGGTCCGGTGGAGCTCTGGATCGTCCCGCAGACGCTGCAGGAATTCGTGGCCATCCATGTGCGGCATGTTGAGGTCGAGCAGGACGAGGCAGTTATCGGAAGGGCAGTTTCCCGCCCGTAGCATCGAGAGCGCCTCTTCGCCGTTCTCGGCTACGTGCAGGGAATGGCGGACACCGACGTCGCGGAAAGCACGCCGAACCGTCATCACGTCGACCTCATCGTCTTCGACGAGCAGAATGTTGAGAGGCTTAGCGCCCATCCATCCCCCGGTTGCAATCACTTGTGCCTCGATTCCATTCCGTGTGGCCCATCATGCCGCGGGTCTTCTGCAATCCGTGCTTTTCGTCGTTCTGCCTCATTGAGGATAGCACCGGAGCGGAGGACGGGAAGTCGAGGAAATCCGGAAGCGATTACAAGCGGCGCGTGAAAGAACGGCTTCGAAAGCTCGCTTTGAACAATTTGGAACAGCTCTAGTGGGCTGCCCGGCAGCGATTTAGGACCCCGGTAGGGCGGCACGGGCCTTGCTGTTTGGAGGGTTGCGAACCTGCGGAGATCGCGCGAGGGATTGCCCCTCGCGCGGGCAGCAGGGGATCGACAGTCTTCGAAGCCCATAGAGGCCGAAGCCCATAGAGGCCCATCAAGGAGGTCGCAATGAATTCGGAAATCACGATCAACCCCGGTGCCGGCGGCGGTGCCGGTGCCGCGCAGGCCCCGCCCTCGCTCGGCAAGCGATTGCTCTTCGGCGGGCTCCTGTGGCTCATCCTGTTGATCACCGGAGTCGCCGTCGCGAACGCCTGGGAAATCATGCCGTCGGTTGGTGTTTCGAAAGCCGTGCATGTCGACAATGCGGAAGCCGAGATGCAGTACGGCCTGTCGGTGCGTGGCACGCCATTCCAGTCGTTTTCGATCCTCCGGACCGAGCTCGGCGTTGCCTATCGTCAGGAGTCGACGATGGACGATCAGCTCACGACCCGCATGTGGCCGATCACGGTGTCAGCATGGCTCACGCCGGGATCGCAGCAGGTCGTCTACGCGGGTGGCGGCGTCGGCTGGTATCAGACGACGCTCGACTACGACAGCGCGCTTCCGGTCGAGGACGTGACGAACCAGGACTTCGGCGTCCATTTGGGCGGCGGCCTTGGAATCCCCCTCGGATCGAAGGCAACGGTGGATTTGAACGGGCGCTACGTGTTCATGAAGAAGCAGTCCGCGCCCCTGCCGCCGGAAGAGTTCGATCCGGACTTCTGGACGACCTCCGTCGGACTCGCGTTCCGTCTCTGACCGGGCGGGCCGATCCGCGAGGTCTCCGCGAGGCCGGTGTCTTCGGGCACCGGCCTCGATCTTTGTCGGGGGACTGCCGCGGAATGCCGTGGACTGCCGGTGGCGGTGGGCGGTGAACTTGCCCCGGGGCAAGTTGATCAATGCCGTTGATGAACGGTGTTGATCGGGAGATCCAACTGGTTCCAGAACCAGTTGAGGGTTCGTGAGGTGGGCGGTCAACTTGCTGCGTCTATGAAGACGGATTGTCAAGGTCGACGGGGTGTCCTCTTCCCACGGCCGCCGCTCACCACGCGTCTATTCGGGGTCTGGATCGCCCCAGGTTTCGCTACGGAGAGCGGGGTCC
>JBOHUC010000054.1:0-2477 GCA_050733935.1 Candidatus Eiseniibacteriota bacterium | reverse complement strand
CGGTCATCCAGAAGTACGCGGGCGGCATCCACTATTGCTACGCGAACGAGCTCAAACACGACGAGCACCTGAGCGGAAAGCTCGTGGTCACGCTCACGGTCGCCGCCTCGGGAGAGGTCACGGCGGTGTCGGTGGCCGAGAACACGATCGGCTCGAGCCGCCTCGTGTCGTGCGCGACCTCCCAGATCCGGGCCTGGAAGTTCCCCTCGATTCCGTACGGTGTGACGACGTTCCAGTGTCCTTTCGTCTTCACCCCACCCCGGTAGACCGACCGTGCTCCCGGACGATCTCGTCTCCGCATCGTCCGGACGCTTGAATCCGCGGACCGCGCCCGTTACTTTGCGATGAGCGCGCGCATCGAGATCGATTCGAGCGCGCTCCGGGTCGTGCCCGTACCCGAACAACCACAAGGATGGGTTCGATGAGCGCCACGGCCACTGCCGCGGAGACGCAGTCCATGGATTGTCTCGTCATTCAGGGGGGCCAGCCGCTTCAGGGGACCGTCGCGGTCTCCGGGGCCAAGAACGCGGCTCTCCCGCTCATGGCCGCGACCCTCCTCGCTCCTGGCGAGCACGTCCTCACGCGCGTTCCCCGGCTCGCCGACACCCGCACGATGGTGCGCGTGCTCGAGGCGCTCGGGGCGAAGGTGCGCTGGGAGAACGGCATCCTTCGCATCGACAGCTCGACCTGCTCGTCGGTCGAGGCTCCGTACGAGCTCGTGAAGACCATGCGCGCGTCGGTCTACGTGCTCGGACCGCTCCTCGCGCGTTTCGGGCGCGCCCGCGTCTCGCTCCCGGGCGGTTGCGCCTGGGGGCCGCGTCCCGTGGACCTCCACATCAGAGGAATGGAAGCCCTCGGCGCGACCGTCGAGATCGACGAGGGCTACATCGTCGCCGACGCCGGAAACGCCCCGGGCGGCGGGGGACTCCGCGGCACGCGCTTCACGTTCCCGATCTCGAGCGTCGGGGCCACCGGAAACCTGCTCATGGCGGCCGTTCTCGCGCGTGGCGTGAGCGAGATCGAGAATGCCGCGATCGAGCCCGAGATCACGCAGCTCGCGCAGGCGCTCGTCACGATGGGGGCCCAGATCGAGGGGATCGGCACGACGCACCTCACGGTCGAAGGCGTCGAGGAGCTCACGCCCGCGAAGATCGAAGTCATCCCGGACCGGATCGAGGCGGCCACCTACCTCGCGGCCGGGGCGATCACGCTCGGCGAGGTGACCGTGACGCACTGCCAGCCGGGGCATCTCGGCGCTTCGCTGGGCGCGCTCGAAGCCGCGGGCTCATCGATCACGGTTCAGGGAACGAGCGTGACGCTCAAGGCGAGCGGCCGGCCGCGAGCGTTCGATCTCACGACCGCTGTCTTTCCCGGCTTCGCGACCGACATGCAGGCGCAGATGATGGCGCTTGCAACGCTCGGTGACGGGACGAGCACAATCACGGACACGATCTACCACGACCGCTTCGCGCACGCGCCCGAGCTTGCGCGCATGGGCGCGGACATCCGGGTCGAGAACAACGCCGCGGTCGTGCACGGGAAGCCGTTCCTCAAGGGCGCGCCGGTCATGGCGACCGATCTTCGCGCGTCGGCAGCACTCGTGCTCGCGGGTCTCGCCGCCGAGGGGGAGACGCGCGTCTCGCGCATCTATCACCTCGATCGCGGCTACGAGGCCCTCGCCGACAAGCTCGCGTCGCTCGGCGCGCGGGTGGAGCGGCAGCCGGAGTAGGCCGTCGGCCGCCGGCCGCCGGCGGGCGGGTCCCGGGTTGCGCCATGATCCCCGCATTCGCGAACACACTCGTCATTCTTCTCGCGGCGTCGGCGGCCCCCGTCGCTCCGGCCGCGTGCGATCGCATTCCTCCTGACGACTCGCTCCATTCGGTCGGTGAGTTCTCCAACATGCGGTACACGGAAGAGCACGCCTACGGTTGCACCGTCGGGCTGTGGGGGACCGACAGTTGCCTCGTAGGCTATCTCGCGGTATCCGAAGGTCTGATGGGCGACATGCCAACCGGATTCCTGGACAGCCTGCTCTTCGATCCCAAAAGTGGGGGCCTCTCGTTCCGGGCAAAGCTCTCGCTCGGTATGCGCATGGCGTCCGGCACCGCGAAACCACAACGTTCGAGGGACCTCTTCCGGTTCGAAGGCGTTCTCAGGAAGGATCGCCTGGAAGGCACGCTTGCACGATCGAGTCCCGACACTCCGCACATCGCCCCGGTCCACAAACGAATCGTGCTTCGAAGAACGCTCGAAGAAGAGATCAGGGCGGCCTTGTACACCTACGCTGAATGGAAGTTGCGGTGGAAACTCCTTCTTTTGGAACGGAGTCCCGGCTGGTAGCGCCTTGCGCACTTGCTGCGTCTATGAAGACGGATTGTCAAGGTCGACGGGGTGTCCTCTTCCCACGGCCGCCGCTCACCACGCGTCTATTCGGGGTCTGGATCGCCCCAGGTTTCGCTACGGAGAGCGGGGTCCCA
>JBOHUC010000053.1:0-19057 GCA_050733935.1 Candidatus Eiseniibacteriota bacterium | reverse complement strand
TGCCCGGGTCGGGCGCGGCGGGCGCAGGCGCCGGCGCGGCGGGCGCAGGCGCGGCGGGAACAGTCGCCGGTGCGGCTAGCGGCGGGAGGCTCCGCGAGACGACCGCCATTGCAAGGCCGAGCAGGATGCTGAGCGAGCCGGCCGCGAGGGCCGTCTGCGTGAGACCGAGTGCGGGGAGGAGAACGAAGCCCGCGATGAGCGTCCCCATCACCGCACCCGCCGTATTGACCGCGTAGAGGGTTCCTAAGACCCGCCCGAGATCCGCGCGCTCGGTTCCCCAGGCGACGAGCACGGGAAGGGTCGCGCCCATGAGGGTCGTCGGGACGAGGAGGAGCGCGAACGTGGCGAGGAAACGGAGCGCGGCGTACGCAGGACTCGTCGCTCCGAACGCGACGTACGCCGCGCCGAGGGGCCCGTCGAGGGCGGCGATCAGGGTGAGCGAAGCCAGTCCGAACAACCCGATGCCGATCTCGAGCAGTCCGTACGAGAGGACCGGGCGGCGGGCGAGTGCCGGCGTGCGGCCCGCGATCGAGGCCCCGAGCGCAAGGCCGCCCATGTAGGCCGCCACGACCGTCGTGATCGCCTCGAGCGTGTTCCCGAGCACGTGTCCCAGAGCCTTGCTCCAGACGACCTCGAGCATGAGGCTCGACGCTCCGGACACGAAGAACGCGAGGACGACGAACAACCGGATCATTTAGTTCGTTCCCGGGCCGAGATCGAGCGCGGCGAGCGCGCTCTCGTTGACCTCAACCGGCGTGCGGCGCTTGAGGTCGCTCAGGATTTGGGCGAGCTTCACTTCGGTCTGCTGGCTCGCGACGTCGCGCACGACGAACGAGCGCGCCTGCTCGAAGGTGCGCAGGCGATACGGGATGCGCTCGACGAGCTGATAGACGACGTTGTTCACGCCCTGCGACGTGGTTCCTGCACGGACGAAACTCTCGCCCGGCGAGAGCCGCGCGAGGTCGTGGACGAGGAGCGTATCGCGATCGGCGTCGGCGACGGCGCGAGGCTGGACGCACAGCTCGCGCTCGCGCGGATCGCTGTTCCGCTCCGCGCACAGATCCTCCCAGCGCGTTCCCGCCGCGAGCCGCGCCACGATCGAATCGCCCTGGGCGCGTCCGGGCACCGTGATCGTCCGGACCAGGCTGTGCGCCCCGACCGCGTAGAGGCCCGGGTCCTTGTCGAACTGCGCCTTGAGCACGGCGGCACTCGTGTCCACCTGGCTCTCGACGTGACGCTTGTAATAGTGATCGAGCGCGATGCTCTCCCGCTTCTCCGCGAGGGAGGCGACGACTTCCGGGTCCTTCGAGAGCCCGCGACGCTCGGCCTCGGCGAAGAACCAGGTTCCCCCTAGGAACTGCTCTGCGCGCGCTTTCACCTCGTCCGGCAGGACCGGATAGGTGCGCTCGATCGGATTGAGCAGCAGGAACCGGCGGCCGAAATCGCCGATCGTCATGGGTCCGATCGTCGAGCGCACGAGCACGCGTCCGGTGTCCGAGGGAGCGAAGTTCGGAAGGGCATTCGAGATCCTCATCTTCATACCCTTCGGAGTCTTCTCCTGAAGTGGCGGCAGGGCCGCGAATCCGCGCGCGATCAACGCGGCCACCGAGTCGTCCCACACCGGTGCCAGCGCCACCCGGATCTGCTTGTTCACTTCCTCGGAGCGGCGGCGTTCGGCGCGCGTGCGGGCGGCCGAGCGGATGGTGATCGAATCGGTGACCCCCGGCGGGACGTCGCGGCGGGCCAGCTCGAGGTCCTCGGGCGTGATCGTGAGGCTGTCGAGCACGACCCTCCTGTAGAGGGCCCGGCGCACGAGATTGTCACGGTGGGTGGTGTAGAGGGCCGACTCCTCGCGGGTCATGACGAACGGCTCGGAGAGGGCCGCCCGGGCGAGGATCTCCTTTTCGACGAGCTGATCGAGGAAGGCCCGGCGGAGCTCGAGGCCCTTGCCCACTGGCCGGTAGCGCGGATCGAGGCGGTACCAGGACACGAGCACCGTTTCGATCCTGAGATCCTTGTACGGGAGGCGTGCGACGACCGAATCCGGAAGCGTGGACGAGTTGACCGCGTCCGCATGCGCGAGCGACGCCGACCCGAGCCCTCCGGGGAGGACGGCGAGGGCGAGCGCGGCAGACGCGGCAAGCGCCGTCCGGCGGGGACGGCGCCTCATCCGTAAGTGATTATCGTTGTGAAACTTAGAGAACAACGAGCCTCCGGAGGCGGGGTTCGTCGCCATTATACCCGTTGCGCGTCGAGAATTGCAGAGGCCGGAGGCCAAATCTCCGACAGGGATGGGAGCGGCGAGGCGCGTCGGGCGCGTTTCCCGTGCGGCGGGCGAAACCAGCGCCCGGTTCAGGGGTAGGAAAGGCCAGCGTACACCGCGAAGCCACAATCATTTCCACGCTGGTCGAAGCTCACGTCCCGAGGGTAGGCTGCGATTTATGGATCGAACGTGGGGAGCGTTCCCGAGGCTGCGTACGTCTACCTTTCCGGCCCCGGGGGCCGCGCTCGCCGCGTTCGCCATGGTCTCGGTGCTCGTCCTGGGCGGCCTCGCCGCCACCCCCGGAGGGCCTTCGGCCGCCTGGGCCAGCTCGGCCGGCTCGGGGCGGACCGGTCCTGCCGGATCCCCCATCAAGCTCATTGCCTCCGATGCGACGGGCGTCACGCTCCAGTTCGAGCTTCCCGCCTACCGGGTCAAGCCGGTCACGCGACCGGAGGGGTCCTTCTACCACCTCGACGCGCCCGGCCTTTCGTCGAACACGCAGGAAGAGGGGCGCCCGATGCTTCCGGCACACGGGTTCCTGCTCGCCTATCCCCCGGGGACCACCCCGCGGGTGACCGTGCTCGAGGAAAAGAGCCGAACGGTCGAGACGGTTGCGGGACTCGAGCCCGAGCCGCTCGGAAAGAGCGAGTTCATTCCCGACGGGACCGGGTTCTCGCCGGCCCGTCGCTTCCACCGTGATCCCGCGTTCTACGACGGAGGCCGCCCGTGGCCGGCCGCGACCGCCGAGCTCGGGACGCCCGGCGGTCTTCGATTCCAGCGGGTCGTGCCGCTTCGCATTCAGCCGTTCCGCTACGACCCCGCGCGACGCTTGCTCCTCGAGGTGACGTCGGCCACGATTCGCGTCGACTTCGTTCCGGTTCGCGGCGGACGAAGCGGAGGCAGCGGGACCAGCGGCGGGGGGACCGGACTCCTGCGCTCCGGACTCGAGCTCGATCCCCGCATGGAGGAGGCCCCGCGCCACGATCCGGGCTTCGAGGGTGTGTACCGGACGACGCTCGCGAACTACGAGGCCGCGCGCGACTTCCGCGTGCGCCCGAAGCGGCGGACTCCGCAATCGCTCGCCGGGGCCACCGGGTTCGGCATGACGCCGGGGTCGCGGCCCGGCGCGATGGAACGGGCGACGGCAGGGGCACCGGCACGCACGATCGCGGGCGGGATCTCAGGCGACGAGTGGCGCATTCGCGTGGACACGACGGGAGTCTGGCGCGTGACGTTCAGCCAGCTCAGGGCGAAAGGCTTCCCCCTGGGCGTTTCGACCGCGAGCCTCGCCCTCACACGGCGCGAGTGGGCCGGGGACCTCACGCCGCCGTTCGTCCGCGTCCCCGTGCCCGTCCGGATCGAAGAGGGGACGACGGGCACGGCCGGCGTCTTTGACGGCGATGATGCGGTCGTGTTCTACGGCCAGTCATTCCTCGACCGCGCCCATCCAACGGAGCTCCGCGCCCGCTTCGGTGGAGGAGACTGCTACTTCCTCTCGCATGACGCCGGAATCCCGCAAATGCCAATGCAGGAAGTTTCGGCCAACCTCGACCACGCTGCTCCCGTTCGGCCGGCGTCTTTTCCGTCCTTCCGCCGCTACAAACGGCGGTTCTTCTACAATCCGATCCCGCGTGACACCTGCCAGCAGTACATCACCTGGACCGCGCCGGATCTCGACTTCAACTGGACAGATACGCTGACGACGTTCACACCCGACGTGGACGCGTCGGGGACAGTGCAGTTCAGCCTGGGGCTTCAGGGGATCGAGCTGTTTCCCAACGAGCACCGACTGTGGATGCGCTGGAAGCGCCCCTCCGACAACCTGATCACGCCCATCGCCACCGAGTTCCTCACGGGTCAGGACGTGATCGTGTCGGACACGACCTTCTCCGCGAGTCTGATCGACGCAGGAACAAATCGACTCGAGTATCGCGGGTTCACGCCACCCGATACGTTCTTCCCGGACGGGGGGCCCTCGGGAGCTTCGATTCTCTTCTACGAGGTAACCTACTCACGCCTTTATCGCACGTTCCAGAACCGACTCGATCTGAACAGCAGCACCGCCGAGGGAGACATCGAGATCGACGTGGACGGCTTCAACGCTGCAGCCGCGCCCGATGTCCGGGTGTTCGATGTGACCGATTCGACCAGCCCGCGCGCGATCGTCGTCCCCACCACCTTCATCCGTCCCACGAGCCCGTCCACGTGGGCCGCGAAGTTCCAGGACGTGGTGGCTTCGGGGACGCGCCACCGGTATTTCGCCCTGTCCGCGATTCCCACGATTCCTGACGTGGCGATCGCGCCCGCCTCTTCGATCGCCCTGTGGGATGCAACGGGACAGCCCGAATACCTGATCATCACGGGGGAGCCGTTCGTCCCTGCGGCGGAGGCCCTGGCCGCGCACCGGAGGACACAGGGTTTCAACGCGCTCGTCGCACCGGAAACCGCGGTCTACGACGCGTTCGACGGCGGGCGAAAGTCGGACTGGGCGATCCGCCGGTTCCTCGAGTTCGCGTACGCGCAGTGGGGATCGCGGCTCGTGCTCCTGATCGGGGACTCGAGCGACGATCCCCAGAACTTCCTCGCGGTGTCGGCGCGCGACTTCCTCCCTTCGCGTCTCATCCCGGGCCCGGTCGGCCTGACTCTGGGAAGAGAGCTTTCCGCTTCGGAGTTCTGGTTCGTGAGCGATCTCGACGGAACCGCACCTCCCACGCTCGATTGTGTGAACCAGGAGCCGGATCTCTTCGCCGACATGTCGATGGGTCGTATTCCGGCGGGCACGCTCGCGGAAGCGCAGGGCGTCGTGGACCGGTTGATCGCCTACGATACCCAGGATCTCGAGGGGGCGTGGCGGCACCGGGCACTCCTCGTGCCGGACGATCCGTACTCCTACGGCAGCTTCTTTGGCGAGCAGTCGCCGTTTTACTGCTACGAGCTGGGCGAGGAGGTGTTCGAGAAGATCTCGAACAACCTGGGTCGGGTGATCACGCAGGACGCAGGGTTCCGGGACTTCAACGCGGAGCAGTACACGCTGCGCAACCTGTTCCTCCCCGTCGAACGCCCCGTCCCGCCGGGCCCGACGTGTGTCCCGGTTACGAGCGGCTCCAAGTACGGGCAGACGATCAGCTACTCGAACACGACCGCCCGGCCGCGGTTCCTGACGAAGCTCGGCGAGGGATCGCTGATCGTGAACTTCCAGGGACACGGCAGCGCGATCGTGCTCGCGCACGAGCGAGTTTTCCAGGCAAGCAATACGGCGCAGGACGCCGAGTTCCTGTTCAACGAGGGGAAGCCGTTTTTCTTCCTCGCGTTCTCCTGCCACGTGAACCAGTTCTCGGACCGGCAGGAGAAACGGTTCGGCTCGGACGCGCTCGGAGAGACGATGGTGCTGGGCCCGCGGAACCCCGCGCGGCCGGCCGCCGGTGCGATTGCCTCCTACGCTTCGACCAACTTCGAGCTCCTCCCAGGAGATCAGGCCAACGGGGAGAACCATCTCAACGTCTGGCTCTTCAAGAGCATGTTCGTCGACCCGCCGCACGACTCGTTCCTGGGTGAGCGGGGCGCGCGCGTTCTCCTTGGGGAGGCGATCATGGCCGGGGCGGTGCGCGCGCTCGGGGATGGAGGACTCGTCGGAATCGAGCGGCGGGCGGTCCAGACCTACTGCCTGCTCGGCGATCCGGCGACCCCGATCAATACGGGCGCCCCACGGCTCTTCGCGCAGGTGAACGGGCAGGACGTCGCGACCGGTGTGCGCTACCAGCCGGGCTCGCAGGGGGACTCGCTGGCCCTCGTCGTCGACCTCGTCGACGAGAGCCGGCTCGACGACGTCCAGCTTGCGATCAACGGGGAGGGCGCGCGTGCCATCGACCCGTCCGAGTATTCATTCACACCGTCCTACCCGGACACGCTGAACGATGGCGGGGGACGCCGTTACCTCTTGAACTGGACGTTCAGGCCCGAGCCCAAGGACGTGGATCTCACGCTCTCGGCCCGAGATCGCTACGGGCTCGCCACGTCGTTCTCGCTCCCGCTCCGGCTCGAGACCGGGCTCTTCGTGAACGGACAGCGGATTGCAAACGGCGATTTGGCACCGCCCTCGGGCACGTACCAGGTTCTGATCTCGAGTCCGGCGCAGCTTGCGGCCTCGGACATCGCGTTCAACGTGGACGGACTTCCGGTTCCGGGATCGGTCATCGAGCCTGCCGCCACGGACTCCTCGCGCCGGCTGTGGGCGGTCTCCTGGCCGGGGAGCTATGACACGGGATCACACGAAGCCGCGGTGAGCTTCCCGGGGGGAGCGAGCCGTCGCATGGCATTCCTCACCTCGATCGAGCCCAAGGTTGCTCTGCGAAACGTCTTCGCATTCCCGAATCCGTTCACGGGCGCGCCGCTCGGTGCGGGGACCACCGGAGCGGTCACGTTCAACTTCACACTCGACAGCGACCGCTCGATCAGCGTTCTGCTCAAGGTCTACTCGGTGTCGGGCTCGCTCGTGTATCAGAGCGTCTATCCGGCCTCGCCCGGCTACAACCAGGTCGCCTGGGACGGGAACGACAGCTACGGCAAGCCGGTTGCGAACGGCGCATACCTTTACAAGATTGTGGCTTCCAACGGCGAGGGCCTCTCTTCGATCGAAGAGGGTCGGATCGCCCGCGTTCGCTGAGAGGCCCAGTTGATTACTATGATAAAGGAACTATCATCCTGCTCATCTGGAGCTGCGAAGCACCCTGGCCCAAAGCAGGAGGTGTAGCATGTCCCCCCAAGTCCGTGGTCTCCTCACGATCGCCGTCGTCATCGGTGGCCTATTGATGACTTGCGACTCGTTCTCTCAGCCTGCCGACTGCGGGAATGTGACTTTCCCATCAGCAGTAGTCGGCAACTCGAGCGGTGTCGCAATCGGCTCGGGCTTCGTCGTTCGACATCAACAACACGCCCGTGCAGAATTGGCTGGTTGAAATCGACTTCAGTTCTTCCACTGTGACACCACACAACGCTCAAGCAAGTGGGCAACAGTGAATTGTTCAGCCAAGACCATAAGCAAGTATACGAATGCTGCGGGCCAGGCTGTGTTTACTCCTAGGCTCGGCGGCTACGACAATAGTACGGCCATCGTACTGTTCACGCCGGGAACGGTTGGATGTTATTACAACATCCAGGGTCGCTCAACTGATCTCGACTCAAACGGAAACACGAACGTAAGCGATCTAGGGCAATTCACCACGCGATACAATTCTGGATCCTATTACGCAGAGATCGACTACAACAACAGCACAACCATCGACCTTGGCGACTTCATATCTTCACAGCAGAGTATCTTAGAAGTGCGTCAGGCACACTTTGCCCATAACAGTCTCTAAGTGCCGTCAACCCGCTCGTGCGTCGCGATGACTCGGCGCACGTGCCGGGCTCGCGCCCTCTTCATTCTGGTTACTTTGGTCTTTGCTTGTCTCGGTCTCCTGCTGGCTGGCGAGACGGACCCTATCGCCGCTAGGGTCACAAACGTTGAGGTCTTGGCTGAGCGTGTGGATCGCGCCCCCTGGCCGCCGCGCGAAGGACGCTCGCGCGAAGCCTGGGTCGAGATCGCGATGCTCGAGGACACCCGGGCGACCGACACGAGCCGGCTTCTGGGCTTCCTCCAGAGCGATGCCGACCCGCTCGTCCGCTGGCGCGTCTGCCGCGCGTTCGCCCGCCTCCAGGACTCGACCGGAACCAATCTCCTCCTCACGGCCCTCGCCACCGACACGGACGTGCGCGTGCGCCGCGAGGCGGCCTTCGCGATCGGGCAGATCGGAAGCCGGAGTGCGACCGTGGCGCTGGGGTTCGCCGCCCGCGAGCAGCCCGACCTCGAGGTGCGGGCGCGCGCGCTCGAAGCACTCGGGAAGCTGGGAGACAAGCGCGGAACGGCGGCGGTCGTGGCCGGCCTGGGCTCGCCCGAGCCTCTGCTCTCGCGCGAGGCTGCGATCGCCTGCTGGCGGCTCGCCGACTCCTCGACCGTCTGGAAGCTCGCCGACGCGACGAAGAGCAAAGACTCGTGGACGCGCGCGTTCGCCGCCTACGCGCTCGAGAAGACTCCGTATCCCGAGGTTTCCGTGAAGGAGCTCGATCGGCTCCTCTCGGATCCGGAGGTCGCCGTCCGGGCCTACGCGGCCCGCTCACTCGGACGGCAGCGAAGCCCGACGGCGCTCGGGCCGCTGGTTCGCGCGGCCCGGGATCGCGACTGGCGCGTGCGGGTCGCGACCCAGCGCTCGTTCGGGACCCTCGCCGACTCCGCGGCCCTGCCGCAGGTCTTAGCGGGCATTTCCGACCCGGAGCCGTACGTGCGCGAGAGCGCGATCCAGAGCACCGCGCTGCTTCGGTCGCGCGATGCCGTGCCCGCGCTTCGGGGAGCGCTCAAGGACCGGGAGCCTGCCGTGCGCCTCGCGGCCGCCCGTGCTCTCGCGACGGTCGCGGGTGCCGACGCCTGGCCCTCGGTGCGCGATCTCCTCGCCGATCCCGAGCGCTGGGTCCGGGCGGGAACGCTCGAGGCGCTCGGCGACGTTCCCGGCGAGGAGCCGCTCCTCATCCTCAAGAAGGTCGCGGCCGGGCTGCGCGTGATCGGAGGGCCCGCCTCGTTCGAGGAACGAAGCGCTGCCTTCAACGGACTTGCGACGCGACGGGACAAGACCGCGCGGGCCGAGATCCTCTCGGGGATGACCGACTCGAACTGGATCACCGCGACCGCGGCGGCCGGCGCGGCGGGGGAGAGCGGGGACTCGACGCTGGTTCCGGACTTGGTCCGCCTCTTGCGCAACAACCGAGAGCCGCGCGAGCCCGATGTCGAGCTCGCCGTGCTCGCGGCGTTCACAGCCTACGGTCCGGGGGCTTCGAAGGTCCGGGGCGCGGAAGAGCTGTCCGCGGTGCTCGATTCCTCGCTCGCTTCCCCGGACGTGCGGATCCGGGACGCGGCCGCGAACGCCTACCGGGCGGTCTACGGTGACTCGGCCCTCGCGCGGGCGCGTACGGCGCATGCCCCGCCGGCCTGGAAGGCCGCCGCGTTCGGCCCCTATCGCGACGCACTCGCCGAGGAGGACTCGACCGGCGCGATTGGCCGTGTGACCGGAGCCCGGCTTCAGACGGCCCGCGGGGTGATCGAGCTCTCGCTCGATCCGAGGGAGGCTCCGAACACCGTCCGAAACTTCGTCACGCTCGCGGATTCGGGCTACTACAACGGCACGAGGTGGCACCGCGTCGTGCCCTACTTCGTGATCCAGGACGGCGATCCGCTCGGGACGGGAAACGGCGGTCCGGGCTACGCGTTCCGCTGTGAATACAACCGCTTGCGCTACGACACGGGGGCCCTCGGCATGGCGCTCGCAGGCAAGGACACGGGCGGCTCGCAATACTTCATCACGCAGTCGCCGCAACCGCACCTCGACGGGCGGTACACGATCTTCGGCCACGTCGTAAAGGGCCAGGACGTCGTGGACACGATCCGCCGCGGGGACCGGATCGAAAAGGTCGAGATCCTCCGCCGGTAGACTCGCGCGGGAACTTGCCCCGGGGGCAAGTTGGGGGACCGGAACATGCCCCGGGGCATGTTGAGTTGGGGCCCACCCCATCCCGGGAGCGAACCCACCCGTCGATGAACTTGCCCCAGGGCAACGTTGACATGACGAACGATGAACTCGCCCTGGAGCGAGTTCATCAACGGTGTTGATCGCGTCCAGAAGCCCCGTGAACTTGCCCCGGGGCAAGTTGGGGGACCGGAACATGCCCCAGGGCATGTTGATCAACTGGTCTTAAGACCAGTTGGGACCCACCCAATCCCGGTAGCGAACCGATCAAGCGCGCAATAGAACGTGGACTCCCCGTTCATGGCCCGCGTCGAGCGCCATGAGCTCGCTCGGCTCGGGCGCCGGCGCAGGCCGCCCCCGGAGCGGAACCCCGTGGTTCGGGTTTCGGAAGATCACGATTTTCCGGTCCGCTTCCGGTGGCACGCGAGCGTGAGCGGGACCCCAGGGCCCAGCCGCGGGACGGCCGAACGAGATGACCGGAAGGACGAGGAGAGCGCCCGCATCGCGCGCGGTCCCCGTGAGCGAGAGTCCCGCGCGCACGAGCCCCACGAAGTGCGCGCAGATCAGGAAGCCCTCGTGTAGTGGAAGAAGCCGGGACTCAAACTCGCGCGCGCATCGCCGAGTCCCCACGTGCGCCTTGCGATCTTGAGCGCGAGAAAGCGCGGCGGCACGATCTTCCGGCCCTTCGGAGTTTCGGGCGGCGGGGAAGCGGGTCGCTTCCGGCCTGATTCGCGACGGCGTTTCATCTCAGGCGGCATTTCGTGCACGGCCTCCACACCGATCCACCGTCATCCACATGTTGATCCACACGCGACTCGGCGCGTGATTTGCCTCGGAGCTCCGGCGCCGCAGATTTTTCGATTCGGGGTATTGACACGCCCGGGGCGCAGGTAGAAAGTCGGCTTCCCGATCGGGCATCGAGGTTACTCATCACGCGTGTCAACTCCGCCCTCGAGTCCGGCGGGAAAGAGGAAGAGAGAAGGGGAGTAGGTCCCCTCCCCACCTTCCTTCCTCAAAGAGGGCCGACCCGGACTGGAAGACCCAACTTTCCGATCCGGTATCCAGACGCCCCCGCACCAAGACAACTCCCGTTCGACGGACAGGCCGAGCAAGGCCGCGGCCGGACGAGAGAGACCCTGGACACACAAGAAGGTCATGTTCCATCCGGGCGGCGCGGAAGCGCCGGGGTGACGCGCCTTTTCAAGCGACATGCGCCACCCCTCGGGAGAATTGCTTCCCGATCGGGATCCGTTGCCGGATCGATCGCCCGTGTCCCTTGGGTGGAGCATCGTCAGGTGAGGGGGAGCATCCGGGTTCGCCCTGGTCCCAGGGTCGTATGTGCTTTCACTCGAGGTTTGTTCAGAGGGGGCGACATTGAAGATCCGGCGCCGATTCACTCAGGAGGGCCAGGGGCCCTACGCCGGAATCGAGTTCGAGAAGCGGGTCTCCGAGATCCGTAACCCGGACGGTTCCGTGGTATTCCGGCTCGAGAACGTCGAAGTTCCGCAGGGCTGGTCGCAGGTCGCGACCGACATTCTCGCGCAGAAGTACTTCCGCAAGGCCGGCGTGAACGCGCCGGAGGCCGACGGCTCGCCGCGGCTCGATGCGTCGGGTCAACCGCTGCCCGCAGGCGAAACGAGTGCCAAGCAGGTGTTCCACCGCATGGCGGGATGCTGGTCGGAGTGGGGCCGTCGTTACGGCTACTTCGACGGCGAAGCCGATGCGCAGGCCTACTACGACGAGATGTGTCACATGCTCGCCGTGCAGATGGCCGCGCCCAATTCCCCGCAGTGGTTCAACACCGGGCTTCACTTCGCGTACGGCATTTCCGGCCCCGCGCAGGGCCACTACTACGTCGATCCCGAAACCGGAGTGATGAAGCAGGCGGAGAACGCGTACGAGCATCCGCAGCCGTCGGCGTGCTTCATCCAGTCCGTATCCGACGATCTCGTGAATCCCGGCGGCATCATGGATCTGTGGGTCCGTGAAGCGCGCCTCTTCAAGTACGGCTCGGGCACCGGCAGCGACTTCTCGAATCTGCGCGGCGAGAACGAGCCGCTCTCGGGCGGCGGACGCTCGTCCGGGCTCATGTCGTTCCTGCGCATCGGCGATCGGGCCGCGGGTGCCATCAAGTCCGGCGGCACCACGCGTCGCGCCGCGAAGATGGTGATCTTGAAGGCCGATCATCCCGACATCGAGGAGTTCATCGACTGGAAGGTCGTCGAGGAGCAGAAGGTCGCAGCCCTGGTCGCGGGATCGCGCGCGTGCCGTCGCCGGCTCCAGGCCGTGCTCGACGCCTGCCAGCGCACGGAGAATACGGTCGCCGCCGATCCCGATTACTCGGTCACAGACCTCGACACCGAGATCGTGGCGGATCCGGCGAGGAACCCGGCGCTCAAGAACGCGATCCGCGCCGCGCGCGCGGCGTACGTTCCGGAGGCCTACATCCAGCGCGTACTCCAGCTCGCTCAGCAGGGCGAGACCGAGCTCGACTTCCGCGAATACGACACCGACTGGGACGGGGCCGCATACGGAACGGTCTCGGGGCAGAATTCGAACAACTCGGTGCGCATTCCGAACGAGTTCTTCGACGCGCTCGACAGTGGTGCGGAGTGGAAGCTCGTGCGCCGCACGGACGGAAAGGTCGCGCGGACGGTTCCGGCCCACCGGCTGTGGGACCGGATTGCTCACGCTGCCTGGGCGTGCGCCGACCCGGGACTCCAGTACGACACGACGATCAACGAGTGGCACACCTGTCCGAAGGATGGGCGGATCAACGCGTCGAACCCGTGCGTCACGGGTGACACGCTGGTCGCGACGAGCAACGGCTGGCGTCGCATCGACGCTCTGCTCGGCCTGTCGTCCAACGTGATCGGCTCGGACGGGAAGCCGCACCCGATCGGGCCGTCGTTCATCACCGGCTTCAAGCCCGTCTACCGGATGCGCACGCGCGCGGGCTACACGCTCAAGCTCACGGCGGATCACCGCGTCTGGACGAAGAACCGCGGCGACGTGCCCGCGTCCGATCTCACGCCCGATGACATGATCGTTCTCGGTCGTCCCGGCTTCGGGTCAAGGAAGCTCGAGCGCGCATTCGCCGTCCGGCTCGGCCGGCGAGTGGGCCAGCTCGCGGGGACCACGCACCTCCTTTCGACGGCGAACGAGCGCGCCGGTGCGGATCCGGACACGGTTCCCGGCGCGGCTTCCGGCGCGGCTCCCGGTGCGGGCGGCGCGTGGATCGATGCGGACGAGACCGACTGGATCGAGGGCACCGGACCGTCCGAGCTCGAGTTCCGTGACACGGTGTTCGGTCTCGATCGCTCGTCGATCGAAGCGATCCTGTGCGGAATGATCGAGGAGCTCCACACGCGGGGCGGCGATTCGATCGCATTCCGCCTCGCATCCGAATCTCTCGCCGGACAGGTGCAGCTCCTTCTGCTCGCGCTCGGCGTGAAGTCGCGCGTCGGCCGTCCGGACGAGGAGGGTTTCGTTCCGTTTGGGATCGGGCTCGAAGCCCTGATCGGCGCTGCGCCCGATTGCCTCACGCTGTGGAGTGGGCGCCCCCGCACGCCCGTTCCCGCGAACGCGCTCGAGGATCGCTTCGAGTCGTTCACGCCGCTCGGCGACGAGATCGTGTTCGACCTGACCGAGCCTGCGACCCATCACTTCGTCGCAGCGGGTCTCGTCGTTCACAACTGCTCGGAGTACCTGTTCCTCGACGACACGGCGTGCAATCTCGCGTCGATCAACCTGGTCCCGTTCCAGCGCGAGGACGGCTCGTTCGACATCGAGGCCTACCGGCACGCGATCCGTCTGTGGACGCTCACGCTCGAGATCTCGGTCGGCATGGCATCGTATCCGTCCGAGCCGATCGCGCGCGGATCGTTCGAGTTCCGCACCCTCGGGCTCGGCTACGCGAACCTCGGCACGCTTCTCATGCGCGAGGGTCTGCCGTACGACTCGAAGGAGGCCGTCGCGATCGCCGGCGCCCTGACTGCGATCCTGACGGGCGAGTCGTATGCCGTCTCGGCCGAGATCGCCTCCGAGCTCGGACCGTTCCCCGGCTTCACGAAGAACCGGCCCGACATGCTGCGCGTGATTCGCAACCACCGGCGCGCGGCGTACGCCGCTCCCGACGGCGAGTACGAGGCGCTCACGATCCGGCCGCAGGCGATCGATCCGGGCTTCTGCCCCGAGGATCTGCTCGCGGCCGCGCGCGTGGCGTGGGATCGGGCACTCCGCCTGGGCGAGCTCTACGGGTTCCGGAACGCGCAGGTCACCGTGATCGCGCCGACGGGCACGATCGGCCTCGTCATGGACTGCGACACGACGGGCATCGAGCCCGACTTCGCGCTCGTCAAGTTCAAGAAGCTCGCGGGTGGCGGCTACTTCAAGATCGCAAACCAGAGTCTCCCGATCGCGCTTCGGAACCTGGGCTACGACGAGGCGACGATCGACGGGATCGTGCGTTCCTGCGTGGGCCACGGCACGCTCGCGGGCGGACCGGGGATCAACCACGAGAGCTTGAGGGCCAAGGGGTTCGGGCCGGTCGAGATCGAGAAGATCGAGGCCCAGCTCGGCGGCGCGTTTGACCTCAAGATGGCGGTCAATCCGTTCGTGCTCGGGCGCACGTTCTGCGTCGAGAAGCTCGGGCTCTCCGAAGCGCGGATGGCGGCGTGGAACTTCAACCTGCTCAAGGAAATCGGGTTCACGCTGGACGAGATCCAGGCGGCCAACGACTACGTGTGCGGAACGATGACGGTCGAAGGTGCACCGGGACTCGATCCCGCCCACCTCGCGGTGTTCGACTGCGCGAACCGCTGCGGCCGGAAAGGCACGCGCTTCATTCCCTACGACGCGCACATCCGCATGCTCGGCGCCACGCAGCCGTTCGTCTCGGGCGCCATCTCGAAGACGATCAACATGCCGCACGATGCGACGGTCGCGGACGTGCAGGACTGCTACCGCGCGGCGTGGCGACTCATGGTCAAGGCGGTCGCACTCTACCGCGACGGCTCGAAGCTCTCGCAACCGCTCTCGGCGCTCGCGGGCGACGATGACGAAGCGGCGGGCGACGAGCCCGCGGTGGGCTCGCTCGAAGCGGTCCAGGCGGCCGCACGGACCGGCGATCCGGTCGTGCTCGCCGAGAAGATCACCGAGCGCGTCGTGCATCACTGGCAGGCGAAGCGCCGCCGGCTCCCGGACCGGCGCTCGGGCTACACGCAGAAGGCGACCGTCGGGGGCCACAAGATCTACCTGCGCACGGGCGAGTACGAGGACGGCTCGCTGGGCGAGATCTTCCTCGACATGCACAAGGAAGGGGCCGCGTTCCGAAGCCTCATGAACTGCTTCGCGATCGCAATCTCGCTCGGGCTCCAGCACGGAGTGCCGCTCGAGGAGTTCGTGGACGCGTTCGTGTTCACGCGCTTCGAGCCGAACGGCCTCGTCCAGGGCAATCATCGGCTGCGCATGGCGACGTCGGTGATCGACTACATTTTCCGCGAGCTCGCAATCACGTATCTCAATCGCGACGAGCTCGCGCAGGTGTCGGACGAAGACCTGCGCGCGGACTCGGCCGGGCAATCGAGCCAGTCGAGCCAGTCGAGCCAATCGAGCCATCCGGCGAATCCGCGCGCGTCGACCGCGCCCAGGAAGTCCCGTCTGCCCGAAGAAGTCATGGGCCGGGACGAGAGTGCGCGCCTTGGAGCTCCGGTGGGATCGCCGGCCTCGACGGCGGCGGCCGGTACTCCGAGTTCGACGGGAAGCCCGGCGGCGGTTTCGACCATCCGGGTTACCGCCAACGGGCACCACGAGACGGACGGGCTTCCGAGCGCGCTCCCGGTCTCGGCTGCGGTGCCGCTCGATCTCAAAGCCGAGGACGTGCAGGCGCCGGTCAAGGCTTCGGTTCTCGATCCGGCCTCGGCGGCCGCAGCCGCTGCGGTGCTCACGAAATCCGCTTCAGGGACGAAGCGCAATCCCGGGCACAAGGAGCGCTCCGGGAACGGCGACGGTGGGAATGGCCACGGAAACGGCCACGGAAGCGATCATGGGAACGGCCACGGGGCAAGCCAGGCAAACGGACACGGCGTCGAGGTCCCCGCCGTGACGGCCGAGGCCAGTGTCCCGGCCACGCCCGGCGTCGTGACCGTGGCGATGGGCCCTTCCCCGCGCGACGCTTACGAGGAGTTGCGGCAGAAGCGCGCGAACTCCTCGGACGCGAAGGCGATGGGCTTCGAAGGCGATCCCTGTCCCTCGTGCCAGCAGTTCCAGCTGGTGCGGAACGGGACGTGTCTCAAGTGCATGAGCTGCGGAGCGACGACCGGCTGCTCCTAGATCGGACTCCGGGAGCGGCGGACGGCGCCGCAGGGATGCGCCCCGGAAGGGGTGCGAAAGGGACGTCGCAAAAACGGGCCCGGGAGACGGATCTCCCGGGCTCGCTGGCATTTTCGTTCGTCCGCAGCCGCGCGCCTACGCGATCAGAAATAGTATCGGGAGTTGATCGAGAACGTGATCGCGCCGAACTCGTCGGGGAGGTCCTTCTGCCTGATTCTCGAGCTCGTAATCTCAAAGCCAATGCTGTAATCCTCGCGTCCCGTGAAGGCCCCCGCGAACGTGATCGCGTAGACTCCTTCGATGATGTCATTCGCGCCTTCGGGGAAGGAGTCATAGTCGTAACCGGCAAGGATGCCGATCGGGGCCCAACCGAGCTTCCCGAAGTCCACGCTTCCAGTGACTCCGCCGCGAAACGCCGTCTGGTCCTTGGCCGCATCGTCGAACGGATCGGCCGGTCCCACGAACGCGAACCCCGTCGCACCGAGCCAGGGCTTGAAGGTGTAGGCGACACTCGGGCCAAAGACGGTGCGACGGATCCGCCCCTCGACGACCAGAGTGGCGTTCTCATTCACCGTGCTGTCCTCGATGACATCCTCGGCGAACTGCAGGAGGGAGAGACCGAAGAGGTTCTTGCGCGTCAACAATGCGTGCAGCGTGACCTGCATCCGTTCCTTGCGCAGCAGGCGAAACTTGCCCTCGAGCTCCGCTCCGTAGACCGAAGAGAGCCCCGAGGCGAGGAGGGATGACAGGTCCGTGCCGGTTCGGGCATTGCCCTCGAACGAAGCGCGAAACGCCCATCGATTCCAGAGATTCTGCTGATACTCGAAGTCGAGCCCAAAGAAGCCGATGTCGCCTTTCGTGATCCGGACCGTATCCACGACTGGAACGACGAACTCGGCTTCGTAGCCGGTCGCGAGTCCGCCGGCCGTCCGGAAGCGCGCGTGCGTCGTGACGAAGGGATCGGGAAGCCGGCCGGAGGGAATGTACGAGTGGCCGCCGAGCTGACGGTCCTCCCGCGAAGGGTGATCTTGCGCCGAAGCACCGCCTGGGGTGCCGGCAAGGGCCGTGAGCAGAAATGCCGCAGGGACCGCCAACGTGACGAGCCGCATGTTTCCTCCGTGAGGGATCGTCACGCGTTCCAACGTGACGCGGCATCGTAGACCGCGTGCGTTGGAGGGCGACGTCGCCCGGGGAGGCTAACGGACCGGCGTCACTGTGTCCAGACGTAGAGGTAGGTTTCGGCGCGATTGAGCAATTCGGCGTGCATGGACGCCCGCTCGCTCGGCGTCGCCTGTCCGCGGAGCACGACTTCGAGCGGTTGTGTCCCGCTCTGGTTCGTGTCCACGATCATGCGCTGAACGCGACCGACCTGGCCCTCGCGGGGATTGATCGCGAGCACTTCATAGACGCCGAACGGCACCTTGAACTCTGCCACGCCGCCTCCGTCCGCCCGCTCCTCGCGAACGTACACGAGCGCCGGACGCGCGCCCTGCTCGAAACGCCGGCCCACGACCGTGATGCGTGCAAAGCCCACAGGCTTGCGCTCGTTCGTCACCGCGAGCACGCGGAGCACGCAGCCGTCCATCCTCTCGATCGGATCCGGTTTGAAATCCACGCGGCGCGGATTCTTGGGATCGAGCCGCGTCGCGCGGCCGAGCGAGCGGCCGTCGCGCAGGTGCATCCACACCATGACCGAATCCGTCGGCGCCCCGCAGAGATTGAAATCGCCCACGCCATTGAGGAGCCCGCCCGTCGAGAGGAACGTCGAATCGTACGGCGCGATCGTGAGCGGCGCGTCGTAGAGCACGTACCCGTCACCCCAGACCGCGTGTCCCGACACGCACGCCGTGCGCGTGACGACGAGCGCAGGCGCGGCGACCGCCTGGCGCTTCGCGACCGTGACGATGTGACCGATGCGCGGAGGCGCAAAGATCGTCGGGAGGCGGTCCTCGATCACCTGGACGGCCCAGCGGCCAGGCTCGACCGTCTTGAACTCGTAGTAGCCCGCGGAATCGGTGCGCGCTTCGAGGCGCACGACCTTGTACTCGGGCTCGGTCGAGACGAGGCCGACGTAAACGTTCGCGAGGGGGCGCTTGCCGTCGCGCTCGTACACGAGTCCCGCGACCTTGCCGGGGGCGCCGGACTTCGGGCGCGCGGGCCGGACGACTTCGTATTCCACCGGTGCCCGACCGCTCGCGGCCGCAGGCCCGCCGGAGCGAAGCGATTTGAATGCCGCGCTGCTCTCCGCGCCGAACCACGAGCTCCAGCCCTTCGAAAGCGTGAATCGCGACGCGGGACGCTCGGCCTCCGGTGCGCTCCATTCCGGAGCGGGGGCGGGCGCGCCGCGCAGCGTGGTCACGGACTGTCCCGCGATCGTCGAGTACTCGACGCCGGCCTGGGCATGCACGAGGGCCGGGGCGGCGCAGGCCAGAGCGGTCGGAACGAAGAGCGAATAGGCGGCGAAACGGACCCGGGTTACGCGCATGACGGCCCTCACTGCGGGTTTGGAGGCGGGACTCGCGCAGCCGGGCGGGCGGAAGCCCCGCGCGTGGCCCCTTGAGTTTACGGCAGAACGTCCCGGGAGCTAAAGGGCCGGAAATGAGGCTTGCCCCGGGGCAAGTTGGGGAATGGACATGCCCCGGGGGGGCATGTTGATGAACTGGTTCTGGATCCAGTTGAGCCACAGGAGTCGGCGAACTTGCCCCGGGGCAAGTTGATCAACGGGTCTCAAGACCCGTTGTGACCGACACCGCCCGGTAGCGAGCCACTCGTCGGTGAACTTGCTGCGTATCGATGAAGACGGGGAGATCGGGAGGAGTGGGTTGCCCTCTTGACCGCGATAAAGTCCGCGGCAGACCACGGGGTCATCCGGTGAAGGAGCCCCAAGAAAGCGAGGGCAACCCAATGG